>NZ_CP069396.1:4880000-5188665 GCF_016887565.1 Archangium violaceum
CGCCATCTTGTAGACGTTGAACCGAGGAAGGACGGAGAAAGCTAGGCGAGCTGGCCGGTGGTTGTGCCAGTCCAAAGGCGTAGGGGTGTCGCGTACGATGAAAAGGCGCGGCAGCTATCCCCGAGACCCGACGGCGCCCCGCAAGGGGTTAGTTGCTGATGCTCGGCTTCCAAGAAAAGTTCCGCGGGGAGTCTACAGGGTGTCCGTACCGCAAACCGACACAGGTGGGTGAGGAGAAAATCCTAAGGCGCTTGAGAGAACTCTCCTCCAAGGAACTAGGCAAATTTCCACCGTAACTTCGGAAGAAGGTGGGCCTCTGGTAGGTGAAGGCGTACAGCTGGAGCCGAGAGAGGTTGCAGAGAAATGGCGGTAGCGACTGTTTACCAAAAACACAGGACTCTGCGAAGGCACGAAGCCGACGTATAGGGTCTGACTCCTGCCCGGTGCTGGAAGGTTAAGGGGATTCGTCAGCCGCAAGGCGAAGCGATGATCCGAAGCCCCAGTAAACGGCGGCCGTAACTATAACGGTCCTAAGGTAGCGAAATTCCTTGTCGGGTAAGTTCCGACCTGCACGAATGGAGTAACGACTTCCGCACTGTCTCGGAGAGGGACTCAGCGAAATTGAAATAGCTGTGCCGATGCAGTTTACCCGCAGCAAGACGGAAAGACCCCGTGAACCTTTACTACAACTTGACAGTGACACTAGGGTTCGACTGTGTAGGATAGGTGGGAGCCTTTGAAGCCGGGCCGCTAGGTTCGGTGGAGGCAACGGTGAAATACCACCCTGTCGGATTCTGGTGTCTAACCATGCCCCCTCAACGGGAGCTGGGACACTGTCTGGTGGGTAGTTTGACTGGGGCGGTCGCCTCCCAAAACGTAACGGAGGCGCGCGATGGTTCCCTCAGCCCGATTGGAAACCGGGCGGCGAGTGCAATGGCATAAGGGAGCTTGACTGCGAGACAGACATGTCGAGCAGGTGCGAAAGCAGGTCATAGTGATCCGGTGGTCCTGAATGGAAGGGCCATCGCTCAACGGATAAAAGGTACTCCGGGGATAACAGGCTTATCTCCCCCAAGAGTTCACATCGACGGGGAGGTTTGGCACCTCGATGTCGGCTCATCGCATCCTGGGGCTGGAGCAGGTCCCAAGGGTTTGGCTGTTCGCCAATTAAAGCGGTACGCGAGCTGGGTTCAAAACGTCGTGAGACAGTTTGGTCCCTATCTGCTGTGGGCGTAGGATACTTGAGAGGCTCTGACCTTAGTACGAGAGGACCGGGTTGGAGACACCGCTGGTGTACCAGTTGTCTCGCCAGAGGCATCGCTGGGTAGCCATGTGTCGATTGGATAACCGCTGAAAGCATCTAAGCGGGAAACCGACCTCAAGACCAGGTATCCCGGGCGCAAGCCCCAGAAGACCCGTCGAAGACTACGACGTTGATAGGCCGGGTGTGTAAGCGTGGTAACACGTTGAGCTAACCGGTACTAATTGGTCGAGCGGCTTACTATACCTCAATCTCTGGCAGGCTCCCCGGTGTAAACCGGAGGGAGTCTGGAGATTCGAGGCCGAGGTCGAGGCCCCGAGCGCGCTACAAACAGCGGCGCCGGGCCCGGAAGAAGGCACAGAGCTTTTCAGCAGGAATTGAAACTACCCTTTGTATGTACGAGTCACATGTTTTCCGGTGGCAATGTCGGAGGGGTCCCACCCGTTCCCATCCCGAACACGGAAGTTAAGCCCTCCAGAGCCGATGGTACTCCGCGGGAAACCGCGCGGGAGAGTAGGTCGCTGCCGGATTTTTTTTGAAGGCCCCGAGTCCTCACATCACGTGAGAACTCGGGGCCTTCGCCTTTGCGGGCTCCAGGGGTCCTCCCGGAGGCCTGGCGTCCCGGGCGCATGCGCTTCCATGCTCCCTTGCTCCCAGGCCTGAGCGGCCGGACGCTCGCTCGGGTCATCGCTCGGACGGCGGCGTTTCTGGCCCAAGTGGCTGGAACTCTTGGGGAATCCACCTCCAGGTGCGGTTTGACTCCCCGTTCGTGCTCCGACTAAAGTCCCGGGTTCGTCCGGTTTTCCCACCCACTGCTCCTCGGACGGCGCTGTGGCCCTCCGGGTGCGGGCGGATCCACGCAATGAAGAAGCCGACCCTATTTGGGAAGTACCTCCTCCTCGAGCGTATCAACGTTGGCGGCATGGCGGAGGTCTTCACGGCCAAGGCCTTCGGCGTCGAAGGGTTCGAGCGGATCCTCGCCATCAAGAAGATCCTCCCGACGATGGCGGAGGACGAAGAGTTCATCACGATGTTCATCGACGAGGCGCGGATCAGCGTGCAGCTGAACCACGCCAACATCGTGCACATCCACGAGCTCGGCAAACACGAGGACACCTACTTCATCGCCATGGAGTACGTGGCCGGGCGGGATCTGCGCACGCTCCTGGAGCGCTACCGGCGGCGCAAGGAGATCATGCCCACGGCCCAGGCCGTCTTCATCGCCTCGAAGATCTGCGAGGGCCTCGACTACGCGCACCGCAAGAAGGACGCGCGCGGGCAGGACCTGAACATCATCCACCGCGACGTGTCTCCGCAGAACATCCTCATCTCGTACGAAGGCGAGGTGAAGATCATCGACTTCGGTATCGCCAAGGCGGCGAACCGCTCGCAGAAGACCCAGGCCGGCATCCTCAAGGGCAAGTTCGGCTACATGAGCCCGGAGCAGGTCCGCGGCCTGCCCATCGACCGCCGCAGCGACGTCTTCGCCGTGGGCGTCATCCTCTACGAGCTGCTGACCGGCGAGCGGCTCTTCGTCGGCGAGTCGGACTTCTCCACCCTGGAGAAGGTCCGCAGCGCGGACGTGCCCATGCCGCGGCAGTTCAATCCGAACATCCCGGCGGGGCTCGAGAAGGTGTTGATGAAGTCCCTCGCCCGCGATGCGGAGGATCGCTACCAGTGGGGGTCGGATCTGCAGGAGGACCTGATGCGGTTCCTCCTCGCCGGCGACGCCATCTACTCGTCCAAGCACCTGTCCGGCTTCATGAAGGAGGCCTTCGCGGAGGACATCATCCGTGAGGCCGAGAAGATGGAGCGCTACTCCACCGTCGAGCGCCCGGAGCAGATCGAGACCTCCGGCGTCACCGGTGACATCTCCCGCTCGCAGCGGCGGCAACAGGCCACCCCCGCCACCCCCGTGGCCGGTCGCTCTCCCACCTCTCCGGCCCAGCCCGCCGTGAAGAGCGGTTATGTGCCGCCCCCCACCGAGGAGGAGCTGGCGGAGCTCGATGGGGCAGGGGACAAGACGCAGATCGTCGACTCGGCCCGCGCCCTTCGGCCGGATTCCTCCGCTCCGGAGCCCTCGGCCAGTGTGCTGGTCGATGACAGCCTGACCGGTGAGACCGGCGGCTACCTGCCTCCCGAGGACGAGACCATTCCTCCCACGCCTCGCGAGAAGTTCCGCGGCGCCGGCAGGCAGCAGGTGGTCATCGGCGAGGAAGGGGAGGGTTACTCGGGTGCCACCGTCGTCGGGCCCGCTCCCACGGCGCGTCCGGACTCGGACGAGCCCGTCGAGTCCAACGCCACCCGCGTCGGCCAGATCGAATCGGGCGGTACCATGGTCAGCCCGATGCCCACCGGCCAGCGGCCACGGCTCGAGATGGATGAGGAGGATCCGTATTCCTCCCAGCACTCGGAGGCGGAGCACGACGAACAGCGGATGTCCGACGAGGAGTCTCCGGACGAGTATGGCGAGGAGCCTCACGACCTGGAGTCGGCGAGAGATCCGCAGGAAGAGGAGGCGACCGGCCCCATCGACATCTCTCCGGGGGCGCAGGATTCCGCTCAGGAGAAGTCGAAGCCCGTGTCCGGCAAGTCGGCTCCGCGTGCTTCTTCCATCGGGAAGAAGCTCCCCCCGAAGGCCCTCATCGGAGTGGCCGCGGGCGCCGCACTGATCGTGATCGTGCTCCTGGGCGTCGTGCTGTTCTCCGGTCCCAACACCGGCAGCTTGATGATCTCCGTCCAGCCCGCCGAGGGCGCCGAGGTCCGGATCGACGGGCAGATCGTCGCGCAGAACCAGGTCATCGAGCTCGCCGAGGGCTCCCACAAGCTGACCGCCACCGCTCCGGGTCATCTGCCCGCCGAGCAGGAAGTCTCCGTCGCCAAGGGACAGAGCCCCCAGGTGGTTTCCGTGACCCTGGACGCCGAGCCTCCCGCAGACGCGCCCGCCAAGCCGGCGGGCAGCGGCTCCCAGGTCGCCACCACGGGGACCGAGACCGGCACCGGTACGGGTACGGGTACGGGTACCCAGGCCGCTACGCCGCCGGACTCGCAGCATGCGGCGGACACTCCGGACAAGAACGACGAGCCGCAGACCACCGCTTCGGCCACTGGAACCGGCACGGGTACCCCGTCCGCTCCGGTGCAGCCGGCCAAGCCGACCACGTTCGCCGCGGTGTTCGTTGGCGAGGCCGGCGCGGAGATTGAGGTGGACGGCAAGCGCGTGGGCAAGACCCCCGACGCGAAGCTCAACGACCTCGCCATCGGCAAGAACTACTCCTTCACCGTCAAGCGCGCGGGCTACAAGCCCTTCTCGAGCAAGTTCCGCTCCGAGGGCGAGACCGAGGTGAAGGTGGCCTTCTCGCTCGAGAAGGAGGAGCCGCCTGCTCCGCCCCCCGAGCGTCCGGTCGTGAAGAAGACGCCCGAGCCCAAGCCCGTCGTGGCGAAGGCCTCCACTTCCACCCCTCGGACCGCCGCCAAGGGCAAGCTCGCCTGCAGCTCCAAGCCGCTCGGTGCCCAGATCTGGGTCGATGGCAAGTACACCGGCCGCGATACCCCCGCCGCGTTCGGCAACCCGGTGATCCTCCCGGTGGGCAGCCACACGGTCGTCTTCAAGCTCGACGGCAAGCAGAGCAAGCCCCAGAAGGTGAACATCACCGAGGGGGACATGGCCAAGCTCATCAACATCGCCGTCGAGTAGTCACGCATTCGTTGCCCTCTTCTCTTTGTTGGGTAAAGAGGGAGCTCCACCCGGGACCCCGACTCCCGGGTGCTGTTTCCATTAAGGTGGATCGCCATGACGACGCCCATCCGCGGCAAGGCCTCCTCGGCCGGCCCCGCGCAGCAGCCTTTCTCCTATCCGCTCCGCCGCGAGTTCGTGGAGCCCGACTGGCGGCGCCTGCCCGGCTACAAGGACGTGACCCAGGCTGATTGGGAGAGCTCCGTCTGGCAGCGCAAGCACACCGTCAAGAACCTCAAGGAGCTCAAGGCCGTCCTCGGCCACCTCCTGCCCGATGACCTCCTGGCCAGCCTCGAGCGCGATCAGCGCGAGCGGGCGACCATGTCCATCCTCGTCCCTCCCCAGATGCTCAACACCCTGGACGAGACGGACCTGTGGAACGACCCGGTCCGCCGTTACATGCTGCCCGCCTTCGACGACCGGCACCCCGAGTGGCCCAATCACCCCAAGGCCAGCCGCGACAGCCTCCACGAGGCGGAGATGTGGGCCGTCGAAGGTCTCACCCACCGCTACCCCACCAAGGTGCTGGCGGAGATGCTCCCCACCTGCCCCCAGTACTGCGGCCACTGCACCCGCATGGACCTCGTCGGCAACGACGTGCCCCAGGTCCAGAAGCACCGCTTCCAGCTCGGGCAGAAGGAGCGCTACGAGCAGATGCTCGACTACCTGCGCCGGACGCCCACCGTCCGCGATGTGGTCGTCAGCGGCGGCGACATCGCCAACCTCCCCATCCAGGCCCTCGAGCCCTTCGTCAGCGCCCTGCTCGACATCCCCAACATCCGGGACATCCGCCTGGCCAGCAAGGGCCTCATGGCCATCCCCCAGCACTTCCTCCAGGACTCCGTCCTCCAGGGGCTGGATCGGCTCGCCAAGAAGGCCAATGAGCGCGGCGTGGACCTCGCGCTCCACACCCACGTCAACAACGCCCGCCAGCTCACCCCGCTCGTCGGCAAGGCCGTCCGCAAGCTGCTCGACATGGGCTTCCGCGACGTGCGCAACCAGGGCGTCCTGCTCCGCGGCGTGAACAGCACCCCCAAGGATCTCCTCGAGCTGTGCTTCACCCTGCTCGATCACGCGAAGATCCTCCCGTACTACTTCTACATGTGCGACATGATCCCCAACTCGGAGCACTGGCGCCTCAGCGTGGCCGAGGCCCAGAAGCTCCAGCACGACATCATGGGGTACATGCCCGGCTTCGCCACCCCGCGCATCGTCTGCGACGTGCCCTTCGTCGGGAAGCGGTGGATCCACCAGGTCGCCGAGTACGACCAGGTCCGCGGCATCTCGTACTGGACCAAGAACTACCGCACCGGCATCGAGGGCGATGACGCCGAGGCCCTCACCCGCAAGTACGAGTACTTCGACCCCATCTACACGCTGCCCGAGGCCGGTCAGCAGTGGTGGCGCGATCAGGCCAAGGCGGCGTGATGCTCCCCCCAGTGCCGCCCTCCAAGGGCGCCTCCGCGCGTCCGGCCTCCGAGGCCGGGCGCCGGGCCCTCTTTCCCGAGGCCACCGACGCCGAGTGGGCCGACTGGCGCTGGCACCAGCGTCACGCCGTGCGCAACCTCGCCCAGCTGGAGAAGTACGTCCCCCTCACGCCCGATGAGCGCGCCGGCGTGCAGGAGACCTCCTCCCTGTTCCGCATCGGCATCAGCCCCTACTACCTGTCCCTCATCGACAGGGACCATCCGCTCTGCCCCATCCGGATGCAGTCCATCCCCGTGCGCGCCGAGGCCCGCATCCGCCCCGGTGAGCTCGAGGACCCGCTCGGCGAGGACAAGACCCGCCCCGAGGAGGCCATCGTCCACAAGTACCCGGACCGCGTGCTCTTCCTCGCGCTCGACACGTGCTCCGTCTACTGCCGCCACTGCACCCGCCGCCGCATCACCAAGGGCGGCGAGGCCGAGCTCTCCAAGGAGCAGATGCGCCGCGGCCTCGACTACATCCGCCGTCACCCCGAGGTCCGTGACGTCCTCATCTCCGGCGGAGATCCGTTCCTCCTCTCCGAGGAGCGGCTCGAGGAGCTGCTCGCCCCCCTCCACGAGATTCCCCATGTGGAGATGGTTCGCATCGGCACCCGCGTCCCCGTGTGCCTGCCCATGCGTGTCACCGACTCGCTGGCCCGGCTCCTGCGCCGCTATGCCCCCGTCTACGTCGTCACCCACTTCAACCACCCCAAAGAGGTGACTCCCGAGGCCCGCGAGGCCTGCGAGCGGCTCGTGGACCACGGCGTCCCCGTCGAGAACCAGGCCGTCCTCATGCGGCGCCTCAACTCGGACGCCCGCATCATCAAGGAGCTCTCCCACTCCCTGCTGCGCATCCGCGTCCGCCCCTACTACCTCCACCAGATGGACGTCGCCCAGGGCTGCGAGCACCTGCGCACCCCCATCTCCAAGGGCATGGAGATCCTCCAGCAGCTCCGCGGTCACACCACCGGCCTCGCCGTCCCCCACCTCGCCGTGGACCTCCCCGGCGGCGGTGGCAAGGTGACCCTCCAGCCCGACTACGTCCTCGAGCGCGGCGAGCACGAGACCCTGTTCCGCAACTACAAGGGCGAGCGCTACGTCTACCCCGAGCCCGAGGAGACCGACTGCTCCTGCCCCTATGACTCCGTCTGGCTCCAGCGGCGCTGGGGGTAGGGCTCGCGGCTTACTGCTCCTCCGAGGGCACGGCCTCGGAGGGTAGCTGCTCGGCCCCCGGGTCTTCCTCTCCCGCCGGAATGCCCATCTCCACCGTCGGCGGCGCGCCCTCCTGCTCCTCCAGCATCACCGGGTTCTCTTCGTTGATCCCCTGCTGGATCTGGATCTCCTCCGTCCCCTCTCCCCCGGCCTTCGCCTCCCCGGCCCCCGCTGCCTTTTCCTTCGCCTCCAGGCTCTTCTCCGCCGCCGCCACCGCCTCGTTCCCCTTCGGCCCCATCCGTGCCGTCTGTCTCGCGTAGTCCTTCGCCGAGACCCCGTGCTTGTCCATCACCCCTCGCGCGGCTTCCTGCTGCTCGCGGATGATCTCCCGGCGCTCCTCCGTGCTCAGCTCCGACGGCTTCTTGTTGCCGTGCGCCGCGTTCACCTTGTCCATCGCCTCCTTCTCGTCGCGCCGGATCCGCGCCATCTGCTCGGGCGTCAGATCCTCCCCGAACGCCAGACTCGGCACGGTGAGCCAGGTCGACAGCAACAGCATGGACAGACGGCGGGTCATGGGGACTCCTGGGTGGACCTCGGTATCGTACGGGAGGGAAGGGGGTCCTGGGTACAACCCGTGGGCCGGATACCCTCACCCCGTCCCTCTCCCAGAGGGAGAGGGGTTGTGTTCGAGGGCCGCTCGATTGGCTCAGCGCTCCCGGCAACGTGTGCAGCTGTCCGTTCCCTCCGCGCAGGACTCCCTCGCCTGCACACACCTCTGCGGCAGATCCGTTCGATCTGGATGCGCCTCGACCAGCCCGCAGAGGTTTTCAGCCACCTCGCACGTCCGCGTCGTCAGCGTGCATCGGTCCTCACAGGTCAGGTTCCCCTCCGTCCCCCTGGACCGCAGCTCCTCGAGCTGCGCCTCGTACGTGGTGAGCTGATCGTCGTCCGAACCGGCCACCCGGGTTTCCACCTGCTTGTGACATCCCACGAGGGCCAGCATCAGCAAGGCAAGGCTCGCAGCGCGCATGTGTCTCCCTTACGCGCCGCCGCTTGCTCCGTCCAGCCTCAGCGCTCCCGGGGTCGTGTCGGGGTGGGGCGCTCCGGCGGCTCCTCGGGGCGGTTGCAGTACATGTACGCCGTCAGCCCCAGCAGCGCCAACACCGCCAGCTTCCTCAGCCAGTCCTCCCTCCGGCGCTTCGGTGACTCCTCCTCCTCTCGCTCGGTGGTTTCGAGCACCGCCGCCACCTCCCCACCCAGCGTCCGCAGTCTCCGGCACACTGCCACCGTCTCCGCCAACACCTGGGGGATGGTCGCCGTCTCTCGCTCCAGGGCCTCGGCCAGCGCTCGCGCCCAGACGTCCTCCTCCGCGTCGTTCTCCGGTGGACGGCTGGGGAGGGTCAGCGCCTCCGTCAGCGCCAGCCCCGCTCGCAGCAGGTGCACGGAGAAGGCTTCCCGGGAGATGCCGTAGAAGACCGCGCTCTCCTCCAGGGTGCGGCCCTGGACCAGCCTCGTCACGAGGAACGCCGCCTGGCGGTAGGGCAGCGCTCGCAGCGCGGCGCAAAGCTCGGCGGCCGTCAACCGGGACATGTCGGGGGCAGGGGACACGGGGGCGGCATTCTCCGTCATCCGCCGGCCGATTTCTTGAGCCATACGCATCCACCCCTACACTGCCCACCATGTCGCGACCTGTTGCACTGCTGCTGCTCTTGCTCGCGCCCCTCCAGGCGCTCGCCGTGGAGACCATGCGCATCGCCATGGGGGACTCCCAGGGCGAGGTGCGCGTGAGCGGTCGGGGCCTGTCCTTCGGTCCCGATACCGAGGACGCCCGCTTCTCCCCCCTCAGCCAGGACGGTGTCACCGTTCGTCGTCGCGGCTCCCGGCTGGAGCTCAACGGCGCGCCCGTCATCGGTAACGCGGTGCGCTTCCGCGCCGGCGCGGACTCGGACGACGCGGGCGTGCCCGGCTCCTCCCCCCTGCGCGCGGGCGATATGCAGGTCCGCGGCGACGTGGTGGTGCGCCTCTACAAGGACGGGCTTCAGCTCATCAACGTCATCCCGCTCGAGGACTACCTCACCGCCGTGCTCGGCAGCGAGATGCCCGTCTCCTTCCCTCCGGAAGCCCTCAAGGCCCAGGCCGTCGCCGCTCGCACCTACGCCCTCCAGAAGAAGCTCGAGACCTACGGCAGCCCCTTCCACATGGGCAGCAGCGTGCTCCATCAGGTCTACGGCGGCGTCAACCGCGAGGACCCGCGCACCCGCGCCGCCGTGGAGGCCACCCGCGGCGAGGTGCTCACCTACGAGCTCGCCCCCATCGAGGCCTACTTCCATGCCTCCTGCGGCGGCCGCACCGAGACCGGCCAGGATGCCCTCCAGCGCGACCTCCCCTACCTGCAGGCCGTGGACTGCCCGTGTGGCCGCCTGCCCGCCAGCCGCTGGAGCGCCACTGTCTCCGACTCGGAGCTGCGCGCCGCCCTCGGCCAGTCCACCGAGGGCTTCCGCGTCACCTCCCGCACCCCCACCCAGCGGGTGAACCGGGTCGCCACCTCGGGCGGCGCCTCGCTCGATGGGGCGGCCTTCCGGCGGAAGCTCGGCTACACGAAGCTCAAGAGCCTGGAGTTCGACGTGGAGCGCACCTCGGGCGGCTGGCACTTCAATGGCCGCGGCTATGGCCACGGCGCCGGCCTGTGCCAGTGGGGCGCCAAGGCGCTCGCGGACGAGGGCCTCTCCTACCGCGACATCCTCCTGCACTACTACCCGGGGACCGAGCTCCAGCAGCTCTACTGACACATCCCGTTCCGTCGCGGCGTCCGGGCTGTTACAAGCCCCACCTCCGTGTCGTCACTGCTCTCCGATTACGACTTCGAGCTCCCCGAGGCGCAGATCGCCCAGGCCCCCCTCGCGGCCCGCGATGCCTCCCGCCTCATGGTGGTGAGCCGCTCCTCGGGCGCGTGGACCCACCGCCGCTTCGCCGAGCTGCCCGACCTGCTGCGAGAGGGCGACCTGCTGGTCGTCAACGACGCGCGCGTCATCCCCGCCCGTCTCCTCGGCTCCAAGGTCGGCACCGGCGGCCGGGTGGAGCTGCTCGTCGTCCGCCCCTCCGCTCCCACGCTCACCTCACAGGCGCTCGGCGGCGCGGCCGAGGCGCTCGAGTGGATCTGCCTCGGTCAGGCCTCCAAGGGCCTCAAGCCCGGGGCGCGCGTGTCCTTCCCCGAGGGGCTGGAGGCCGAGGTCCTGGAGGCGCTCGGAGGAGGGGAGTACCAGGTGCGCTTCCACGCCGCGCCGGGCACGTCGCTCGCGGAGGTGCTGGAGAAGGCCGGCCGCCTCCCACTGCCCCCCTACATCACCCGCGCCCCGGAGGCCTCGGACGCCGAGCGCTACCAGACGGTGTACGCGCGGGCGTCGGGCGCGGTGGCGGCGCCCACCGCGGGGCTGCACTTCACCGACTCCACCTTCGCGGCCCTGGCCGCCCGGGGCATCCACCGCGTCGAGGTGACGCTGGACGTGGGGCCGGGCACCTTCTTGCCCGTGCGCGAGGAGAACCTGGAGAAGCACCACATGCACCCGGAGCGCTACTTCGTCTCCGAGGCCACCGCCAACGCGGTGAACGCCGCGAAGGCCGAGGGCCGCCGGGTCGTGGCGGTGGGCACCACGGTGGTGCGCACCCTGGAGTCCGCCACGGACCCCGAGACGGGGCGCCTGCGCGCCGGTCCCGGCGAGACGACCCTCTTCATCCGCCCCGGCTTCGCCTTCCGGCAGGTGGACGTGATGCTCACCAACTTCCACCTCCCGCGCTCCACGCTGGTGGTGCTGGTGAGCGCGCTGCTCGGCCGGGAGCGCACCCTGGCGGCCTACCGGGAGGCGGTCGCCGCCGGCTACCGGTTCTTCTCGTACGGCGACGCGATGCTGGTGACGGAGTAGGAGACACGACGCAATGGGAGAGCCGCGCAAGGAGAAGGGTGACACCCGCGTTCCGCCGAGTCTGGTGCGCTACGAGCTGCTGCACGAGGACGCCTCGGGCTCGCGCGCCCGCCGGGGTCGGGTGCACACCCCTCATGGTCTCATCGAGACGCCCATCTTCATGCCCGTGGGCACCGTGGGCAGCGTCAAGGGCGTGGGCCCGGATGATCTGCTGACGCTCGATGCTCAAATCATCCTCGGCAACACCTACCACCTGATGCTCCGGCCCGGAGACGACCTGGTGGGGGAGATGGGCGGTCTGCACCGCTTCATCTCCTGGGACCGCCCCATGCTCACCGACAGCGGCGGCTTCCAGGTCTTCAGCCTCGCGGAGAAGCGCAAGATCACCGAGGAGGGCGCGGCCTTCCAGTCGCACCTGGACGGGCGCCACATCCTGCTGACCCCCGAGCGCTCCATCGAAATCCAGGAGACGCTCGGCGCGGACATCATCATGGCCTTCGACGAGTGCCCGCCCTCCACCGAGGACCGGGCCTACATGGAGAAGTCCCTGGCGCGCACCACGCGCTGGCTGCACCGGTGCGTGAAGGCCTGGAGCCGCGAGCGCTCCTCCCTCTTCGGCATCGTCCAGGGCGGCCTGGACAAGCAGCTGCGCAAGGCCCACGCCGAGGAGGTGTGCGCGGCGGACCTGCCCGGCTACGCGCTCGGTGGCTTCTCGGTGGGAGAGACCCCCGAGGCCATGCACGAGGGCGTGGCCTTCTCCGCTCCGCTGCTCCCCCGGGACAAGCCGCGCTACCTCATGGGCGTGGGCACGCCCGTGGACCTGGTCACCTGTGTGGAGCACGGGGTGGACATGTTCGACTGTGTGTTGCCCACCCGCTGCGCGCGCAACGGCCTGCTCTTCACCTCCGAGGGCAAGGTCGTCATCCGCAACGCCGCCTACGCCAAGGATCCCCGGCCGGCGGACCCGGCGTGCACCTGCTACACCTGCCGCAACTTCAGCCGCGCCTACCTGCGCCACCTCTTCGTGGCGGGGGAGATCCTGGCCATGCGGCTCAACACCCTCCACAACCTCCACTACTTCCTCACCCTGATGAAGGACGTGCGCCAGGCCATCGCCGAGGACCGGTACACCACCTTCGCCCGCGACTTCCGGGAGAAGGCCCGGGCCCAGGAGGCCGAGCGCACCCGGAAGAAGTGACCCCCGGCGGCGGCCATCCAGACGGCCGGTTCCCGGGTCCTCTTGGAGCGGGACCGGATTGACGACCCCCGAGTTTCCCTCGGAGGGGGGCACCCAGGAGGTGGGCGGGCGGGCATGACGCACCTCGGAAAGGCCAGCCCCTCCTCGCCGTTCACTTGCCCGGGATGTGCGCCTGCTGCTAAGAGGCCCACCTTTCCGGCTTATCCGTTGTCCGCTGGTGGACGGCGGTGGGGCCGAACCCTTTCCAAGCAACGAGGCGGTTTGTGGCAGACAGCTTTCTGATCCTCGCCCAGGCAGCGGGCGGACCCGGCGGGATGATGAACATCGTCTTCATCATCGGCCTGTTCGCCATCATGTATTTCGTGATGATTCGCCCCCAGCAGAAGCAGATGAAGGCGCACCGCGAGCTGCTCTCCGGGCTGAAGAAGGGTGATGAGGTCATCACCCAGGGTGGAATCATCGGGCGCATCCAGGTCGTCTCCGAGCGCGAGGTAACGCTCGAGGTGGCCACCGGGGTCCGCATCCGCGTGCTCAAGTCGTCCGTGGCGGGCCGGTTCGCGGTGAGCGAGCCGACGGCGGCCGCCAAGACCGAAGAGAAGAAGGAGGAGAAGTAATGGACCGCGGCTGGTACTGGAGGTTGGGCCTGGTCATCGGCGTGACGCTGCTGACCGTGTGGTTCCTCATCCCCTCCTATTATTCGATGTTCGTGCTCGACAAGAGCGAGCGCAACAACCTGGCGCTGCTCGAGCAGCGCCTGCCCAAGTGGGCTCCCCCCGCCAAGTACCGCATCAACCTGGGGCTGGACCTGCAGGGCGGCATCCACATGGTGATGCGGGTGGACACCAAGACGGCGCTCCAGAAGCGGACCGAGCGCCGGGGTGATCAGATCGCCCGCTACATCAACGAGAAGCAGCTGGGCCAGGTGTCCGTGGACACGGATCCCCAGGCGCTGCAGATGACGCTGACGGCGCAGGATCCGGCCACCATGGACGCCATCGAGAAGGAGGTGCTCGCCACCTTCACCGACTTCGTCCGGGTGGCGCGTGACGGGGCGAAGCTGACGCTCGCGCCGGACGAGGGCCAGGTGAACCGCTTCCGCGAGGAGTCGGTGGACCAGGCGATGCTCGTCATCCGCCGCCGCATCGACAAGTGGGGCGTGGCCGAGGTGGACGTGCGCAAGCTGGGCACCGACGCCATCCAGATCTCCCTGCCGGGCCGCAATGACCCGGAGCAGGCCAAGGAGCTGGTGGGCACCACGGCGCAGCTCGAGTTCCGCATGGTGGACGACTCGACCGATTTCTTCGGGCAGGTCATCCAGCAGAATCCTCCTCCCGAGGGCAGCAACATCACGCTGACCAACAGCGAGGGCTTCCCGCAGCTGCAGGGCCCCAACCGCGAGGCGCTGCTGGAGTACTTCAAGGGCAAGACGCCCGAGGGCCGCGAGGTGCTGCTCGAGTGCGTGCCCAGCGCGACGAAGAAGGGCGTGTGCGACAGCTACCGCACCTTCCTGGTGGAGAAGAACGTGCCACTGACGGGCGAGAGCCTGACGGGCGCGGATGCCTCGCTCAGCCAGCTCAACGAGCCGGAGGTGAACGTCAGCTTCGACGCGGCCGGCGCGCGCGAGTTCGAGCAGCTCACCGAGAAGGGCACGGGCCGGCGCATGGCCATCGTGCTGGACGACTACGTGCAGTCGGCGCCGCGCATCAACGAGCGCATCGGCGGTGGCCGGGCGCGCATCACCATGGGCCGCGCGGGTGGCCGTCCCCTGCAGGAGTGGCTGTCGGACGCGCAGACGCTGGCGCTGGCCCTCAAGGCGGGCGCGCTGCCGGCGCCGGTGACCACCGGTGAGATCCGCCAGGTGGGTGCCGCGCTGGGCGACGAGCTCATCCGCAAGGGCAGCCTGTCGGCGCTGGTGGGCCTGGCGCTCGTCATCGCCTTCATGGCCATCTACTACAAGGGCGCGGGCATCATCGCGGACGTGGCGCTGCTGCTCAACGGCCTGCTCATCCTGGGCGGCCTGGCGCTCTTCAACGCCACGCTGACGCTGCCGGGCATCGCCGGCTTCGTGCTGACACTGGGCATCGCGGTGGATGCCAACGTGCTCATCAACGAGCGCATCCGCGAGGAGATCGGCCACGGCAAGACGGTGCGCGCCGCGGTGGACCAGGGCTATGACCGCGCCTTCTGGACCATCTTCGACGCCCACGTCACCGCGCTCATCGCCGGCTTCATCCTCTTCTTCACGGGAACGGGCCCGGTGCGCGGTTTCGCCACCACGCTCATCATCGGCCTGCTGGCGTCGCTCTTCACGTCCATCCTCGTGACGCGCGTCATCATGACCTACTTCGTTCACGGCCGTAACGCGCAGACGGTGTCCGTCTAAACGGGCCCGGGGGAACAGCAGATGCAGATCCTCAAGCACAAGACGAACATCGACTTCATCGGCAAGCGCAAGCCGGCCCTCTTCATCTCCACGGCGTTGAACCTGGCCATCCTGGTGGGCATCGCCGTCTTCGGGTTCAACTTCGGCGTGGACTTCGCCGGCGGTACGGTGGTGGAGGTGAAGTTCAACCACCCCGTGTCCGCGGCGGATGTGCGCAAGCGCGCCGAGGCCGGCGGGCTGCACGACGTGTCGGTGCAGAGCATCGGCGCGGCCGAGGAGAACTCGTTCCTCCTGCGGCTGGGCGGCGTGACGCAGCTCACCGAGGAGAGCGCGGGCAAGGCCGAGAACGCCATCAAGGCCCTGGGTCCCATGAAGAACGTGGTGGCGGACCTGGCCAACGGCATCATCAACTTCCGCTCCGAGCAGCCGCTCACCGCCGATCAGGTCCGCAAGGCGGTGGAGGGCACGGGCACGGGCGTGGAAGAGGTGCGCGAGCTGGGCCAGTCGCAGTCCGGTGGCTTCGACTACCAGGTCGTCGCCAGCGGCATGGCGGACCGCATCCACAGCGCGCTGGAGACGGGCGCGGAGGGAGGCAAGGCGGACTTCGAGATGCGCCGCACGGAGTACGTGGGCCCTCAGGTCGGCAAGCAGCTGCGCAACCGCGGCGTCATGGCGCTGCTGTACTCCATGGTCGCCATCCTCATCTACGTGGCGTTCCGGTTCGACTTCAAGTTCGGCCCCGGCGCGCTCGCGGCCATGCTCCATGACGTGGTGATGGTGGCCGGCTTCTACCTGGTGACCCGCGCCGAGTTCAGCCTCACCGCCATCGCGGCGCTGCTGACCATCGTGGGCTACTCGGTCAACGACACCATCGTCATCTACGACCGCATCCGCGAGGACATGGCCAAGTTCCAGGGCAAGCCGCTGGCGGAGGTCATCAACATCGCCGTCAACGACACCCTGGCCCGCACCATCCTCACCTCGGGCGTCACGGCGCTCTCGCTCGTCGGTCTGCTCATCTTCTCCGTGGGAGAGATCCGCGACTTCGCCTGGGCGATGCTCGTCGGCATCGTGGTCGGCACGTACTCGTCCGTGTACATCGCCAGCCCGCTCACCATCTGGCTCGACGAGCGCGCCGCTCGCGAGGGTCAGAAGGGTGGGGGGATGAAGCAGCAGGCCACCCCGGGATGAGGGGCGGCTGAGTGCGCACCAAAGGCCCTCGTGCTCCGCGTCACCGCGGGGTCGAGGGCCTTCGGTGTTTCAGGGGCCGCGCGTCAGAAGCGGCCACCCACCGTGAGGCTGGCGTCCAGCAGGCCGCCACTCGCGTCACCCGGCACCGCCGCGTCCGCGAAGCCGTCATCCACGAGGATCCGGTAGGTGCCCCGGAGGCCCGCCGTCAGCGCTCCGGTGTTGAACTCGACGCCCGCCGACAGGGGAATCTCCTCCATCAGGTCCGACTCGTACGGGCCACCGGCCTGCGCGCCCCGCGCGTAGACGTAGGAGACGCCGAGCCCGCCTCCCACGAAGGGGCGGATGCGCTCCATGGGCGGCGACAGCTTCACCAGGCTGCTCGCGCCATGGCGGATGAAGGAGGGGGCGTCGGCGGCACGGAAGCGGTCGTCCGTCACGTCGTTCTTCGAACCGTCGTAACCCACCTCGAAGCCCAGCATCTTGAAGGGTTGGAGGTTGAGGGTGACGCCCCACGTGGGTCCCGTGGCCGTCAGTCCGCCGAGATCGCCCGTGTACCCGCCAATGCCGCCGTCCACGAAGACGTTCACATCTCCTTGCCTCGGATACCCGTCCTGTGCCATCGCGGTACCGGCCACTCCCACCCCGAGCGCCAGGGCCGCCATCCGGATGCCCCTGAGTGTCATGCAGATCTCCTTGTCCGATGCTGTGCATTTCAAGCTGTGCATCCGTCGCAACGCGTGCGCCCGGAGGGCATCCCAGGAACGCTCGTCCGCCTGCTCGTCCCAGGGCCGGAGGGACGAGCACCAGGTCGGGTTCCCACGCAGAGACTTCCGAGGTAGACTGAGGGTGGATTTCTATCCCGGGCGCCCCTGGAGGGCCCCCGAGGAGGAGATGCGAACGTGCGTTGGTTGATGCCGGAGGTGCCCCAGGAGCAGGCCGCGTCACTGGCCGTGGAGCTCGGGCTGCATCCGCTCTCCGCGCGCGTGCTGGTGCACCGCGGGTTGCGCACGCCCGAGGCCGCCTCGGCCTTCCTGTCCGACAAGCTGGCGGATCTGCCCGATCCGTTCCGGATGAAGGGCATGGTCGCCGCCGTGGAGCGGCTCTTCCGCGCCATCCGCGAGAAGGAGAGCATCACCCTCTACGGGGACTATGACGTGGACGGGGTGTGCTCCACCTCGCTGCTGGCCCTGTTCCTCCGGGAGCTGGGCGCCCGGCCGGCCACGTACATCCCCCACCGGTTGGACGAGGGCTACGGCCTCAACCTCCAGGCGGTGGAGAAGATCGCCGCGGAGGGCACCCGGGTGCTGGTGACGCTCGACTGCGGCGTCACCTCGGTGGCGGAGATTTCCAGGGCCAGGGACCTGGGCCTGGACGTGGTGGTGGTGGATCACCACACGGTGCCGCCCACGCTGCCCCCGGCCGTGGCGGTGCTCAACCCGCACCAGCCCGGCTGCGAGTACCCCACCAAGCACCTGTGCGCCGCCGGCGTGGCCTTCAACCTCTGCATGGGGTTGCGCAAGAAGCTGCGCGAGGACGGCTGGTTCGCCACCCGCAAGGAGCCCAACCTCAAGGCGCTGTTGGACCTGGTGGCCATGGCCACGGTGGCGGACGTGGTGCCCCTCACGGGCGCCAACCGCATCCTCGTGCACCACGGCCTGCAGGAGCTGTCGGCGGGCCGCCGCCATGGCGTGCGCGCCCTCAAGGAGGTGGCCGGCCTGGACGCGGACAGCCCCGTGACCGCCGGGCAGGTGGGCTTCCGGCTCGGGCCCCGCATCAACGCCGCGGGCCGGCTGCATGACGCGTCCCTGGGGTTGCAACTGCTGTGCTCCGACTCGCTCGACGCGGCGCGCTCGCTGGCGAAGGTGTTGGACCACGCCAATGCGGAGCGGCAGGCCATCGAGAGCGGAATCCTCACCGAGGCGCTCGCCCAGGCGGCGGAGCGGGCCGAGCAGGCGCGGGGCTTCGTCCTCTACGCGGACGGCTGGCACCCGGGCGTCATCGGCATCGTCGCCTCGCGCGTGGTGGAGCGCTACCACCGGCCCACCGTCATGGTGGGGGTGAAGGACGGGGTGGGGAAGGGCTCGGCGCGCAGCATCGAGGGCTTCCACCTGTACGACGCGCTCAGTGGCTGCGCGGACATGCTGGCCCGCTTCGGTGGGCACAAGCACGCGGCCGGCCTCACGGTGGAGGCCAAGCACCTGCCCGCCTTCCGCGAGGCCTTCGAGCGCATCGCCCGGCAGCGGCTGACGCCGGAGGACCTGATTGCGCGCTGCAAGGTGGACGCGGTGGTGGGCGTGCGCGAGCTGGACGAGCCCGCGGTGGAGGCCCTGCAGAAGCTCGGACCCTTCGGACAGGGCAATCCCGAGCCCGTGCTGGTGCTGCGCCACCAGGTGGCCCGCCCGCGCGTGCTACCGCACAAGTCGGGCGGTGCTGGTCACCTCAAGCTGGCCCTGGTGGACGCGCCCAGCGTGGACGCCATTGGCTTCGGCATGGCGGATCGGCTGGCGCTCACGGAGGGGCCTGTGGACCTGGCCTTCCAGGCCAGCTTCGACACCTTCCGGGGCCAGCGTCGACTGTCCCTCAAGCTGAAGGATCTGCGCGTCGCCGCCTGACGCTCCCTCTCCCTCCGGGAGAGGGCTGGGGTGAGGGTACGTGTCCCTCAGGCAATGCCCCAGCGCACCCGTCCTGGCGTCAGCAGGGCACCCGCCCGTGCCAGGTCGTTCATGCGGAACCGTTCCGCCTGCCGCTCGAACGCCGTGCGGCACCGCTCCGAGCAGAAGAAATACTTTCGCTTCTTGTACTCCGTGGACGGACGACCCTCGGGTGCCTCCAGGTTCTTGCCGCACACGGGGTCCAGGTGTCGCTTCGGTACGTCCTTCATCCCTCGCCTCCCAACCAGACTCGCCTGACCGATGCCAGAGCCCAAAGCAGCGGGCATGCCAGTGGTGACCCTCGTGGAATCGCGGGGTTGCGGGGGGAGAAGTCCAACACAGAGGCGAAGGAGGGCCCGAAAGGGGAAAAGTTTTCCCCGATCGCGGGTGCCTATTGCACCGCGGGGCATGGCCGGTCGAACGGCCCGCCCCGGGGTTCTAGAACGCGGTGCCGACGCTGGCGCCCAGGAAGGTGTCGTCCATGTATCCGCGACGGAAGCGCATCAGCTCCACGCGCCAGGCCAGCCGCAGGTTGGACTCCGAGGACAGGGGCGTGCGGCCCCGCAGGCCCACGCCGTACTGGATGAGGGACTTGATGCCGTCCACCGGCGTCACCTTGCCACCCACCTCCAACGCGGTGTGCTCCCACACGATGCCTCCGCCCACCTGGGCGTAGACGCCGTAGTCCTTGCTCTCCCCGAAGGTCAGCTCGTACGCGGGGGCGATGGAGGCGTAGTGCAGCCGCGTGTCGCCGATGATGAGCGCCGTGCCCTCGCGCACCCCGGCGTAGGTGTAGCGCACGTCGAACCAGAGCGCCTCGCGCAGCGGCTCCACGTTGAGGATGCGCCCGAACTCCCAGGTGAAGCGCCCGCCCACGGCCGGCAGGAGGTCGACGAGCTGCCCGCGCGGGCTGCTCAGCAGCATCGCGCCACCGAGCACCTCGAACGCGATGCCGGTGTTCGGGTCGTCCAGGCCCGCCAGGTGCTCGAACTTCCCCTCCTCGCCGTCCTCCTCGGAGACCCGGCGGAAATCGTCCACTGTGTCCTCGGGCTCGGCGCGGCGCCGGCGCTGCGAGGTGTCCTCCTTTTCGGACTCTTCTTCATCCGGGTAGGCGTAGGGCTTGTCGTCGTCATCCTGCCCGAGCGCGGGCGTGGCGAGGGCGAGCCCCCCGAGGAGGCAGGACAGGAGCCAGGAGTGCGCGGCAACGGTTTTCATTGGGCGATCGGGGGGCAGGCGTCGGAGGTGGTGGTGCTCTGCGGGCAGGCGTCCTGTCCCGCGGAGAGCTCCTCGATGGAAAGCTGCAGGTGGGTGACGAGCCGGGTGCACACCCTCTGCTTCAGGTCGACGTTGCCAGCGGGAATGTGCTGGACGATGGAGCGGGCGGCGGCGCCCAGGGAGAAATCCTCCTGCCTGTTCAGGGCGTTGCGCGCCAGCTGGTTGAGGCCGTACTTCAGCGGGTTGGTATCCGAGTAGGCCGCCGCCACCGCGCGAGCCAGCACCTGCCGGTCGGCGTCCGACCCGGAGGCCTTGACGAGCGCGCTCGCGAGGATGGTGCCCACCTGGTACTCGCGGCCGGAGAACACGCTGAAGTTGCCGGAGAACATCAAATCCCGCAGCTCCTTGCTCATGCACCAGTTCTGCGACAGGTCGCGATCCTCCACGGGCCTGCCCTCGAAGGAGGAGTCCAGCACGCGCGTGTTGCAGCCGAAGCTCGACCTGCACGAGGCCACGTAGGCGTGGAAGTCCGCCAGGCCCTCGTCCAGCGACTTGATGACGTTGAGGCCCGGGGTGGGCGAGCCCCCGCCGATCGTCCAGGCGGCGATGGGCTCGGGGATGCCGCGGCCGTCATACACGCGGCGGTTGAAGACCAGGTGCGCGTACTCGTGGGTGAGGATGGAGGCGTTGATGGCCAGCGGCGCCTTCTGGACGGTCTCGAAGGGCAGCACCATGAAGGAGCGCGTCGGCGCGAAGAAGAGGGCGTTGTCGCGCTGCGGCTTCTCGCTCGAGTCGGCCAGGACGAACTCGGGGAAGTAGTACACCGTCGTCTGGGGCAGCTCCTCCTTCTTCACCTCGGCGGTGGTGGTGAAGTAGTCCCAGGCGCGCTCGAAGTTGTAGTACGTGGTGACGAGGTTCCACGTGTGGAAGTCCGCCGGCCACAGCACGCCCGCCTCATCGGCGATGTAGCTGGCGGTGACGCGGTGCCCCTCCTCCTTCACCAGCGCGCGCTCCAGCGCTTCGTCGGTGGTGGCGGCCTGGGCCTCGGGATCTCGCGAGTCCAGGCGGATGTTCGCTCCCCCCTGGAACCGGATCACCGTGCCCTCGAGGGCGACGATGTCGGTGACCGTCTTGAGCTCCACCTCCAGGGGGGCGTACTGCCCATCACTGGAGCGCACGAGCGCACGGACCTTCACGGGCGTCTGGGTTTCCGGCGCGCACGAGACGGCGAGCGTCGCGAGCGCGGCGGCGGCTGTCAGCTTTCGGACCATGTCGCCCTTCATACTACGGGTCCGGTGGCCATCAGAAGCCGGGGGGCCGGGTCAGGCGGGTTGCCCGGCGCCTTCTCGGATTCCTTGACGCGTCGTTTCCACGCTCTCTATGGTCCCGCCCTTCCAACCCCTCTGTAACAGGCGGTGTCATGGCGGTCCCGTTCATCACCGAGGTCAAGCGTACTCATACTTGCGGGCAGCTCACCAAGGCGAACATCGGTGAGGAAGTCGTCCTCTTCGGCTGGGTGCAGAACCGGCGAGACCACGGCGGCGCGGTCTTCATCGATCTGCGAGACCGTGAGGGTCTCACGCAGGTGGTCTTCGAGCCGGACATCGCCAAGGAGGCCCACGAGCTGGCCGGTCAGCTGCGGCTCGAGTACTGCATCGGTATCAAGGGCAAGGTCGTCTCGCGCGGCGCCCAGGTGAACCCCAAGCTCAAGACGGGTGAGATCGAGATCAAGGCCTCGGACCTCACCATCTTCAACCGCTCCGAGCCCACGCCGTTCCTCGTCGAGGACAACGTGGACACGGCGGAGGAGAAGCGCCTGGCGTACCGCTTCCTGGACCTGCGCCGTCGGCCGCTCCAGCAGACGCTGATGACGCGCTCGAAGATGAACGCGATCACCCGCTCGTACATGGTGGACAACCGCTTCCTGGAGCTGGAGACGCCCTTCATGGGCAAGTACACGCCGGGCGGCGCGCGCAACTTCCTCGTCCCCAGCCGGCTCAACCCGGGCAAGTTCTACGCCCTGGCCGAGAGCCCCCAGCTCTACAAGCAGCTCTTCATGGTGGCGGGCTTCGACCGCTACTTCCAGATCGTCAAGTGCTTCCGCGACGAGGACCTGCGTCTGGACCGGCAGCCCGAGTTCACGCAGATCGACGTGGAGATGAGCTTCGTCACCCAGGACGACATCTTCTCCATCATCGAGGGCCTGCTCAAGCGGCTGTGGGGCGAGGTGCTGGGCATCGACATCCCCACGCCGTTCATGCGGATGAACTTCGACGAGTCCATGGCGAAGTACGGCAACGACAAGCCGGACCTGCGCTTCGGACTGGAGCACATCGTGCTGACGGATCTCATCCGCCAGCATGGCGCCGCGGGCGGCGTGCCGATGATCTGGGAGGCGGTGGAGCAGGGCGGCATCGTCAAGGCCATGGTGCTGCCCGCGGACAAGCCGATGAGCCGCGCGGAGAGCGACAAGCTGGAGGAGTTCGCCAAGCAGAACGGCGCCAAGGGACTGGCGCGTGCCAAGGTGGCCGAGGGCGGTGAGTGGACGCAGTCGCCCCTGTCCAAGACGATCACCCCGGCGCTGCGCCAGGCCATCAACCAGGCGTGCAACGCGAAGACGGGCGACCTCATCCTGTTCCAGTTCGGCCGCGAGTCGCTGGTGCACACGGTGATGGCGAACCTGCGCGTGCACGTGGCCAAGAAGCTCGGGCTCATCCCCGAGTACGGCAGCGGCGGCGTGTGGAAGTTCCTCTGGGTCGTCAACCCGCCCCTCTTCGAGTACGACGAGGAGACCAAGACGTGGGCGGCCGCGCACCACGCCTTCACCCGGCCGCACGACGAGGACGTGGAGTACCTGCTGACGGATCCGGGCCGCGTGAAGTGCCACCGCTACGACGTGGTGCTCAACGGCTTCGAGATCGGCGGCGGCTCCATCCGTCTGCATGATCCGAAGGTGCAGGCGGAGGTGTTCAAGGCGCTGGGCATCTCGGACGAGGAGGCGAAGACGAAGTTCGGCTTCCTCCTGGACGCGCTCAAGTTCGGCGCGCCGCCGCACGGTGGCATCGCGCTGGGCATGGACCGGCTGGTGATGCTGCTGACCGGCGCCGAGTCCCTGCGTGACGTCATCCCGTTCCCCAAGACGAAGATGGGCACGGACCTGATGACGGGCGCGCCGGGCGACGTGGACGACAGGCAGCTGCGCGAGGTCCACGTGCGCCCCGTGCCGCTGCCGCAGAAGTAGGCCAGGGGGATTCCAGGCGATGAAGACGTTCCTCGTGGTGAACCCGCGCAGTGCCGGTGGACAGACGGGCAAGCGGTGGGCCGAGATCTCTGGCCATGTGACCCGGGCGATCGGTGACTTCGGCTTCGGGTTCACCGAGGGCGCCATGGACGCGACGCGGCTGACGCGCCAGGCGCTCTTGGATGGCTACGAGTGCGTCGCCGCGGTGGGCGGTGACGGCACCGTCAACGAGGTCGTCAACGGCTTCTTCGCCGACGGCAAGGCCATCAACCCCCAGGCCGCCCTGGGGCTCATCCCCCGGGGCACTGGCGGCGACTTCCGGCGTGCCTTCGGGTGGGACCTGGAGCTGGACTCGGCCCTGGCGCGGCTGCGCTCCGACAAGACCGAGCCCTTCGACGTGGGGCTGGCCGAGTACGTCAACCACCAGGGCCAGAAGGAGTCGCGCTACTTCGCCAACATCGCCTCCTTCGGCGTGAGCGCGGAGGTGGCCCACGAGGTCAACACCGGCAGCAAGGCGCTCGGCGGCAACCTGAGCTTCGTCTGGGGCACGGTCAAGACGATGGCGAGGTACAAGGACCGCCGCGTGCGTCTGCGCGTGGACGGCGGCGAGCCCGAGGAGCTGGGCATCACCGTCGTCGCCGTGTCCAACGGGCGCTACTTCGGCAGTGGCATGTGCGTGGCTCCCAAGGCCATCACCCATGACGGGCTCTTCGAGCTCACCATCTGGCGCGACTACGGCGTGCACGACTTCGTCATCAAGTCCAAGGGCGTCTACAACGGTGACCACATCACCTGGAACAAGACGCGCTACCTCCAGTGCCGCACCCTCGAGGCCGAGAGCGATCAGGACGTCCTCCTGGAGATGGATGGCGAGGTGCCCGGCAAGCTGCCCTGCCGCATCTCCATCCTGCCCGGCGCCATCCGCTTGAAGGTGTAGCCCTCTCCGTCCACTCACGTGGACTCGTGCCGCCTGTCTCCTCGTGGGGCTGGCGGCCTTCTTTTTTTCCGCGACTCGACCTTGGAAGTTAGCCTGTTCCGGCGTACTTTTGAAATCAGGTACGCCGGAGCACTCCATGCCAGACAGAGATCCGTCGCAGCTCGACCTCTTCACCGGAGCCCCCAGCCCCACGCCGCCCCGTGGGCGCCGGCGCGGGCACGAGGAGCCCGTGGGCCCCGCCGAGCAACCCGAGGACGTGAGGGCGCTCGGTGAGCACCTTCCCCCGGGTTTGCACCTGGGCACCTCCTCCTGGTCGTTCCCGGGCTGGAAGGCCATCGTCTACGACCGCGAGGCCACCGCGGCACGCCTCGCCCGCGAGGGGCTCGCCGCGTACTCCCGGCACCCCGTGCTGCGCACCGTGGGCGTGGACCGGACCTTCTACGCTCCCATTCCCGCCTCCACCTTCGCCGAGTACGCCGAGCAGGTGCCCCCTGGCTTCCGCTTCCTCGTGAAGGCCCACGAGGCCTGTACGCTCGCGCGCTGGCCCGTGCACCAGCGCTATGGTGACCTGCGCGGTCAGCTCAACGACCGCTTCCTGGATGCCGCCTACGCCCGGGACCTGGTGGTGGCCCCCTTCGTCGAGGGATTGGGTGACAAGGCCGGGCCGCTCGTCTTCCAGTTGCCCCCGCAACATCCGGAGGACCTCGGGGAGGGCGGGCCCTTCGTGGAGCGGCTGCACGCCTTCCTCGCGGCGCTGCCCCGCGGCCCCCTCTACGCCGTCGAGTTCCGCAACGAGTCCCTCCTGACGGAGGCCCTGGCCCAGGCGCTCTCGGACGTCGGGGTGTGTCCGGTGCTCGCCGCCTGGAAGAACATGCCCCCCGTGGAGCGGCAGGCCGTGCGCACCCGGGCGCTGAGCGCTCCAGCCCTGGTGGTGCGCTGGATGCTGCCGCCGAACCTCGACTACGAGGAGGCCCGCCGGCGCTACTTCCCCTTCGACAAGCTGGTGGACGAGGACGTGCGCACCCGCGAGGCCATCGCCCGCGTCTCCGCCGCGGCCCTCGGGGCCGGGCGCCCCGTTTTCGTTACGCTCAACAACAAAGCGGAAGGAAGTGCTCCCCTGTCCGCCGTGCTCCTGGCGCGCAGCGTCATGTCGCGAACTCGAAACACCGGCGTTGTGGACTCTTGATCAATGCGGGTGTGCGCTTATGGTGAGGGATGTAGCAGGTGGGTCACCCGTTGGACTGAGCACGCGGCTTGCTTGGAAGGGCAGTCATGAGATCGGTCCTTGTTGCAGCGCTCGTGGCACGCATGGCGGCGTCCGGAGGGGCGGGCGCTGGCGTCGAGGAGGCTGCTCAACGCCAGCAACCCAGCGACACCTGGGAAGACGTGCGTAAACAATTCGCCGCCCTGCGAAACGAGATTTCCACCTTGGAGAGCGAATTTCGCGACGCCCAGGAGCGCCACCGCCTTGACGCGGAGCGCAAGCAGCGCCAGCTGGAGCTCGAGCGCCGTGGTCAGCCCTGACCAGGACAGCGACGGCGACCCCGATTTCGACCCCGAAGCACCGGTGGAAGTTCCCCTGGATGGGAACCTCGACCTGCATCTGTTTCACCCCCGCGACGTCAAGGACGTCGTCTCCGAGTACCTCTGGGCCTGCCGTCAGAAGGGCGTACTCGATGTCCGCATCATCCACGGCAAGGGGACGGGCGCGCTGAGGCGCACTGTCCAGGCCCTCCTCCCGAAGCTGCCCGAGGTCGAGTCGTTCCGCTCCGCTTCCGAGGCCGACGGCGGATGGGGCGCCACCTGGGTCCGGTTGACGCCCCTGGCGCCAGGGAACTCCGAAGGGTAGTCCGGTACCCTCACCCCGACCCTCTCCCGGAGGGAGAGGGGAGATTGAGGGCTCAGGACAGCCAGAAGTAGGCGGAGGCGATGAGCGAACGCTTCTCCGTCACCTTCGACTTGTTGGCCAGGTCCGCCACCTGCCGGTCCTTCGCCGCGTAGCGCTTCTCTTCCTCGTTGCGCAACGAGGCCAGCTTCTTGCGGTACTCGCGCTCCAGCCGCTCCGCGTGCCCTCGGGCCTTCACTCGCTCCGCGGGGTCCTCCTGCGCGCACACCACCTTACGCGCCTCCTGCCAGGCCTCGCGCGCCTTCTCCACCTGCTCGCGCGACTCCAGCAGGCAGTCCTCCGCGTACCGGTCCGCTCGCTCCCGCGCCAGGTCCAGCTCCAGCGCGTTGCGCCGCTCCGCCGCCCGGAGGATCTCCTCCTTGGCCGCCATCAGCGCCTGCTCCTGCATCAGCGACACCGACACCGGAGGCGGCTGCCGGCGCCGCTCCTCCTTGGCCGACAGCTTCACGAAGTGCTCGCCGTCCGTGAGCGGCAGCGCCCGGAAGCCCTTGCCGTCCCGTTCCAGCACCAGCACCAGGTGCACCATCTTCTCCTCGGCCTTCAGGCCCGTCGTCTCGAACTTGTAGACGAACCACCAGCCCTCGCTGCCCGCCAGCCGCGCCAGTCGGGCCGGCAGTTCCGCCGCGCTCAGCTGGAGGTAGTTGATGGCGTCGTGCGTCCGGTCGCGCACCGCGTAGGCCGCCTTGGCCACCTGGAGCCGGCCCGAGGCGCTGTTGTTGCCCAGCACCGAGCCCGTCAGCGCCCGCGCCCCCTGCTGGCGCTTCTCCAGCGCCTCCTTCGTCACGGCGCCCGCCATGCGCAGCCGCCGCCGCACGTCCCCGTCGAAGCGCTCCATCAGCACCGAGCGCGCCTCCGTCATGCGCGCGCTGATGCGCCCCTCCATGTCCGAGCGCAGCTTGTCGAACGCCTTGTTGATGTCGTCCGGGTGGCGGCAGGACTGGTAGATGTCCAGGATGCGCCGCTCGAAGTCCACGCCGCTCTCCAGCGCGCCCAGGATTTCATCCGACGCGCCGAACACGCCGTCGAAGAGGTTCAGCTTCTTCTCCAGCAGCTCGTACAGCCGCGCGTCCGCGGCGTTCTGCCGGTTGAGGAAGTTGATGACGAGCACGTCCCGCTGCTGGCCATAGCGGTGGCAGCGGCCGATGCGCTGCTCCACGCGCTGCGGGTTCCACGGCAGATCGTAGTTCACCACCAGGTTGCAGAACTGGAGGTTGAGGCCCTCGGCGCCCGCCTCGGTGCAGATGAGGATCTGCGTCTTCTCGCGGAACTCCGTGACGAGCGCGCGGCGCTCCTCCGGGCCTCCCCCCGCGTCACCGGACAGCAGGGAGATCTTCCCCGCGTAGCCGTTGGCCGACAGCAGGTTGAAGAGGTACTGCTGCGTGCGCTTGGACTCGGTGAAGATGAGCGCCTTCTCCGGCCAGCCCTGTCCCTTCATCACCTTGAAGGTGCGGTCCAGGGCGCGCTTGAGGGCCTCGCCCTTGGCGTTCACCTTGATGGAGTCGGCCAGGTCCGCGTACTGCTTCAGCTCCCACTGCTCGTTCTCGAGCGTGCGGATGCTGACGGGCTTGGCGGGGTCATCCGACCACTCCTCGCGCTCCTCGACGTACTGCTTGGCCTCCTCGGGCTCGAACATCTCCAGGGCGCGCTGGCCCAGCTTCGCCGCCTCCAGGCGCTTGGCGAGGTTGTCCGCGAGCCGCCGCAGGGTGGGGGCGATGGCGTACGTGGAGGAGGCCAGCAGCTTGCGGTAGCAGAGCGTGAGCAGCGTCTTCTTGCCCGGCTCGATGGCGGCCACTTCGGAGCGCCGCAGGTACTCGCTGACCTTCTCGTAGAGATCCTGCTCCTCGGCGGAGGGCGCGAAGTCCTCCACGATGGAGCGGCGGTTGGTGTAGCGGACGTACTCGCGCACCTGCCGGCGCAGCGTGCGCTGCACCACGGGGGCCAGCCGCTCCTTGAGCTCGTTGACGGCGTCCGTCTGCAGCCCGCCCGTCTCCGCCTCCAGCCGGTAGCGGCTGCGGAAGGCGTGCTCGGGGCCGAGGATCTGCTCGTCCAGGAGCGTCACCAGCCCGAACAGCTCCATCAGGTCGTTCTGCAGCGGCGTGGCGGTGAGCAGCAGCTTGGGACGGCCGCTGAGCGCGGAGCGGAGCGCCTGGCCCGTCTTGTGGCCCGCGCGGTAGGCGTTCCGCAGGCGGTGGGCCTCGTCGATGATGACGACGTCCCAGGGAATCTCCGCCACCAGCTGCGCCTTGTTGGCGGCGAACGGGTGCGAGCAGATGACGGGGAAGGGCTGGTCGAAGCAGTTGCCCGTGGCGCGCACGGTGCGGCCGTCCACCATCACGGACTCGAGGTCGAACTTCTCGCGCAGCTCGCTGTTCCACTGCGCCCGCAATACGGCCGGGGCGAGGATCAGGATGCGCGTCTTCCCCTCGGCCATGAGCTGGGCGATGACCATGCCCGCCTCGATGGTCTTCCCGAGCCCCACCTCGTCCGCCAGCATGCAGCCGCCACGCGACAGCGAATCCATCGCGAAGCACGCGGCCTCGAGCTGGTGGGGGTTGAGATCCACCTTCGCCTCGGCGAGCGCTCCCGCGAGCCGCTCGCGCGAGTCCGAGCTCTTGATGGTGAGCTCCTCGGCCAGCAGACGCTCGTGGAACGGCGTCAGCGGCTTTCCCAGCTGCTCAGCGTCCGCGCGGACCTCCGTCCCCGCCGCTGCCGCCGCCGCCGCATCCACCTCCACCCGCAGCTCCCTGAACTCCCTCGCGACCTCCGGCAAGTCCCTGTCTCCCCGTCCGTATGAAACTGGTGCTCGCACAGGCGTGTAGCACGAAAGGGGGGCCATTTTGGGAAGTGCGACGAGCGTGTAAAGGGGGTCTTCGCGGAGGCCGAAAACTCGGCTCCGGAGCGATTGGCACGCTTTTTCTTCGGGAGCGTCGTCGCGCGAGCGTGTGCGCGAGGGTGTGGCGCGCGCGACTTGACGGAAGGAGTTACAGGATGCCCCGCGCCTTCACGTGCAGATAGGTGTTGACGGCCGCGGCGCCAGCAGTCCACGTGCCTCGATGTTCGGCCGCTTCGTTTTCACTCGTGGCGAATACAGGCGTCCTCGAACTCCAGGGTGCCCGACGATTGCTGCTCCATGAGCCATGAGCGCACGACTTGGAGATCGACCTGGGCGGGCACGTCCACGGCCAGCATCTTCGAGACGTTCAGCTCCGTCGAGCAGCCGAGTTCCTGGAGTCGGCGACGGACATCCGCCACGTGGGATTCATCGAAGACGATGATGCGCAGCGTGCTGTTGCCTGAAGCACGCAACAGCTCGGAGAAGACCACTTCCTCGCCGTTCTCCTGCTGTGCGGCGACCACGTCGCCTGCACTGATACCCCGGACGAAGAAGGGGATGTTGTCGATCTCGAACGAGCCATCGTCCAGGCGTCTGGCCCAGAGCCGCTCATAGTCGACGGGCGGATAATCCTCGTCCTCCTTGTCGAGCTTGAAGAGGACTCTCACGTGTTCATCCGACATGTGCTCGGGCGTCCAGGTCATTGCTTGTCGCTCTTCTCGTTGTTGCACTCCCTGCACAGCACCTGCCCGTTCGAGGGCGAGCCATCTCCGCCCTTCGCTCGCGGGATGACGTGATCCACCTGGGTCTCGGTCTTCGGTGGTGTTACGCCCTTCTGGCTCTTCTGTGCCTCGACGGTCGTGACACCGCAGTTCTCGCATTGGTTCTCACCGCCATGTTTCTGGGCATTCTCGTCTCTGACCTCCTGCTTGCCCTTCGGCGTGAAACGCATGTACGCCCGCTCGCCATTCGCCGTGCCTTTCGAGGGCGGCTTTCCTCCTTTCTTGCCTGCCGCGATGGTCGCGGAGTCAACGGGTAGGAGGTGCTGCGAGGAGGGGTCCGCCGCGGTGGCTGCCGCATGTTCCGCCACCATCGCCACGTCTGAGCCGGCTCCTGGTGCCTCTCTGGCGGGCTGCGCGAAGGACGGTATGGCGGCGAACGCCGCGACCAGGAGCAGGGCCGTCCACCGAGGCAGGATTCGTGAGATGGCCGGCTTGTGCGGTTCCGACATGTTTTTTGCTCCCCAGCAGGTGTCGAGGTGGCCAGGCGGGCCATGCGGCGTTCGTGCAGACCGCCCGCGTCCCCTGCATGGCACATCGCTGCCGACGGCGGCTACAGCAGTCCCCGCGCCTTCACGTGCAGATAGGTGTTGATGGCGGCGGCGCCGAAGCCCTTCGCGGGGGCCCGCACGACGAGTGCACCCGCGTCTCGAAGCGTGAGAGCCGTGCGCTGGTAGTCCTCCTCGAGGCGCGCGGCGGCCTGGCGCGCGTAGGCGTCCTGTTCGGAGGCGGGCATTCGGGTGGCGGCGCCCTGAAGATCCTCGTCCAGTAGCGAGGCCACCACGGGCAGGTGGCGGGGGCGCAGCGCCAGGGTGCGCGCCAGCAGCGTGCCCGAGGCATCGGGGTCCACCAGGTCCGTGAAGAGCACCACCAGCGAGCGCCGCGAGGAGCGCGCGAAGGCGAAGTCGTAGGCGCGGCCGTAGTCGCTCTCCTCGAGGGCGGCCTCGGCGCGGTAGAGGGACTCGGTGAGCAGGCGCAGGTGCTCGTGGCCCTTGCGCGGCGGGAGGTAGGCGCGCACGTCGCTGGCGAAGGCGAGCACGCCCACCATGTCCCCCGCGTCCAGGCTCACCTTGGCCAGCCGCAGCGCCGCGTCCACCGCGTGGTCCAGCTTGCGGCGGCCATCCACCCGGCCCGCCATGTGGCGCCCGCAGTCGAGCAGCAGCAGCACGGGCTGGTTCCGCTCGGGCTGGTACACGCGCACCATGGTGCGGCCCCGGCGCGCCGAGGCCTTCCAGTCCACCGTGCGGTAGTCATCCCCGGTGCGGTACTCGCGCAGAGACTCGAACTCGCGGCCCTCGGCGGAGCGGCGCAGGGTGCGCTCGGCGGGGGCGTCCGAGGCCACGGCGAGCGCCAGGGCCTCCCGCGTCAGCGCGGAGAGATCCGGGTACACCTTCACGTTCTGCTCGAGGGGCACGCGGACCTGGCGCGCGCACAGGCCCAGCGGGCCCAGCAGGCGCAGGTGCACGTCCCCGAGGCGCAGGTCTCCACGCGCGGGCGGCGTGAGGGCGTAGGAGAGGGTGGCGCGGGGCGCGTCGGGAGTGAGGGTGAAGGGCTGCTCGTGCCCGCGCACGTCCACGCCCGGGGGCACCTCGTCGCGCACGCGGCCTCGCACGGGTTTCTGGCCGGACAGACCCAGCTCCAGGCGCACCGGGTTGGCGGTACCCGAGGAGAGGACGGGCTCCACCGCGCGCCGCACCTCCACGTCCGAGGCGCGAGGGGCGGCGAGGAAGTCGAGGGCGCACAGCAGCAGCACCGCCGAGTCCAGGGCGACGGCGAGCCACAGGAATGCGGAGCCGGCCACGGCCAGAGCCGCGGGCACGAGGGCCGCCGCGACGAGCGCCACGGCGAGCCCCGTGGGGACGGGCCGTCCGAGACTCACCGGGGGACCTGGACGCGCTCCAACGTCTGGCGGAGCACGTCGTCCGCGGTGAGGCCCTCCACCTCCGCCTCGGCCTTCAGCAGCAGACGGTGGTTGAGGACGCTGGGGCAGACGGACTTCACGTCGTCCGGGGTGACGAAGTCGCTGCCGTTGAGGGCGGCGCGGGCCTTGGCCGCGGCCAGCAGCGCCTGCGAGGAGCGGGGTGAGGCGCCCAGGCGCACGCGCGGGTTGGAGCGTGTCTCGCGGATGAGCCGCACCACGTAGGAGAGGATGGACTCGTCACAGGCCACGCGCGCGGCCTGGACCTGCAGCTCCGCGAGCGCCGAGGCATCGAGCACCCGCTCCACCTGGGCGGCCTTGCCCTGGCGCTGGTGGAAGGCGCGCACCATGTCCAGCTCGGACTCGGGCGGCGGGTAGCCCACGCGCACCCGCATCAGGAAGCGGTCCAGCTGCGCCTCGGGCAGCGGATAGGTGCCCTCCAGCTCCAGCGGGTTCTGCGTGGCCACCACGAAGAAGTGGGAGGGCAGCGCGTGCGTGGTGCCGTCGATGGTGACCTGCCGCTCCTCCATGGCCTCCAGCAGCGCGGCCTGGGTCTTGGGCGGGGTGCGGTTGATCTCATCGGCCACCAGCACCTCGGTGAAGACGGGGCCCTTCACCAGCTGGAAGGCGTTGTCCTGGGGCCGGAAGACGTTGGTGCCGAGGATGTCGCTCGGCATCAGGTCGGGGGTGAACTGGACGCGGGTGAAGGCGAGCCCGAGCGCGGAGGCCATGCTGCGCGCGGTGAGCGTCTTGGCCACGCCGGGGACGCCCTCCAGCAGCACGTGCCCGCGCGCGAGGAACGCGGTGACCAGGTCCGCCACCACGTGCGGCTGTCCGAGCACCGTGCCCTCCAGCGCGTGGACGAGGCGCTCCAGGGCGGGGCTCCGGTTGCCCGGGGCCGGCGCGGTGGCCGCGACGGAAGGTGACGACGTCATGACGCGGGCTTCTCCTTCAGTCCGAGCAGTGTGCCCGCCAGGCTCGTCAACGCGCCCAGCATGCCGATGAACACGCCCATGCTGGGGGAGGAGTTCATGATGGTCGCGTTGCCGATGGGCGAGGGCACCTCGGTGGCGTCGTACGCGAGCTTCATGAAGATGATGCACCAGAGGACGCCGAAGACGGACAGGCCGAGCTGCACCAACCAGGGGATGAGCACGTTGAGGTTGGGCAGCAGCCGGCGCACGCGCACGGCGATGGATCCGAGGATGCCGGCGGCCGCCAGCACGGCCATGAGCCCCAGGCTCATGAGGCCGAGGATCTCTCCCTCCTCGGCCGTCTCCTTCCAGGGGAGGAAGGCGGAGAGGATGACCACGCAGCTGCCCGCGAAGGCGATCTTGTCGGAGAGGCCCAGCACGCCCACGAAGTCGCGGAAGTCCTCGATGACCTGCTCGGGGGCGACGATCTGCCCGGTGCCGGTGTTGGAGGTGTCGCGGGGCGGGACGTAGTTGATGTCCGCCGGATCGAGCTCGGTCTGCGGCTGCTGGCGCCGGGGAGGGGCGGGACGGGCACTGCTGCCAGCGGGAGCGGGGCGCGGCGCGGAGGTCCCTCGGGCTCCAGCGGTGGGACGACCGCTCGCGGTGCGCGGGGGCGCGTTGCGGACGATGTCCTCCATGTTCTTGATGTTGGTGGAGTCCTCGTCCGGGAGGGCGGGGGCGGCGGGGCGGGCCCCCGAGGCGGTGGTGACGCGGGGACGAGCGCCCGCGCCAGCGGAGCTCCGGGCGGCGGGACGGGATGCGGTGCCGCGCGTGCCCGCGGCGGTGCGCGGGCGGGTCGAGGCGGCCGGCTTGCGGGCGGGGGACGCTCCGGAGCCCGACGCTTCACCGGAGTCCTGAGGGGCGTCCGTCGAGAGGAAAGAGCCGTCGATGATGTAGTCGCACGAAGGGCAGATGGAGGTGCCATCCGCGACCTTGGTGCCACAGCCAGGGCAGTTCAGGACCGGCGCTCCTTTTGAGGCGGAAAAACGCCGAGCATCTTCCGGTGCCCGGTGGTCCAAGTCAAACGGCATCAAGAGGCTAACCCCTGGATTTTCGCGGGGAATTGGCCTAGGCGGAGCGGCCATGGGTTCTCTTCGCGCCGCCGTGCCCGCCTGTCTGCTGTGGGGTCTCATGCTCTCGGGTTGTGTCCACTCCGCGCCGACACCGGACGCGGGGGAGGGGAGGGAGGTGGCTGTCTGGGAGGATCGCCGCTCGCTGGCGGACGGGCGGCTGGTGGAACTGGCGACCCGAGGGGCCGTGCCGGTGCGCGTACGGGCGCTGCGTGCCCTGGCCCGGATCCAGGCTCTCTCCACGCTGGAGACCGTGCTGGCGGGGCTCGGTGCCGCCGAGGTGCCGGTGCGCGACGAGGCCGCCTTCGCCGCCGGAGTGCTGGCGCTCTCGTGGGAGCCGCTCACGGACGCGGAGAAGGCGCGAATGACGGAGGCGCTATTGGCCGCCGAGGCCGCGGAGAAGGACGAGGGCGTCCGGCGCACGCTGCTCGATTCGCTGGGGAAGCTGGCCACGCCGGGAGCGGTGCGGCGGCTGTCCGATCGGCTCACGGATGGACATCCGGGCGTGGGGGGTCGGGCGGCCATGGCCCTCGGGGTGGCGGCGCGCAGGGGCGCGTCGATGGCGGAGGTGCCGCTGGCGCAGGTGGCGGTACTGACGCGGCCCGGCCAATCCGACGAGTCCCGGTATGGGGGAGCCTATCTCCTGGCGCTCGCGAAACGCTCCGAGGCGTTGCCGTCCCTGCGTCGCTGCCTCGGAGACGAGGCCCCCGATGTGCGCGCCCTGTGCGTGAAGGGCATGGGGGACACGGGAGGCCCGGAGGACGCGGCCGTGGTGGGGGGCCGGTTGCTGCGCGATGAGGTGCCGCGCGTGGCGGCCGAGGCGGCGCGGTCGCTCGCGAAGCTGGCCGGGCGCTGTGGCGGGGACTGCACGCCGTTGGACGAACTGCTGGCGTTGAAGTCCCGGGTCGGGAGCGTGGCGCGGGGTGACTCCGCGTCGGGCCATGCGCTGCTCGCGCTGGCACAGCAGGGGTTGCCCGAGGCGGGCCGTCCGGTACTGGTGGCGCTGCGGCGAGCGATCCAGGAAGCGGCGCCGGGCGCGGTGTCCGAGGTGGCCACGGGGGACCTGATGAACCTGGACTGCCGATTGGCGGCGGCGCTCGACCGGCAGACGGGGACGCTCGACGAGAGCTTGCGCTGTGGCGGTGGCCAGGTGCCGGAGGCGAGGCGGCTGGCGCTCGGCCTGCGCGAGATTGCCCAGTCACGTGGGAAGGGAGGCGCGAATGGTGCGGTGAAGTACCTCTCGCACCCGGACACGCGGGTGCGGTTGGCCGCGCTCGATGCGGTGTCGAGCCGTCCCGTGCCCGAGGCCGCCGGGCCCGTGCGGGAGCTCATCGGCGGGAGCGACCCGGTGGTGGCGGCCTCGGCGGCGAGCACGGCCGGGAAGTTGAAGGACGCGGAGGCACTGCCGCGGGTGCGAGCGCTCGCGGAGCGTGTTCCCCAGGAGCCGGACATGGCGGAGCCGGTCGCGGGAGGACTGGTGGAACTGGCGGGGAAGGACGCGGAGCCGGTGCTGCGGACGTGGCTCCAGCACCCGCACGCCAACGTGCGCCGGGTGGCGGCCGAGTCCCTCTCCGGTCTCACGGGTCAGCCCGTGCGAGCCCTTCACGTGGAGCTGCCAGCGGACGCGCGCCACCCCGAGCCCGCTCCGGCGGGGAGCACGCTGACCTTCCGCACGAGCAAGGGAGCGTTCACGGTGGCGTTGGATGCGGAGGCGCCGCTGACCTCGGGCAACCTGGTGACGCTCGCGCGCAAGGGGTACTTCCGAGGCATCACCTTCCACCGCGTGGTGCCGGACTTCGTCGCACAGGGAGGAGACCCGCGCGGAGACGGGGAGGGCGGGCCGGGCTACTCCATCCGTTGCGAGATGACGCGTCGTCCCTATCGCCGGGGCGTGTTGGGGATGGCGCTGTCGGGCAAGGACACGGGCGGCAGCCAGTTCTTCTTCACGCACTCGCCACAGCCGCACCTGGATGGCCGCTACACGGCCTTCGGAGAGGTGACGCGGGGCATGGACGTGGTGGACCGGCTCCTGGAGGGCGACACCATCCTCGACGTGGAGGTTGTGACGGACTGAAGACCAGTTCGGGTGCGCACTTCGGCAAGCTCCGTCAGGAGCCGCTCGCGGAGCCTGTTGCCGCGAGCGAGGCGGAGAATGCTTCGCTCGACGTCATCCAACATGCGCCTGGCCTCGTGGTCGTCGTGCTGAGGGTGTCGTCGGCACCATTGAGCATAGAGGCAGGCAACGTGGTAGCGGCGCTCGACGTTCGAGTAGCCCAGCCGCTGGATACGTCGCAGCGTGGGCCCTAAAACCGGCCATGGACAATTGCGTCCGTATGCTTCGGTGAAGAGCGTCTCGGCAATCCGCCGCCGTACCTCCTGCCGCTCGTATTTCGTTTTCACCACCGAGCGCAGGAACTCGCGCTCCAGTACTTTGAACCTGGCTTCCAACTCCTCGAAGGACTCGCCGAAGGTCTTCACGAGCAGTTGGTCCACCGCTCGTGCCACCTCCGCGAAGCGGCGCTCCGAACTTTCGGACAGCCTCACAGGTAAGGCCTCCCATCCCGAAGTCTATCTGGCCATATGCCGTTGCTCGCGAGGACGAAGTACACGCGGCGGTGATGACCTCGCTCCGTGCCGCGCTCGACCGGTGGCCGTTGCGCTCGCTGACGGAGCAACTGCTGGAGTCACGGGCGCGCAGCGAGGTGACCTGGCTGCGCGCCTTCGTGGGCAGAGCCACGCTCCCGTGAGGAGCGCGGGCTCAGCTCGCGACGCGGTTGGGCACCTTGCCCGGCGTGAAGCCGGCCCAGAGTGCGTTCTCCGCGTTCTCCATGTCCTCGACCTTCTTGCGGATGCGCTGCCACTCCGAGTCCGGAATGCGCAGGAAGGCCTCGGCCACCTCGGGATCGAACTGCGTGCCCGAGCAGCGCTTGATCTCATCGCGCGCCACGGACATCGGACGGCCCTTGCGGTACGGACGGTCCGAGGTGATGGCGTCCACCGTGTCCGCGATCGCGAAGATACGCGCCCCGATCACGATCTCCTTGCCCTTGAGCCCCTGCGGGTAGCCCTTGCCGTCCCACCGCTCCTGGTGGTGCAGCACGATCAGCGAGGCCTCGTGCAGGTAGGGCATCTTCGCGAGGATCTTGTAGCCGTACTCGGGATGCTTGCGCATCTCCACCCATTCCTCGGGCGAGAGCGGACCGGGCTTGAGCAGAATCGTATCGCTCACGCCGATCTTCCCGATGTCGTGCAGCAGCGCTCCCTGCTCCACCACCTCGAGCTGCTCGCCGCTCAGGGCGATCTCCTCACCGATACGCCGCGAGTACAGCGACACCCGGCGCGAGTGCCACTGCGTCTCGGTGTCGCGGTAGTCGAGCGCGCTGATGAGGCCATCGAGCAGCCCGTTGGTGCGCTCCACCACCATACGCTCCAGGTCGCGGTTGATCGCGGTCAACTCCGCGTTCTTCTCCGCCACCTCTCGCGTCAACCTCTCATTCGCCTCCACCAGACGGCAGTGTTCGAAGGCCTGCCGCACGGCACTGGTCAGCTCACTGAGCGACCAGGGCTTGCCCAGCAGACGGAACACCTCACCCCGGTTGACGGCTTCGGATGCAGTGCGGAAATCCGCGGCGGCGGTGAGCATCAAGCGGACCGCGCGAGGATTCTTCTCGCGCAGCGTCCGCAGCAGCTCCACGCCGTTGAGCAACGGCATCATGAAGTCCGTCAGCACCACCTGGAAACCCTCTTCCTTGGCGGCCTGGGCCGGATCCGTATGGGTGATGACCTCGTAACCCTCCGACTGGAGAATCCGCGAAAGCGCGGCGAGAATGAGGGGATCGTCATCCACCACGAGGATGCGGTCCATGAACCAAGCCTCCCAGCCCTTACAGGACGGACGTTGAAGAACCGGGCCGTTATACACGGCTTCGCACCCAAAGGTCACACCTGCCAGGAGTGCGCTCCGCTTCTTGCTCGCTGCACAACCCCTCGAAACCTCTGTTCTTTCTGAAATCGGAGGGAGGACCTGCCTCACGAGCCGCTTGCCTGTCCGGCTGGGGGTGGTCTATGGTGCGCGAATTGCTGCAATGTGGTGTAACTCCTTGATTTTAGGAGAGTTCTCCGATGCCTAGAGCCTCCGCAGGGCCGGTCCCGGTGGTGGTCATGGGGTTGGGAGTCATCGGGCAGGAGATCGCCAGGGCGGCCCAACTTTCATCCGAGGTGGAGCTGATCGGCGCCATCGACGCCAGCCCGCAGCTGGTGGGTCGGCCGCTGTCCGAGGTGCTCGGGGTGCCCGGGCTCAACGGGAAGGTGTCCGAGACGCTGGAGGCGGCGGTGGGGCGGCGCAAGGGCGTCGTGCTGCTGCATGCCACGGGCTCGCGGCTCGAGCAGGTGATGGATCAGCTGCTCGACGCGCTGAAGCTCGGCCTGCCGGTGGTCTCCACGTGTGAGGAGCTGGCCTTCCCCTTCCTCAAGTACCCGGAGCTGGCGCAGAAGCTGGAGCGCGCGGCGCAGAAGGCCGGCGTGGCGGTGCTGGGCACCGGCGTCAACCCGGGCTTCGTGATGGACAGGCTGGTGGCCACCGCGGGCCAGGCGTGCGGCCCGGTGCGCCATGCCACGGTGTCGCGCGTGGTGGACGCGCGCACCCGCCGTGAAGCGCTGCAGCGCAAGGTGGGCGCGGGCCTTTCCGAGGACGAGTTCTTCGCCCTGGTGGACAAGGAGCAGCTGGGCCACGTGGGCCTGGTGGAGAGCGCGGCCCTGTGCGCGCTGGGACTCGGCATGGACTGCGACGACTTCGAGGAGGAGATCGTCCCCGTCTTCGCCGAGGAGGACATCACCGGCGGCGCCTTCCCGGTGAAGAAGGGCCGGGTGGCCGGCATCTTCCAGTCCGCGGTGGGTCTGGAGGAGGGGCAGGAGCGGGTGCGGTTGGAGCTCACCATCGCGGTGGGGGCTGACAATCCGGGAGATCGCATCGAGATTGATGCGGACTCCAAACTGGTGCTGGAGATTCGCGGGGGCGTGCCCGGTGACCGGGCCACCGCCAACACGCTGGTGAACGCAGCCCCGCGCGTGACGGCCGCCGAGGCCGGGCTTCTGACCGTGCTCGAGCTTCCGGCCGGTCGTTAAAAGGGAGAGGGACATGCTGGACAAGAACGCCATCGGACGGGCCTCCCCGCCGTTCCTGAACGAGGTGGAGAAGGGCGCCATCCGGCGCTTCGCCGAGTCCCTCGGCGACTACAACCCCATCTATTACGACGAGGAGTACGCACGGGCCTCGGGCTACCCCACCGTGGTGGCGCCGCCCACGTTCCCCGCCTCCTTCAGCTCGGCGGCGGATCTGCGCGAGCTGCTCGGCGTGGGCATCAAGAGCCTGCTGCACGCCGAGCAGTCCTTCGAGTACGAGCGGCCCATCTTCGCGGGCGATCGCATCTTCGTCGCCACCCGGGTGGCGGACGTGCTCGAGCGCACCGGCCCGGCCGGAAAGATGGATGTCGCCGTCATCGAGGACGAGGGCCGCGACGAGGAGGGCAACCTCGTCTTCCGCGCCCGCCGGACGCTCATCGTCCGTGCCGCCAAGGAGAATCCGTGATGCCCGCGCGCAAGCTCTACTTCGAAGGACTCCGCGTCGGTGACGAGCTGCCGGCGCTGGCCAAGGCTCCCATCGACCGCGTACAGCTGTCCCGCTACGCCGGTGCCTCGGGCGACTTCAACCCCGTCCACGTGGACGAGGTGTACGCCAAAAGCGTGGGCATGCCCTCCGTGTATGCCCCGGGCATGCTCGTCATGGGCATGCTGGGCCAGCTCGTCAGCGACTGGGCCCGTGGCGGCCAGCTGCGGCGCTACCACGTGCGCTTCATCAAGATGGTGTGGCCGGGCGACACCATCGTCTGCAAGGGCCGCGTGAGCGACCGCCACGGCGAGGGGGGGCGCTACTTCGTCGAGGTGGAGCTGTGGGCGGAGAACCAGCGCGGTGAGCTGGTGATGAAGGGCAACTCCACCATCCAGCTCTTCTACTCGTTGGAGGACGAGAACCGGCAGCGCTCCGGCCAGTCCCCCATCGTCGTGGATGTGCCGCGGGAGAGCCTCCTCAACGCCTCGGCCGCCCAGGGTGGAGAGGACGACGAGGATCGCTCGGCCGCCACCTCGGGCTCCAAGAAGGCGCCCACCCAGAAGCCGGCCGCCAAGACGGCCACGGCCCCCGCCGCTCCGGGCGCTGCCGCCGCGAAGAAGGCCAAGAAGTAGGTCCTTGTCGTCCATGTGCCACTTCAGGTGGCGAGGAAGGCCTCGCCACCCAACGCGAGGCGTCATTCGCGGTTGACTCTAAAATCAATCGACGTAACCTTTCCGTGTCCCAAGTGGGGCCGCGGACCGTCGATTGTGCGGCCGTGAGCCCCCCAACGTACGGGGAGTGGCAATGTCCGCCGGCATCAACACCTACAAGACCGACCTTCGGGAAATCTTCTTCACGCTGTTCGAGCAGTTCGGCTTCGGCCAGGTCGCCGGACAGGCCCCCTTCGACGCCTGGGGACCGGACGAGGCGCGCGCCGTCCTCCAGGAGACGTACCGGTTCGCCAAGGAGGTCCTCGGGCCCATCAACGCCTCGGGTGATCGCGAGGGCTGCCGGCTGGAGAACGGCAACGTCATCACGCCCAAGGGCTTCAAGGAGGCGTGGAAGAAGCTCTACGAGCAGGGCTTCAAGACGGTGGGCGTGAGCCCGGAGCACGGCGGTCAGGGCAGCCCGATGATGCTGTACGTGCTCATCGAGGAGATGCTGTCGGGGGCCAACTCGGCCTTCAACATGTACCCGGGCCTGGCGTTCGGCGCGGCGGAGCTGGTGGCCGAGTGCGGCACGCCGGAGCAGAAGAAGCTCTTCGTGGAGCGCATGCTCAACGGCACCTGGGGCGGCACCATGTGCCTGACCGAGCCGCACGCGGGCTCGGACGTGGGCGCGGCGAAGACGAGCGCGCGCAAGAACGCGGACGGCACCTACAGCATCCGCGGCACGAAGATCTTCATCTCGGGTGGTGATCACGACCTGGCGGAGAACGTCATCCACCTGGTGCTGGCGCGCATCGAGGGCGCGGCGCCGGGCACCAAGGGCCTGTCGCTCTTCATCGTGCCGAAGATCCGCGTGAAGCCGGACGGCTCGTCGGCGGGGAGCAACGACGTGACCGTGGGCTCCATCGAGCACAAGATGGGCATCAAGGCGTCGGCCACATGTGTGCTGAACTTCGGCGAGAACGACGGCTGTGTGGGCGAGCTGGTGGGCGGGGTCGAGAACGTCGGCATGAGCCAGATGTTCAAGATGATGAACGGCGCGCGCATCGCGGTGGGCATCCAGGGCCTGGCGCTGGCGAGCGCGGCGTACTTCAACGCGCTGGAGTACGCGAAGGATCGCAAGCAGGGCGCGCACGCGAGCAAGTGGAAGGATCCGTCGGCGCCGCGCGTGGCGATCATCGAGCACCCGGACGTGCGCCGCATGCTGCTGGAGATGAAGGCGCACGTGGAGGGCATCCGCGCGCTGGTGGTCAAGCTGGCCATGCACACGGACAAGGCGCACCAGCTGGCGGGCAAGGATGACGACAAGGCGGCGTACCACCGCGGACAGGTGGAGCTGCTCACGCCGCTGGTGAAGTCGTACGCTTCGGACCAGGCGTTCCGGCTGTGCGCGCAGGCCATCCAGGTGTACGGCGGCGCGGGCTACTGCCAGGACTACCCGGTGGAGCAGTACACGCGCGACTCGAAGATCTTCTCCATCTACGAGGGAACCAACCACATCCAGGCGATGGATCTGGTGGGCCGGAAGATGGGGCAGGCGGGCGGCGCGAACTTCCAGCAGTTCATGGCGGACGTGGGCGCGTTCATCGAGGGGCACCGCGAGCACAAGGTGTACGGCGATGCGGTGCGGCAGCTGGCGGCGGCGCAGGAAGGCGTGATGGCGAGCGCCATGGCGGTGCTGGGCTGGTCGCAGGATCCGGCGAAGATGACGCTCATCCCGCTGTCGGCGAACCGCTTCCTGAACATGATGTCGGAGCTGGCGGTGGGCTGGCTGCTGCTGGAAGCGGCGATCCTCGCCGAGCGCGTGGGCGAGAAGGCGACGGGCGACGAGAAGTCGTTCTACGAGGGCAAGAAGTGGAGCGCGCTGTGGTACGCGCGCAACGTGCTGCCCAACGTGGAGCAGGCGGCGAGGATGATGGCCACCGAGGACACCTCGTCGGTGGAGATCACCAACGCGGCGTTCGGAGCCATCTAGCCAAAGGAAGAGCCCCCACTCCCTCCCTCCAACACCCTCCCTCTCCCTCTGGGAGAGGGTCGGGGTGAGGGTAGGTAGCTCCGGGGTTGCTGCCCGTGCGGTGCAGGGCGGGCGCGGGCCGCCTACTGCGCCTCGCGAACGCCGATGGCGAGCTGCCCGAGCCCAACGCTCTTGGCCAGCTCCATCACCTGCACCACGGTACCGTGGGGAACGCCCTCATCGGCCTGGACGATGACGATGGTGTCCGGGTTCTTCTTCTGAGCATCGGCGAAGGCGCGCTTGAGCTCGTCCTCGTTGACCACGTTGCCGGAGAGGACGAAGCGCCCATCCGAGAGGACGGCCACGGACAGATCCGTGGCACGCGCGGTGACGTCCGTGCTGCCGCCCTTGGGCAGGTTCACCTTGAGGCCCTGCTGGGCCCCGCCACTAGGTGACTGCTGCACGATGACCGAGCTCGTCACCATGAAGATGATGAGGAGCACGAGCATGACGTCGGTGAGCGGGGTGATGTTGATCTCCGCGAAACCGACGTCGTCGCCCTCTCCGTCTCCGGGTACCTTGCCCATCGCCATGTGAGTGGACCTCAGGCTTCCGGCAGGGAACGCGCTTCCACCGGGGCCGGAGCAGCGGCGGTGGAGGAGGGGACGGACGGCGTGGTCACGGGGCGCTCGCGCAGCAGCTCGACGAACTCGTCACCCAGCAGCCGCAGCTCCACGAGGACGCGGGACAGGCGCGCCTGGAAGTAGTTGTAGAAGGCCATGGCCTGCACGGCGACGAGGATGCCCACGGCGGTGGCCACCAGGGCCTCGGAGATGCCCGTCATCACCGCGGCGGTGCCGCCGGTGCCGCCGGCCTGTACGTCCAGGCCCAGGTCCTTGAAGGACTTCATGATGCCGGCCACCGTGCCGAAGAGGCCCACGAACGGGGTCAGCGAGCCGATGGTGGCGAGGATCCACAGGCTGCGGCGCAGCCGCAGGCCCACCTGGGCGCGCTCGCGCTCTACGGCGGAGTCCACCCCGTCACAGGTGCCGCGGGTGCGCTCGAAGCGGTCGAGGCCGGCGATGAAGATGTCGGCCACGGCGGCGTCCGAGCGCTCGGCGGCCGTGCGGGCGGCGGCGACGTCTCCGCGCAGCAGGTGCTTGTTGACGATCTCCCCGAGCGCCCGGGAGCGCTCACTCACCCCCCAGAGGGCGATCAACCGCTCGATGGCCACGACCAGTGCCACCACGGAGGCGAGGAGGAGGGCGGCGAGGGTGAAGCCGCCAATGCGCAGGTAGTGGAGAATGTCGGAGAGGCTCATGCAATGGTGGCCAGGAGGGTCGGCCTGGCGCGAGACTTAAGCCATGAACCGCGCAGCCGCAGCAATCTTCCTGGCCCTCTTCTGTTCAGGCTGTCCCAAGCGCATCGATTTCGGCCCTCGGGGGCAGATCACGGACGCCCAGGAGCTCTTCCAGCTCACCCGCTCGGCCCAGGAGCGGGTGGTCTCCCTCCAGGGGGACGGGAAGCTCCGGGTGGAGTCGCCCCAGGGGACGGGGAGTGTCTCGGCGTACCTGGCCGCCATGCGACCGGGCCTGCTGCGGGTGGAGATGTTCGATTTCTTCAACCGGCCCATCGCCGTCCTGGTGACGGACGGGCAACGGTTCGGCCTCTTCCAGGCCCAGGAGAACAGGTTCTACCAGGGGCCGGCGACCCCGAGGAACCTGTCGCGCTTCCTGCCCGTGGCCCTGCCGAGCGAGGAGCTCGTCTCCGTGATGCTCGGTCAGGTGCCCTTCATCCCCGCCGAGCGGATGACGCTCTCCCTGGACGAGAAGGAGCGGGTCTACATCCTCACGCTCCACCAGGGCGCGGTGTCCCAGGTGCTCCGGGTCGAGCCCGGGAACCTCCGGGTGGTGCGCAGCGAGGTGCGGGGGGCGCGGGCCTATGACCTCGAGTACGACCACTTCAAGGAGCACGGGGAGCTCGTCCTGCCCCACGAGGTGAAGCTCCTGGCCTCCACGGCGGACACCTCCCTGGGCCTGCGCTACACCGATATCACCCTCAACGAATCTCCGGACCTCACCCTGTTCGACCTCGCCGCCCCCGAGGGCGTGCCCGTGGTGGACGTGGACGAGGACGGCCAGTCCCTGCCCCCCGTCGCCCTCCCGCCCGTCTCGCCCGGCTCTTGAGCGAGCGGCTTCAAGAATTCAGCAACCGTTTGAATCTCGGGTAGAGTGGCCAGACCGGCGGGTCCGTTGGGACTTCCCGAGACAGCGACATGGCACAGATCAAGCTCGGTGAACTGCTGATCAAGGCGAACGTGCTCCAGGAGAGCCAGCTCAAGGCCGCGTTGGCGGAGCAGGCGAAGTGGGGCGGAAAGCTGGGAGAGATCCTGGTCCGGATGAACCTCGTGTCCGAGGACATCCTGGTCCGGGCCCTGTCCAAGCAGCTCGCCATCCCCGCGGTGAACCTGGACGCGGTGAAGGAGATCGCGCCGCACGTGCTCAACCGCGTGCCGGTGCAGACGGCGCGGGACTTCTCGGTGCTGCCGCTGCAACTGCGCGACGACGGGAAGACGCTGGTGGTGGCGATCTCGGACCCGCTCAACGTGCGGCAGTTGGACGAGCTGCGCGCCATCACCAAGTGCCGCATCGTGCCCAACGTGGCCGGGCGCACGGCGATCGCGCGGGCCATGGCGCGCTTCTACGAGGACCAGGGCGAGCTGGCGGACGCGGACACCAACTTCAAGGTGGTGGACGCCCAGGGCCGCACGGTCGTCAAGCACATGGACGTCCCGGGTGGGGGCGCCCCCGCGGCGGCTCCGGCGCCGACTCCGGCTCCCATGCCGATCAACCCGTCGCGCGAGGTGCCGTCGGTGCGTGGCGGCGGCAGCCCGGTGGAGCTGCTGCGCAGCGTGGAGGAGGTGCAGCGCAAGGAGGTGGCGGCCCTCAAGGCCATGGTGGAGCTGCTCATCGAGAAGGGCGTCTTCACCCGCGACGAGTACCTGGCGAAGGTCAAGCGGTAGGCCGTCCAGCCCCGGGTTCGTATGCGCAAGAAGATCGGCGAGCTCCTCATCGAGTCCGGAGCTGTCAGTCAGGAGCAGGTCCGCAAGGCGCTCGGCCAGCAGCGGGCCTATGGGCACGGCCGGCGGCTGGGCTCGGTCATCATCACCCTGGGCTTCGCCTCTCCCGCGGCGGTGGCCCGGGCCCTGGCGCACCAGTTCAGCCTGCCCTTCGTGGAGCTTCCCGAGGTTGCCGAGCACGTGCGCTCGATCGTCTCGCTCGACTTCCAGGCCGAGCACCGCATCGTCCCGTTCCGGCTCGAGCGGGAAGGGAGGAGCGAGCGGTTGCACGTGGCGGTGGATGATCCCTCGGACCTGTCCATCGTGGACGAGCTGAGCTTCCAGCTCAACAAGCCCATCCGGGTGCACGTGGCCGCCGAGGACGACCTCGATCGCTCGCTGGACCTCGTGCGGGGCCAGGTGGTGGATCCCCTCGCGTTGGGCGAGGACTCAGGTGAGGCGCTGGAGCTGGAGAACAGCGTCGGCATGGTGGCGGGGAGCTGGCAGGGTCAGGCCCCGAGGGCCGCGTCGCAGTCCGCCGCGGCCCTGCTCGACTGGGAGCTGCCGCCGGCCCCGCCCCTCCCGCTGCTCGCGGAAGACGACGACATCACGCTCATCACCCCGAGGTCCGCCTTGAAGCCAAAGCCCCCGGCACCGCCACCGTTCGATGAGGAGGACGATGAAATCACCCTCATCACGCCTCGGGCCCCGGTGAAGTCGAAGGCCTCCGCGGCCCCGCCGCCTCCTCCTCCGCAGGAGAGCGAGGATGTCCTCGACGAGCTGCTCGGCGAGCCCGAGCCCGAGCCCAAGGGCCGGCCCGCCCCGCCCATGCTGTCGGCCCCGCCCGTGTTGACTCCCACGCCCGCCACACCCGCCAAGGGGGTGCCGGTGGTCGTCTTCGGCGGTGCCGCCCAGGGTCTGCCGCAGCCGCCTCCGCCTCCGGATCTCTCCGACATCTCCGAAGAGGACCTGAAGGTGCTCGAGGAGATCGAGCGGATCGCGGATGGGGACGAGTCGACGCTGCACACGGAGAAGGTGAAGCCCGCGCGCATGGTGGCCAGCCTCATCCGCCTGCTCATCCGCAAGCGCGTCATCCACGAGGAGGAGTTCCTGGAGGAGCTGTCCCGGAAGTGACGCCCCGGGCCGGGTGTTCTGGCCCGGCCGTGAGCCTTATGTCCGAGCCCCTCCTCGACGTCCGTGGCCTGAAGACCCAGCTCTCCCTGGAGGAGGGCCCGGTGCTGGCCGTGGACGACGTGTCCTTCTCCATCCCGCCCGGAGGCACGTTGGGGGTGGTGGGGGAGAGCGGCTGTGGCAAGAGCCTCACCGCGCTCTCGGTGATGCGGCTGGTGCCGGAGCCGCCCGGCCGGGTGGTGGGCGGGCAGATCCGCTTCCAGGGGGAGGACCTGCTCGCGCTCCCCGAGGGGAAGATGCGTCGCGTCCGGGGGCGTCACCTCTCCATGGTCTTCCAGGAGCCGATGACCTCGCTCAACCCCGTCTACACGGTGGGCGAGCAGATCGCCGAGGGCGTGCGGCTGCACCAGGGCCTGTCGCGCTCCGCCGCGCGGGAGCACGCGGTGGAGATGTTGCGGCAGGTGGGAATCCCCGCCCCCGAGCAGCGCGTGGATGGCTATCCGCACCAGCTCTCGGGAGGCATGCGGCAGCGGGTGATGATCGCCATGGCGCTCGCGTGTGGCCCGGAGCTGCTCATCGCGGACGAGCCCACCACGGCGCTGGATGTCACCATCCAGGCGCAGATCCTCGAGCTGTTGAAGCGGCTCCAGGCCGAGCGCCACATGGCGGTGATGTTGATCACCCATGACCTGGGGGTGGTGGCCGAGAGCTGTGACGCGGTGGTGGTGATGTACGCGGGCCGAGTGGTGGAGCGGGCGCCGGTGAAGGCGCTGTTCCGCCAGCCGGCGCACCCGTACACGGCGGGGCTGCTGCGCTCCATCCCCGCGCTCCACGAGGCGGGGGCGGCGGGGGAGCGCCCGCGGCTGAAGACGATTCCGGGCATGGTGCCGAGCCTCCGCCGGCTGCCCGGGGGCTGCCGCTTCCGCGACCGTTGTGAGCGCGCGTTGGACATCTGCGCGAGGGTGGAGCCGGCGCTGGAGCCCAAGCGCGATGGCCAGGAGGCCGCGTGTCACAACCCGGTGCCCGCGCCATGACCGAGCCCCTGCTGCGAGTGAGAGAGCTGAAGACGCACTTCCCGGTGCGAGGGGGGTTGCTGGGGAGCGTGCGGGGCACGGTGAAGGCGGTGGACGGGGTGGGGTTCGACGTGCGTCGCGGCGAGACGCTCGGCCTGGTGGGCGAGAGCGGCTGCGGCAAGAGCACCCTGGGGCGCACGCTGCTGCGGCTGGTGGAGCCCACCGAGGGCTCCATCCGCTTCGAGGGGCTCGAGCTGACGGGCCTCTCCCAGCGTGAGCTGCGTCCCCTGCGGCGGCGGATGCAGCTCGTCTTCCAGGATCCGTACGCCTCGCTCAACCCGCGCATGTCGGTGCGGGAGATATTGGGCGAGCCCTTCGCCATCCACGGGTTGGCGCGTGGCCGCGAGCGCGAGGCGAAGGTGGCCGAGCTGTTGGACCTCATGGGCCTGCCGCGCGATGCACTGGACCGCTATCCGCACGAGTTCTCGGGTGGCCAGCGCCAGCGCATCGGCATCGCCCGGGCGATCGCGCTGAGGCCGGACCTGGTCGTCGCCGACGAGCCCATCAGCGCGCTGGACGTCTCCATCCAGGCGCAGATCGTCAACCTGCTGGTGGACCTGCAGCGCGAGCTGGGGCTCACCTACGTTTTCATCGCGCACGACCTGAAGATCGTCGAGTACGTCTCCACCCGCGTGGCGGTGATGTACCTGGGCCGGATCGTGGAGCTGGCGGACGCGGCGGACCTCTACCGGAGGCCGAGGCACCCGTACACCCAGGCGCTGCTGTCGGCGGTGCCGGTGCCGGACCCCGAGCGCAAGCGGACGCGCATCATCCTCCAGGGGGACGTGCCGTCACCGCTCGCGCCGCCGCCTGGATGCACCTTCCACCCTCGCTGCCCGTACGCCATGGAGAGGTGCCGGCGAGAAACGCCGCCGCTCTACACGTTGGACAACGGGCACACGTCCGCGTGCTTTCTGGTGGAGGAAGACGCGCGGCGGGTCACCCCGGGCGGGCCGGAAGCGGGCGCTCCACCGGTCTCGGGAGGGTAGGGTGTTCTGGCTCAGCCATCATCACGCGGAGGAGTACAACCGCACGTACCTGCTCGGCGGGGTGCGGGTGTGCGCGCGCTGTCTGGGGACGTACCCGGTGCTGCTGGCCGTGATGGTGGGCCTCTTCAAGGCACGGGCGCCCCTGGCGTGGCACTGGGACGTGCCGGTGGTGCTCGGCCTCACACTGCCGGCGCTCGTGGACTGGGCGGTGGGCCGCTTCCGTCCGGCCAGTGGCTCCAACGCCGTGCGCACCCTCACCGGGGTGCTGCTGGGCGTGGCGCTCGGCCGTTCGTTGTTCATCCACGTGCAGAGGCCCCTGCCGGCGGCGCTGCTGTGGCAGGCCGGATTGGTCGCGGTGGTCGCGCTCCCCGTCCTGTTCGCCACCTCCAGAGGGCCGAGGAACGAGTAGGCCTGTCGTGGACCGTGGCTTCAGCCCGCAACTGCCCACGGGCCCACGGTGTAGTCGCCCTGGCCCCAGCATGTGGGTGCTCCAGGTGTGCTTGGGGTGGGGGCCTTCCCGCCGACCGTGCGAGCAGGCGAGCTGACGGGATGACAGTGGCCGCGCGCCCTGTCATTCTCGCCACTTACAGAGGGCCAAAAAACGGGTAGACCCGAATCGCCCCACGCCCGTTTGAAGCGGGCGAGAGGGGTTGAGGACAAGGCACGAGGCCCTGAATTGGGGGAGTGTTGGGACTGGAGACCTCAGACGAACGGCTGATGCTCGCCTTTCGGGCGGGGGATGCGCGTGCGTTCGAGGTGCTGGTGCGCAGGCACCGGACACCGGTGTTCAACTTCATCCTCCGTTTCACCAGCCACCGTGCCCGGGCGGAAGACGTGCTGCAGGAGACGTGGCTGAAGGTGGTGCGCAGCGCGCCGGAGTACGAGGCGAAGGCGAAGTTCACCACCTGGCTCTACACGATTGCGAGGAACCTCTGCGTGGACAGCGCGCGCAAAGAGAGCTACCGGCAGACGGCCTCGCTGGAGGCGCCCACGACGGGTGCCGAGGGCGACGAGGGCCGTTCCCTGGGTGAGGCCCTGCCGGACGAGGGGATGAGCCCGGAGCGCGGCGCCTACAATGCCCGCGTGCGGCCGCTGCTGGAGCGCGCGCTGGCCAGCCTTCCGGAGGAGCAGCGCGAGGTCTTCGTGTTGCGCGAGTACAGCGGTATCCCCTTCAAGGAGATCGCTGAGGTAACAGGAGTGTCCGAGAACACGGTGAAGAGCCGCATGCGCTATGCCCTCGAGGGGCTGCGCCGGAGGCTGGCCGAGCTCGGAGTGGACGGCGACCTGGCCGAGGACGGAAGGACGGTGGCGGGATGAAGCCCCAGGGCAGCCATGCACACGAGGATCGGCTGTTGGACTTCGCCTATGACGAGCTCCCGCCCACGGAGGCTCGTCAGATGGAACTGCACGTGCAGGGCTGTGCGCGCTGCACGGAGGCACTCCACGGCATACGAGGGGTGCGCACCACGATGTCCCGGCTGCCGCTGGAGGCCGCGCCGGACACGGGGTTGGAATCGCTGATGGCGTACGCGCAGCAGGCCGCGCGCCGGTCCGCGGCGGGACCCGAGCCGGCGCCCCGTTGGTGGCGCCGCCTGCTGGCGCCCGCGCTGGGCATGGCGGCCGTGGGTGTGTTCGGCGTGGTGGTCCTCCAGGTGAACCGGGAGGTGGACCTGAGCCCGGTGCAGAGCAAGAAGGAGGTCGCGCGGGATCAGGTCGCTCCGCAGAGCAAGGACGTGGCGAGCCCCACGCCCGCCGCGCCCACCGCCGCGCCGGGGTTTTCCAAGGCCGAGCAGCTCCACGCGGAGTTCGACGAGGAGGTGCGCGCCAAATCCACGCAGAAGAAGGCGCCGGCGCCGCAGAAGCCCATGCGCCGCGCGGAGGAGCGGGCGGACTGGTCCAACGCGGGGGCGGGCAGTCCGGGAGGCTTCCCGGAGAAAAAGGTCGCGCTGGGGGACGACGAGGACCTGGGGGCCTTTGGTGGACTCTCGACGAAGGGAGTCTCGAGCTCCAAGCGTGGCGCGGCCAAGAGCAAGAGCATGCCCTTGCCGTCGACCGCGCAGCGTGCCGAACCCAGTCAGGACTGGGATGAGGCTCCGGCGCAAGAGCTGATGGCGGGGGCTCCTACGACCGGGGGCCCCATTCCTGGCGAGTCCCAGCAGGCCACGGAGTACGCGCCGTCTGGCAGTGTGATGAAGATCAGCGGCTCCACGGCGCGTCCGGCATCCGTGGCGAGCGTGGCCTCCGCGAATGATGACTACGCGCAGCGGCAGGCCCCGGGACGAGCCCAGGCTCCCGCCGCCATGCCGCCGCCACCTCCTCCAGCGCCGGCGGAACAGCCTCCGATGGCCGCTGTGACCGTTGCTCAGGCGGAGGGTGTGGATGCCCAGAAGACCGAGGAGGCGGAGAGTGCTCGTGGGAAGGCCAGCGCCGGGAGGAACACTCCTTCGCCGGCGGAACTCCTGAGGCAGGCCGATGTGGCCTCGCGCTCCGGGGACAAGGTGCAGGAGGCTGCCTTCCTGCGAGCGGCACTGAGCGCTGGAGCCCAGGGGGCGCAGCGATTGGATGCGCTCTCCCGGCTGTGTGAGGCGGAGTTCGATCTGGGCCGTCGGCAGAGTGCCATCGAGATCTGCAGGAGGCTGATGGCGGAGGCGCCCGGCTCACGAGTGGCCCGGCAGGCACAGCGTCGGCTGGAGAGCGAGCAGCCATCTCCGGCGGACGAAGCCGACAGCGAGTCCAAGAGCGCGGCCCCCGCGACGAAGTAGGGCCCAACCCAACCTCCCTCTCCCTCTGGGAGAGGGTCGGGGTGAGGGTATAAGTCCCCGCGCTCCCCCCCGAGAACCCAAGAGAACCCGTTCCCGGCCCGTGGTCACCCCCGCCGCGTCAAGGCGTCGCGTGACCCCCTCTATCGGGAAGCGGGAGCAGGTCGGGATTGAAAGCACCGCGGAAGACGATGTCCTCGCCCTTGGGATCGCGCAGGAGCCAGGGCTCGCCCGAGGGCGAAATACCCACGGGGTGGATCTCATAGGCGACACCGCCCTCCATGACGTAGAGCAGCAGCGAGCCGGGAGGAACATTCGAGGGCAGAGCCTCGGGCGAGTCGATCTTCTGGATGCGGAAGGGAAGAGGCGCGAACGAGCGGGTGCGGACCGGGGTGGTCTGCCCCATCGTCACCTGCTGCAGGGTGGCCTCCCAGGCGACGAGGTCCTCGGGTGCGGAGCCCTGGTTCTGCAGCTCGCTCACCATGCGGCCATGGAGATCCCTCGCCACGCGGAGGATCCTCAGGTTGGCGGAGTCAGCGGTGCGTCCCGCGACGACCACGCCCTCGCGGTTGCCCCAGAGGGCAATCACCAATCCACCAAGGATGAGCAGGGACCAGAACAGCCGTGCGCTGCGCCCGCGCAGGGCCTGGACGAGCACGGCCGTCATGCCCACGAGCGCCGCGAGTACCGCCAGCAGCAGCTCCGGACGAGGAGGCGGACCGGCGTGAAAGAGCTGGAGCTGCGAGTGGAGCAGGTGCTGAGCCTCGGGCCAGCCGGACACGAGGCAGATCGCCGTGAAGCCCGCGAAGACGATCGCGTGGATGAGCCGGAGCGGCAGGGAGGAATCCTGCCGCGCGGCGGAGGAGGACGACTTCACGGGAACGGCAGGTTCAGCACGAAGTAGAACGAGTCGTAATAGATCTGGTACGCGCGCAGGAAGACGTCGATGACGTTCATCTCCTCCTTCCCGTTGCCCAGGTTGACGCTCATCGTGACGACGAGCCCGAACAAGAGGATCCAGTTGAGGAAGGAGTACTCGACCATCGCCTGTCCACGAGGATGACGGCGGCGGAGCGAGGGGCGGCGAGAGGGGGTCTTCATGGGCGGTTCTCCTGCGGACCCGAAGCGGTACCAGACTGGGGCAGGGGTTGGAAGTGGGGAGGCAGGTTGCTGGCCGGCTCCATCGTGATCTTCTTGTCACTCGGGGCGGGAGGCACCATGCGCGGTTTGGCATCCACGCCGTAGTCGCGCACCTCCATGGTGTACCGGACGGGGGGGAGCTCGATTTTCGCCAGGCGGAGGATGGGAATCTCGCGGCTGAGCCAGTAGCGCTTGAGGACGAGCTGGCGGTGACGGACCTCCATGGGCTCGGCGGTGACGGTGCCCGCGAGCGTCATGACGCGGGCGGGCTTGCCCCGGTTGACGCTCGTGCCCTCGCCAGCGGGCAGCAGCGCCGAGGGCGGGAGCGGGGTAGGGCGGGACGAGTCCTTCTCGGGCGTGCCGACGAAGAACGGCATGGCTCCCGTGTCCACCTCCTGGAGCTTCTCGAAGCCCTGGGTGGCGAACAGCCGCGAGATGCCCTCGCGGCGCAGCCCCGTGTCGCGGGCCACCAGCATGAGGAACTGGGCCAGGGGGGCCTTCAGCTCCGCGTGCTCGCCGAACTCCAGCTCCATCCACACCGCGTCGCGGCCCTGGGCGTCCTTCTGCTCGGCGACGACGGCCAGACGCATGAAGCCCTCGGTGGGGCCACCATTCATCTGGTACGTCACCCACTCGCCCACGCGCGCCTCCATCGTTTCAGGGGCGGCCTCGAAGAGCAGGCGCCCCTCGCGCGGCAGCTCGGCGGGCGTGGCGCCCAGCAGCACCAACGACACCGCACACAGGAGCGCGCTCATGGCTGCTTCTCCTTCACGAGGCCCGTGCGGATGGCCTCCTGGCGTGCCTGGTGCACGGCATCCGCGTTGGGCATGCCATCGGGCCGATCCGTTCCCACCCACGTCTGGGAGATGGCCACCCGGGAGGGCTCCAGCTCCACCAGGGTGGTGATCGTCTGCTCGGCGCCGCGTGCGTACTCGAGGACGAGGGTGCGCTGACGATCCAGCGTGCCCCCGGAATCGCGCACCGGCTTGTAGCCGGCGGCGGTGAACTTGGAGGCGAGCTCCTGGCGCACGGTGTCCAGGCCGCGCTCGACCACCTGGGTGCGGTGCCGCGAGCCTCCGGCCTCATCGCGCGTGCCCACGTCGGCGCTGAAGAGCGCGCCCTCCACCTGGATGAAGTGGCCCTTGCCGGCGTCGGGGGGCGTCTCGTACAGCCACAGGTCCTTCAGCACGGTGAAGCCCACCGTCTTGCCCATATGGGTGCGCAGCACCACCGCGCGCTGGAGTCCCTCGCGCGTGTAGAAGGCGGACACCACCCCTTCCTGCTTGAAGTCGCCGCTGGCGACGACGGGGTAGCCCTGCTTGCGCCAGAGGTCGGTGAAGTACTTCGCCACCTTCACCATCGGGTCCGGGGTGGTGAAGTAGGCCATGCGGTGGTACTGGCCGCCGATGAGCAGATCATTGCCGATCCGCGTGTGCACGGTGCCGGGGTAGACGGCGAGCTCCTGCTCCGCTCGCGACGGAGCGGCCCACAGCAGGAGCAGGAGGGTGAAGAGGATTACTCGCACGTGACCTTCTGCTGGTTCTTGTCCTGGTTGGTGCTGGGATCGGCCTTGGGGGTGCTGGGCATGTCGGCCTGCATGTTCTTGCAGCCCATGAAGTTTTCGCCACGGGCCATGAAGACCTTGCGGTAGAGCGAGCTGTCGTACGCCTGGGTGTCCCGGAAGGGAGCGGTGTCGAAGCAGCGCTGGTCCGGGTCGTCCAGTCCGGGGTAGCTGTTCAGGTTGTTGAGGCCCATGGGGGCACCGTGCTTGCTCTTGTTGCAGTCGCGAGCGCTCTCGCCGGGCTTGTAGTTGTGGGCCACCACGAAGGGGCCGAGGAAGTCGGGGAGGAGGAAGTTGGCCACCTCGCTGAGCTGGTCCAGGCCCACCTGGCCCGTGTAGTTGCCGATGCCCAGGAACTTCATCCGGTCCACCTGCAGGTAGAGGCCGTGGTCGGAGCCGCCCCCGTGCACGCCTGCCCGCTTGGACTTCACCAGGGCGTCACCGCCATCGGGCAGCTGCCAGCCGTTGGCGATGAGCGTGAAGCGGTTCTTCACCTGCATGTTGCTCAGGTCCTTGCCGCCCCAGTTGTCCACGGTGAAGAAGCCCTTGTCCTCCTTCTGCAGGTAGTTCCTGGGCAACCCGATGCTGGTGAGCCGGCTGCGGAGCTCCACCTCCACCTGGCCCTTGGTGTTGAAGTGGAAGTGCTCGAGGAAGTAGTCGAGCGTCTTGCCCACCGCGGAGGCCGCCTCGGCGCCCATGCCGCCCGAGCCCTCGAAGACGCGGCTCAGGTCGATCCCCGACACGCCCTGGTTCTTGATGGTCACCTGCGCCGGCTCGGCGCGCAGCATGGTGCCGAACCTGCCCTCGGGCTCGATGGAGTCGAGGTCCCGGTAGCGCTCGGCGGCCTCCTTCACCGAGGCCGTCATGGCCACGTCGAAGGCCTTCTCGTGGTCCCCGCTGCCGTAGTCGCTCAGGGCGTAGCTCGTCATCTCCCAGGCGACGTACCGGCTGGCCTCCTGCAGCTTGAGCTTGGCCCGGATGATCTCGCTCAGGAAGATGCTGAACATCAGGATGGAGACGAGCAGCGGCACCACGAGCGCGAACTCGACGATGGCGGCGCCACGCTGGGACGGCTTGCGATGTGCGTGAGGGCGGAGCATGGCGGGCCTCAGTGGGTGATGATCTTCGCCGGCGAGTCCTTGATGGCGTTGGGCAGCGCGTTCGCCAGCTTGTTGACCAGCGGCAGCTGCTCCTTGCCCTGCCACACGGCCGCCAGACGAGGCCGCCAGTAGGGGTTGAAGAAGTTGGGCTGCTCGGTCCAGTTGCCGGGCCGGTGGTAGTACGTCTGGCCGCGCGAGATGACGTTCATCCCCGTCACCAGGTCCCACCCGCCGACGGAGATCTTCATCCGGTCGTTGTCCAGGTCCAGCGTCGTGGGCGACTGGCCGAAGGCGAACTTGAGCTTGCCGCTGGAGTTGAGCCGGCCCGGCCCGTTGTGCGTGGCACCGGTGGCGTCGGCCTTGTCGTTGTGCAGCTGCTTCGTGTCCTTGTTGAGCATCACCCAGGCGGAGGGCTGGTTGAAGTCGTCCTTGCGCTCGGCCATGGCGGTGGTGCTGGCGTCCTCGCCGAAGCCTCCCGCGCAGTCCTTCGCGTAGTCGCCCGGTTCGAAGTGAGGGAAGGGGGCCAGACCCTCCCAGGGGTGGTTGTCGTCATCCGGATCGATGCGGACGTTGGCCACGAAGATGGACATGTCGTCGAAGACGCACTTGCCGAGGAGCCTCGCGAGGCAGGGCTTGGACTCGTAGAGGCCCACCTCCCGGTCGTTCTGGTTCTTGGCCTGCCCGGGGAAGACCACGCGCCAGTGGATGCCGTTCTCGCGCAGGTCCGTCCTGCTCATGGCCCAGATGCTGGTCTTGAGCGTGTCGTTCTTCTCCTCGCGCGGATCGCCCCAGCAGTCACGCCAGGTCCGCTCATCGCTTTTGCTCGGCTCCTTGGGGCAGCGGAAGGGGTTGTTGATGCTGGCGATCTTGATGTCGATCTTCGACGGTCCCGGCAGCTTGATGTAGTACGGGTCGTCCGCGCCGAGCACGTCACCCTGGCCGAGCATGCCCATGGGCAGGTTGGGCAGGTCGTTGGCCTCGCGGATCTTGTTGCGGCGCTTGGAGGCATCGCCCTTGGTGGCCTCCATGCCGCCGAAGCCGAGCCGGTAGGTGAGGAAGCGCGTCTGCCCCCACTTGGGGAAGTCGTTGAGGAAGGACTCCAGCGGCTTGAGCCAGCTGGGGATGGGCATGAGGCTTCCCAGCCGGCGGTCGGTGACCATCGTCTCCGGGCAGATGCCGGTCTTCGAGTCACAGGGGAAGCGCGTGGCGTTGGTGATGCCCGCCATCACCCGCTTGGCCCGGGCCACCTTGTCGGTCTCGTCCCGCTTCGTCGGATCCAACGTGTCGAACGGGTTGACCGGACTGAAGGGCGTGCCGTTGGCCTCCTTGTAGTGCGTGCGGTTGTAGAGGCACTGGTTGATGACCCCCGCCACCGTCTGCGGGATGAGCGAGTCCACGTTGGGATCGTTCGCCTTGATGATGGTGTTGGAGGTCCCCAGCACGTACGAGGACGTGGACAGCATCACCGCGGTGGCCGCGCCGGCCATCACCGAATTGAGCATCCGGTGTCCTGGCACGACCACCTTGCCTATGACCTGGTCGATGGGCTCCATCACCCCCTTCATGAGGAGCAGCATCCCCCGGAGGATGGTGTAGATGGTGTCCAGCGCCTTCATGATGACGTTGATGTAGGGCAGTTTGTCGAGGACGGCGCAGATGAGCTTCCAGACCCCGCTGCGGCTGTTCTTGGGGAAGCACGGGCCGATGGTGCGCATGAGCCCGAAGATGTCCGTCAGGAAGGCCTGGACGAAGAAGATGAACGAGTCCAGCGACTGCCACAGCATCGCGGACACGTAGTGGGACACCTGCGTGCGGTTGGTGAACGCGTAGAAGTTGAACGCGCGCGCCTCCATGGCCGCGGTGGAGTAGGCCGCCGCGTCCGCCGTGTTCTGCAGGCGGATCCGCTCGTGCACACCGTGCCCGATGTTGACCGTGGTGATGAGCGCGATGCTCAGGATGAGCATCAGCAGGCAGGCCAGGACGAGTGCCTGGCCTTCCTGGCGCTCGAGGCTGCGTCGGAGAGCGCGGGTCACCATGGCGTCACAATCCCCAGTCCGGGTTCAGGTGCATCAACCACTTGTAATAGAAGTTCGACTGCATCCTCATGCTGTAGGTGGCCGTCAGCGGGATGAAGTAGCGCTTGCCCACCAGCTTCGAGACGAGCGGGATGCTGCCGGTGGCCAGCCCCCACAGCACGGTCATCTCCACCGTGTAGAGCGTGTTGTAGCCCTTCTGGTGGTCCAACCCCTTCACGGGCACCATCGCCACGTCCTTCATCCCGCCCTGGCGGTTGGTGATGAGCGCCCTCGAGTTCACCGAGGGCTTGTAGATGGCGCCGCCCAGGGACACGCCCGCGTTGGCCGCCCACCACGAGGTGAAGATGATCCAGTTGGCGAAGGGCACCCGGAGCTCGTACCAGTAGCGCACGCGCACGCTCAGCACCGTGGCCTTGCGGAACACCTCCTCGCCGTCGTCCGGCAGCGGGAGGTTGAAGAACTTGGCGATCTTCGCCTCCAGCTCCGGCACCTCCGGGTAGGAGTCCGGTCCGTCGAAGTCCATCTCCCGCCAGTTGACGGCCGAGCGCAGCTTCCACACGCTCTGCACCGGCGAGTACCAGGACGGGTTCACCGTATCCACGCGCACCTGGCCGAACAGGTTGGAGCCGTTCACCGACGCCGGCACCACCGAGTTCTTGTTGGGCCAGGCCAGCAGCTGCAGCGCCTCGTCGTAGAGCTGCGCCAGCGCCCACGTCTTGGCCAGCTTCGGCAGGTCATCCGTGCGGCCCATGGTGGGCAGCAGCGCCACGATGGCCGCGTCATGCATGCGCTCGTTGTTGCCGTTCCAGACGATCCCCGTGCGCGCCGCGCAGTACGCCGCGTACTCGGTCATCAGCTTGGCGTGCTGCATCATCGTCAGCTGGATGATGCCCAGGCCCAGGAACACCATCAGCGGCAGTACCAGCGCGGATTCGACCGCGGCCTGCCCGGATTCCCGGGTTCGGTGGAGGGGGGTTGAAACCATGGATGTCGCCATCTAGCGACATTCATGCCACATCTTGTATCCGTCAGGTGGACGACGATTGGGGGGTCTCCCCAGAGGGACGGACCGGGCTCGGAACCGGGACGTCAAGCCGTCAGAACGGCTTAATCCGTGAGGGTGACTTTGACACCCCACATGACAGGTGGATAACATCCCACCCCGCTGACGCCCCCGGGCCCATCTTGAGTGCAGCTCTCCCACCCATGCGTACCCGCCCCCCCGGCGTCCCCCGCTTTCTGGAGGTCCTCGAGACATGTTGAAGGGTAAGACTCCGCTCGTCATCGCGCTGGCGCTCGGCCTGCTGGCTGGCATCATCGCGTGGTCGGCCATCAAGAAGAAGGAAGCGGACGTGCGCCGGGGCTGGAACCTGGTGCCCGTGGTCGTGGCCTCCCAGGACATCCCCGAGGGCACGGTCGTCTCCATCGAGATGATCAACCAGCGCTCGGTGCCCGAGCAGTTCGTGACCTCCTCGGTGGTGAAGCCGGACTCGGCCACCTACGTGGTGGGCCAGAAGGTGCTCGTGGCGCTGCAGGCCGGTGATCCGCTGCTGTGGAGCCAGTTCGAGACCACCAAGGCCGCCGAGCGCCTGTCCACCAAGGTGCAGAAGAAGGTGCGCGCCATCACCATCGAGTCGCGCCCCACCACCTCCGTGGGCGGGTGGATCCGCCCCAACGATCACGTGGACGTGATCGGCACCTTCCGCGATCCCCAGACGGACGAGAACGTGGCCGTGACGCTGCTGCAGAACGTCATCGTGCTCGCCACGGGCAAGATCACCGGCACCACGAACGTCAACCTCATCCCGGAGACCCAGCGCGACTACACCAACATCACGCTCATGGTCATCCCCGAGGAGGCGGAGATCCTCACGCTGGCCGCGGAGCTGGGCAACCTGACGCTCTCGCTGCGCAACGAGGAGGACGTGGACATGATCGAAGAGCGTGGCCGCGCCACCATCAGCACGCTGTTGTCCGGCGAGCGCACCCGCGTCCTCGAGCAGAAGCGCCGCGAGATCATCCAGATCATCAAGGGCAACACCTCCGAGAAGAGCACCGTGGGCTCGAGCGTCCCGTAGTCACGGTCTTCGTCCCCTTCACCGTGTCGTCCCCCCTCCGCCGCTGAAGGAAGTCCCCGCCCATGCTGGCCGGAATCGTCCTCCTCCTCGTCACCGGGTCCGTCTTCTTCTTCAGCCTGGTGATCTTCACCGTCCTGGCGAAGGCGTACGAGCAGTACCAGGAGCGGTACGTCGTCAAGTCGATGAACGACTTGAGCGACATGTTCCTCTTCATCGATGCCCGTCAGCTGCTGGTGCTCAACATCGCCAGCATGTGCTTGTTGGGCATCCTGTCGTACATCATCTTCAACCCCATCCTCTGCGTGGGTGCCACCATCTTCGGCTTCTTCCTGCCGATCATCCTGGTGAAGCACTACCGCAAGCGGCGCATCAAGAAGTTCAACGTGCAGCTGGTGGACGCGCTGCAGGCGATGGCCAACGCGTTCAAGGCGGGTCTCACGTTCCCGCAGGCCATCGAGCACGTGGCTCGCGAGGCGCAGCCGCCCCTGGCCCAGGAGTTCGGGCTCTTCGTGAAGGAAGTGAAGCTGGGCGTGCCGCTGGAGGAGGCCCTCATCAACATGGGCCGCCGGGTGGGCAGCGACGACCTGGAGCTGGTCGTGGTGGCCACCAACATCGCGCGCCAGCTGGGCGGCAACATGGCGGAGATGTTCGAGACCATCTCCACCGTCATCCGCGAGCGCTTCCGGCTCGAGGGGAAGATCGACGCGCTCACCGCCCAGGGCAAGCTGCAGGGCTGGGTGGTGGCCGCCATGCCGGCCATCCTCGGCATGGTGCTCAATTACATGCGTCCGGACCTGATGGAGCCGATGATGGACCACTGGTTCGGCTACGTGCTGGTCACGATCATCGCCATCATGGAAGTCCTCGGCGTGTTGATCATCCGGCGCATCGTCAACATCGATATCTGAAGGAGCAGCCGTGGGCGACGTCCTCACCTATACGTTGATGGGAGGCTCGGCGCTGATGTTCGCGGCGGCGGCGGGCTTCCTCGGCTTCGGCGTCTACCAGAACTTCTTCGAGCGCTTCGTGTCGGAAGTGCGCGACGAGTCCGCTGGTGGCGTCAAGGGCATGGGCTCGGTCACCGTGCGCAAGCTCGGTGCGCTCAACCGGCGCCTGATGTGGCCGGGCTACGAGTCCAAGATGCGCCGCAAGCTCATCAAGGCCGGCGAGCCTCAGGCCTTCAAGCCCGAGGACATCATGGCGCTGCAGGAGATCTGCGCCATGCTGGGCCTCCTGGCGGGCCTCATCCTGATCAACGCCCTGAGCCAGAACCTGGCCTGGTCGCTGCTCTTCGCGCTCTTCGGCCTGTATTACCCGCTCATCTGGGTGAACGATCAGGTGAAGAAGCGCCACCTGCTCATCTCTCGGGCGCTGCCCTACAACCTGGACCTGCTGACGCTGTCGGTGGAGGCCGGTCTGGACTTCACCGCGGCGCTGGCCAAGGTGGTGGAGAAGGGCAAGACGGGTCCGTTGCGCGAGGAGATGCAGATCGTCCTCAAGCAGCTGAAGATGGGCAAGACGCGCGAGGAGGCCCTCAAGGCGATGATCGCCCGGGTGGATCTGCCGGCGCTCACCACGTTCGTCACCGCGCTCATCCAGGCGGACAAGATGGGCACCAGCCTGGGCAAGGTGCTGCGCATCCAGTCCACGCAGCTGCGCATCGACCGCACCCAGCGCGCGGAGAAGCTGGCGGGCGAGGCCCCGGTGAAGATGCTCTTCCCGCTCATCGCGTGCATCTTCCCCACGGTGTTCCTGGTGCTCTTCGGGCCCATCGTGTTCCAGTTCATGTTCGGGGACGTCGGGGGGTAGGGTCCTGGGCTTCCAGCTGACCATCGCCAAGGGACTGCAACAGGGGAAGGAGATCACCTTCGAGCAGTCCGAGGTGAACATCGGCCGCACCGTGGAGAACGACGTGGTGCTGCAGGATGCCGGTGTATCCCGCCGGCACGTGCGCATCTCGGACCGGCTGGGGCGCTTCTTCGTGCAGGATCTGGGCAGCTCCAATGGCACCCTGGTCAATGACCAGCGGCTCGCCGGTGAGCAGGAGCTGCGCAACGGGGACCGGATCTCCCTGGGCCCCGTGGAGTTCGTCTTCCAGGAGGTCGTGAGCGACGAGGACGCCACCCGGCCCTTCATGCCGGTGGAGGACGACGACGCCACGCGGCCCATCCGGCGCAACGTCCAGCCGGTTCCGCGGACGGAGACGGACGACGGGATGGCGGCTCCGATGTCGGGGCTGTCCCCGGTCGTCGATGAGACCGCGGAGTTTCCGCCCTCGGCGCCTCCCGTCCTGCATCCCGTCTCGGACGGCGCGGCGAAGGGTGGGAGGGCCCGCTCGGAGAGGGTGGACGCGCTTCCGGCCGCGCTGGCCCGGCCCGAGCCGCATGCTCCCGTGAAGGCCGCCCCCGCGCCCTCCGCGAGCGCGGGTCTGTCCGCCGCCGAGAAGGCCCGGCGCAAGCGCGAGCTGGGTGACACCCTCGGGGGTCAGCTCAAGCTGTGGTGGTCCGAGCTGCCGGGGGGCGGGAAGTTCGCGCTGGTCACCGTGGCGACCTGCTTCGTGGTGGGCATGGTGGCTGCGTTCCTCATCGTCTTCCGTCCCAAGTTCGAGCTGGGACCCAAGGGGTCCGAGCCGACGTCGCTGGGCCTCCAGGTGCTGACGGACTCGTTCGGCCTGGGCGAGGGCGTGACGTGGCCCCAGCCGGACATGAAGGCCTTCGACTTCGAGTTCGTCTCGCCCACGCGCGCCGTGGGCGTGCTGCGCTACCACGCCAGCGGCATCTCCAAGGAAGAGGTCAACATCTCCCTCAACGCGGTGAACGTGGCCTGGGTGCCTCCGGACACGACCAACACCGTGGAGCGCGAGGTGCAGCAGATCCTCTCGCCGTCCATGCTCAAGCGCAACGAGCGCAACCAGCTCGTCTTCGACAACGTCCGCAACCCCCCGGGCAAGGACAGCTGGCGGGTGTGGAACCTGCGGCTGGAGATCATCCCCGTGCCGGACCTGCGTCCGGAGGAGCTCCAGGAGACGGCGCGCAACTACGTGTCCAGGGCGCGCGGCTTCTACGAGCGCAGGGACGTGGGCCCGGAGAACCTCTTCCTCGCCTGGGAGAACTACCGCTCGGCGTGGATTACACTCGAGGCCCTGGACGACAAGCCGGACCTCTACCAGGACGTCCAGTTCATGCTGGGCCAGGTGGCGGCCGACCTGGACCAGAAGTGCGGTCAACTCATGCTGGATTTCCAACGGAACATCCAGTTCAAGGACACCAAGAGGGCCGTGCAGGTCCTGGAAGAAGTCAACAGGCGCTTCCCTACACCGGCGCATCGCTGTCACAATCTGGCGCTCGAAAAAGCCAACGAGTACGGGCTGTGAGGCCCGTACCCGCGCACGAAATGAAGTGGTGACTTCCCATGTCGAACGGTTCTCCTCCCGCACGCCGTCGTCCGACGACGGGCTCCCCCTCGGGTGGCGCCACCTCTCAGCGTCCCTCGGTGCGCAAGACGTCCACGGGCGCGTCGTCTCCCGCCGTCCGCTCCGAGTCCGTCCCGGTGACGGGCACGAAGCTGGTGTGCTCCGCGGGCCCCCGCGCCGGTGAGGAGTTCGGGCTGGAGGATGGCGAGTACGTCGTCGGCCGCGCCAACGACAACCCCATCTGCATCCCGGACACCTCGGTGTCGCGCAAGCACGTGCTCATCCGCCGCGTGGGCGGTGGCTGGGCGGCCAGCGACCTGGGCTCCGGCAACGGCACCCTCCTCAACGGCGAGCCCCTCACCGACGAGATGCCGCTGTCCCACGGCGACGTCCTCACGCTCGGCGACACGGAGCTGACGTTCAACGACAGCTCCAACGCCACGATGATGATGCCGGCGCCGTCGGCTCCCCCGTCACGGCCGGCCCGGAGCGGCTCGAGGTCCTCCGCTCCCGCTTCCGCCCCCGAGGCCGCCGATACCGTGGACGAGGGCGCGGCGCCCGTTCCGCGCCGTCCGCCGCCCCGGCCCGATCGCGTCCCGCGCGGAGGCCGCTCGGCGGCGGCTCCGGATCCGGCGGCGCAGCAGCGCAAGAAGCGCCTGCTGATCCTGACCGCGGGCGTCTTCGTGATGCTGGTGGGCCTGCTGGTCGTCATGAAGGTGCAGCAGCAGAACAAGGCCGAGGCCGCCGCCCTCCAGGCGCGCCAGGTCCAGGAGCGGCGCGAGGCGCTCGACGCGCTCTTCCAGGACGCCAAGAACCTCATCCGCGAGAGCAACTGGGTGGGGGCCAAGGCGAAGCTGCTGGAGCTCCAGGAGGCGGAGCCCGAGTACCTGCAGCTGCAGGACTACCTGGCGCGCGTGGAGAAGGAGATCCCCAACCAGGAGGCGATCAACACGGCCAAGGCGGCGCTCGACAAGGGACAGCTCGCCACGGCCTCGGCCGCGCTGGCCAAGGTGAGCAAGGACACCCAGCTCTTCGAGTCGCTGCGCACCCTCAAGACTTCCATGCAGGACAAGGCCGACAAGCGCGTGCGCGAGGCCCAGGCCCTGCTGGAGCAGAGGCAGCTGGACCCGGCCCGGCAGGCCAAGGCCATCACCGACGACGTGCTCGCGGCCTTCCCGGAGCACCGCGACGCCAAGGTCATCGCCGAGCAGGTGGATCTCTTCATCGAGAACGCCACCCGGCCCGCCCCGGTCGTCAAGGGTCCCGAGGCTCCCAAGCCCTGGGATCAGGCCGTGGATCTCTTCCGCGATGGGGACCTGCGCGGCGCGGTGGCCATGGCCAACTCCTGCGCGGGCAAGAACCCCCAGTGCAAGACGCTCATCGCGCAGATGACGGACTTCGACAGCCTCTACAAGAAGCTGGAGGACCTGGACGCCAAGGGGCTGGCGCGCCTGTTGGATCTGGACAGGAAGATCACCAACGGCCGTGGCAGCAAGCTGTCGCGCAACGCGGGCACGCGCGCGGCCAACATCTTCTTCAAGAGCGCCTCGGCGGCGAAGGCGGCTGGCCAGTGGGGCCGCGCCATGGAGAACGCCCAGCGCGCCCTCCAGTCCGACCCCAGCCACGCCGGCGCCAACAACATCGTCACCGAGCTGCGCCAGAAGGCGAAGGATCTCTACCTGCAGGCCTACGCCCTCAAGGACACCAATCCCGAGGACGCCGTGCCCAAGTTCCGCGAGGTCATGGCCATGACCCTGGCGGACGACGAGACGCACCAGAAGTCCAAGTCCTGGATCGAGAAGCTCCAGCGATGAAGAAGCGGCGAGGGACGCAAGAAGCCCCGCCGAGCACCCCCGCCGGACAGGGCGACCTCTTCGGCGGCTCGTTGGCGGCACCGGCACCGGCGCCGAAGCGGGCCACGGCGGCCGCGGCCTCCAAGCCGCCGCCCGAGCCTCCTCCCGCGCCCGCCGCGCCCCCGGCTCCCTCGGAGCTGAAGGACGTGTCCGAGGCCCTGCCGTCGCTGCCTGGCGCCCCCACGCGCACGGCACCGACGCGCACGGTGCTCACCGTGGGCGAGCTCACCCAGCAGCTCAAGGCGACGATCGAATCGCGCTTCCCGCGCGTGTTGGTGCGAGGCGAGGTGTCCGGCTTCCGGGGCCCCAACGCCCGCGGCCACCTGTACTTCACGCTCAAGGACGCGGAGGCCTCGCTCGACGTGAAGATGTGGGCCTCGCAGGCGGCGCGGCTACGCTTCGCCCTGCGCGACGGGCTGGCCGTGGTGGCCGAGGGCAGCGTGGACCTCTACGCGCCGGCCGGCCGCTACAGCCTCATCGCCTACAAGCTGGAGCCGGAGGGGGAGGGCGCGCTGGCGCTCGCCTTCGAGCAGCTCAAGGAGCGGCTCGCGGCCGAGGGGCTCATCGGCGACAACCGCGTGCGCCCTCCGCGCCCGCTGCCCTTCCTGCCCCGGCGCATCGGCGTGGTGACGAGCCGCACCGGCGCGGCCTTGCAGGACTTCCTGCGCGTGCTGCACTCGCGCCACCCGCGGCTGTCCGTGCTGCTGTGCGACGCGCGCGTGCAGGGCGAGGGCTCCGCCGAGGAGGTCGCCCGGGGCATCGAGCGTCTGTCGCGCACGGACGTGGACGTCATCGTGGTGACGCGCGGCGGCGGCTCGAAGGAGGACCTCTGGACGTTCAACGAGGAGCGGGTGGCTCGTGCCATCTTCGCCTCGCCCGTGCCGGTGGTGTCCGCCATCGGGCACGAGATCGACTTCTCCATCTCGGACTTCGTGGCGGACTGGCGCGCCCCCACCCCGAGCGCGGCGGCCGAGCGACTGGCGCCGGTGCTGAGCGACCTGGAGTACGGCCTGGCCACCCAGAAGGTGCGCCTGCGCAGGGCCGCCGAGCGTCAGGTGCTGGAGCTGCGCGAGCGTCTGGGCTCCCTGCGCGGGCAGGTGGTGGATCCGCGGCGGCTGCTGTCCACGGAGCGGCTGCGCCTGTCCGATGCCGAGGACGCGATGACGCGGGTGCTGCGTCAGGTGCTGCGGGAGAAGCGCGAGGAGCTCAAGGGTCACTCGGAGCACTTGCAGCGCCAACGTCCCCAGGCCCGGCTGGCCGAGCAGAAGGCGCGGCTGGTGCAGCTCTCCGCCCGGTTGAAGGACGCGGTGCGGGCGGACGTGGCGGACCGGCGGGCGAGGGCCGCCCAGAACCGGCTGGAGCTGGAGCGGGTCTCTCCCATCGCCCGGGTGGCGGAGCTGCGCGCCCGGCTCGCCCACCGGCAGGCCCGGCTGGTCGCCCTGCAGAAGGACACCCTGGCGTCCGCCCAGCGACACTTCCAGCGGCTGGAAGGCCGGCTGGACGCCATGAGTCCGCTCAAGGTCATGTCCCGGGGTTACGCCGTCGCCTTCCGGAAGCAGGATGGGGGGGTGGTGCGCTCCATCGCGGACGTGCGGCCCGGCGAGGTGCTCGGTATCAAGTTCGCCAGCAACGGGGCGAAGACGCTCCAGGGTTGTGAGGAAATCGAAGCGACCGTCACCGCCGTGAAGGGACCGGTGGATTGCTGACGTCCGGGTGAAGTCCCCCTGGCACCCGGGCGGGCGCCTCCTCTAGAGTCCCGCGGCTTTTTCTCGGCGAGGTGGACCGGAAGTGGCGAAGGACAGCAAGGGCAAGGCGGCGGAGGAAGTCCCCGAGCAGTACGGGGACGTGGTGCAGCGTCTCGAGGACGTGGTGGCGCGCCTGGAGGGCGGCACCCTGACCCTCGAGGATTCGCTCAAGTCGTTCGAGGAGGGCATCAAGCTGGTCCGTCGCGGCGAGCAGCTCCTCAACGCGGCGGAGAAGCGCATCGAGGAGTTGTTGAACGAGGAGGGCCAGGACGTGGTGGTGCCCCTGCAGGCGGGCGTGAAGCCGCCGGCGCTGCCCTCCGCTTCCACGCCAGCCCCGGCCTCGCGGGGGAGCTCGGGCGCATCGCGCTCCACTCCACCCCCCGAGGACGACGTGCCGTTCTAGCCCCTCGCGTGTAGACGTACCTGTGTACTCATGCCGAAGCCCAAGGTCACCATCGTCGACGATGACCGCGATACGCGGGAGCTGCTCTCGCTCGCCCTGGAGTCCGAGGGCTTCGAGGTCACCGCCGCGGCCAATGGGCTGCGGCTGATCGCCTCCCTGCAACTCAAGCGGCCGGACGTCATCCTCATGGACGTGAACATGTCCTGGATCGACGGCTTCGAGCTGTGCAAGGCGGTGAAGAAGAACGAGCAGTTCCGGGACATCCCCGTCATCTTCATCAGCGGGCGCGGGGAGCTGGAGGACAAGCGGCGCGGGCTGGAGGCCGGCGCCGCGGATTATTTCGTGAAGCCCCTGGATCTCAACGCGCTCATCAATCGGCTGCGTGCGCTCATCCCGTCGCCCGCCCCCGAGGTGCCCTGACATGTCGTCCTTTGACCTGGATTCGTACCTGCAGACCCAGCAGGAGCGGGTGGAGAACCTGCTGCGCGCCCGCTCCGACGAGATGGGCGTCCACGTGCCGCCGCGCCTGCTGGAGTCCATGCGCTACTCGCTGCTGGCCGGAGGCAAGCGGCTGCGGCCGGTGCTGTGCCTGGCCTTCGCGGAGGCCGTGCTGAAGAAGAGCACCGTGTCGCGCGTGGTCGAGGACGCCGCGTGCTCGCTTGAGTTCATCCACACCTACTCGCTGGTGCACGACGACCTGCCGTCCATGGACGACGACGATCTGCGCCGCGGGCGGCCCACCAACCACAAGGTCTACGGCGAGGCCATGGCCATCCTGGCGGGTGACTCGCTGCTCACGGACGCCTTCGCCCTGGTGGCCGGCGGCCCCGAGCCGGTGCGCGGGCTGCTGTGCCGCGAGCTGGCCGTGGGCGCGGGCTCGGCGGGCATGGTGGGCGGCCAGGTGCTGGACATCGCCGAGGACCGTCCGGCGCACATCGACTACATCACCCGCATGCACCGGCTGAAGACGGGGGCGCTCATCCGCGCCGCGTGCCGCATGGGCGTGCTCGCCGCGGGTGGGGACGCGGAGGAGCTGGATCGCGCGGACACCTACGGGGACGCGGTGGGGCTCGCCTTCCAGATCGCCGACGACATCCTGGACGTGACGGGGGATGCCTCGTCCCTGGGCAAGCCGGTGGGGGCGGATGCCGCCGCCGGACGCTTCACCTTCCCGGCGGTGCTGGGACTGGAGGAGTCCAAGCAGCTCGCGGCGCAGAAGGTGGCCCAGGCCATCGCCGCCGTGCAGACGCTGGAGCCGGGGGATGGCCCGCTGGCGGCGCTCGCGCGCTACTCGGTGGAGCGGCGCTCGTGACGGAGCGGCTCCTGCCGCGAATCCAATCTCCTGGGGACGTTCGGGCGCTCCCCGAATCCGCCCTGCCTCACCTGTGTGAGGAGTTGCGCGAGGACATCATCGCCCTGTGTGGCCGCGTGGGCGGTCACCTGGGGGCCTCGCTCGGCGCGGTGGAGCTGATCGTCGCCCTGCACCGTGTCTTTCATTCGTCCCAGGACGCGCTCGTCTTCGACGTGGGCCATCAGGCCTACGCGCACAAGCTGCTGACGGGCCGGCGCGAGCGCATCGGCACCTTGCGCCAGGCCGGAGGCATCGCGCCCTTCCTGGACCCGCGCGAGAGCCCTCATGACGCGGTGGCCGCGGGCCACGCGAGCACCGCCGTCTCCGCGGGGCTGGGCATTCTCGAGGGCCGGCGTCTGCGCGGCCTGCCCGGGCACGTGGTGGCGGTGGTGGGGGATGGGGCGCTCACGGGCGGGCTCACCTTCGAGGGGCTCAACAACACCGGGGGCACGCACCTGCCGCTGGTGGTGGTGCTCAACGACAACCAGATGTCTATCTCGGCCAACGTGGGGGCGATCCCCGCGCTGCTGCGCACCCGCGAGGCCCGCGCCTTCTTCGAGGGGCTGGGCTTCACGTACCTGGGGCCGGTGGACGGGCATGACCTCGGGGCGCTCATCCGGACGCTGCGCGAGGCCCGTGCCTCCACGCGTCCGGTGGTGGTGCACGCGCTGACGCAGAAGGGCAGGGGTTTTCCGCCGGCCGAGGCGGACGCGCAGACGCGCGGCCACGCCATGGGGCCGTACGAGTGGCGGGATGGCAAGCTGGTGCGCTCGCGCGGAGGCCAGCGCACCTTCAGCGAGGCCTTCGCGTCCGCGCTGGAAGAGGCGATGGCGAGGGACGCGCGTGTGGTGGCGGTGACGCCGGCCATGCTGGAGGGCTCGGCGCTGGTGGGCCTCAAGGAGCGTTACCCCGAGCGCGTCTTCGACGTGGGCATCGCCGAGCAGCACGCCGTCACCTTCTGCGCGGGCCTGGCCGCCTCGGGGCTACGACCGGTGTGCGCCATCTATTCCACCTTCCTGCAGCGCGCGTATGACCAGGTCATCCACGACGTGTGCCTGCCGGGCCTGCCCGTGCTGTTCGCGGTGGACCGTGCCGGGCTGGTGGGCGCGGATGGCGCCACGCACCAGGGCACTTATGACGTGGCCTCGCTGCGGCCCATTCCGGGGCTCACCCTGATGGCGCCGGTGACGGGCGAGGATGTGACGGCGATGCTCGCCACGGCGCTCGGTTTGCCCGGGCCCTCGCTGATGCGCTTCCCTCGGGGAACCCTGCCGTCGCTGCCGCCGGAGCTGCACCCGGGCACGGGTCCGGTCCAGGGGGCGCGCTGGTTGAAGCGGGCCGAGCGGGCGCGGGTGTGCTTCATCACGCTGGGGCCGCTGGGGCTGGCCGCGCTGGAGGCCGCCGCCGGGGAGCCGGGCTGGAGCGTGCTAGACGCGCGCTTCGTCACCCCGCTCGACGAGACGGCGGTGCTGGAGGCCGCCGCATGCGGGCGTGTGGTGGTGGTGGAGGAGGGGACGACGCACGGCGGGCTGGGCAGCGCGGTGCTGGAGGTGCTCGCCGCGCGAGGCGTGATGGCCCGGGTGAAGCTGCAGGGGATGCCGGACACCTTCGTGCCCCATGGGGACGCGCGCGTGCAGCGAGCCGAGCTGGGCCTGGATGCCGCGGGCCTGCGGCGCGCCGCGCAGGGGCTGCTCGGGGAGGGGACGCCGTGAAGCCGCGCAAGGAACGCCTCGACGTGCTGGTGGTGGAGCGGGGGCTGGCCGAGTCCCGGACCAAGGCCCAGGCGCTCATCCTCGCCGGGCAGGTGGTGGTGGCGGACCAGCGGGTGGACAAGCCCGGGGCGCTGGTGCCGGTGGAGGCCGAGCTGCGACTCAAGGGCGAGGTGCTGCCCTACGTGTCTCGTGGCGGGTTGAAGCTGAAGGCGGCGATCGAGCGCTTCGGCCTGGACGTGCGGGGCAAGGTGGCGGCGGACATCGGCGCCAGTACGGGAGGCTTCACCGACTGCCTGTTGCAGGAGGGGGCCACGCACGTGCACGCCATTGACGTGGGCTACGGGCAACTGCATGAGAAGCTGCGCACGGACCCGCGCGTCCGCTCGCGGGAGCGGGTCAACGCCCGCTACCTCACGGCGGAGGATCTGCCCGAGTCCGTGGACGTGGTGGTCATCGACGTGAGCTTCATCTCGCTGACGCAGGTGCTGCCGGCGGTGCTGCCCTTCCTGAAGCCGGGAGGACTGCTGGTGGCGCTGGTGAAGCCCCAGTTCGAGGTGGGGCCCGACAAGGTGGGGAAGGGCGGGGTGGTGAAGGATCAGGCGGCCCGGCAGGAGGCGATCGACACCGTGACGGCCTTCGTACGGGAGCGGGGCCTGACGGTGCGAGGGGTGATGGACTCGACGGTGCCCGGTCCCGCCGGAAACGTAGAGGCGCTGCTCGTCGCGGACAAATCGTGACGTGGTGAGCGAGCCCATCCCCGAGGTGATGCTGTACGCGGGCGATATCCTCTTGGTTGCCGGACGGGGAGCGCGCGTGGCGTCACTGGCCCAGTTGTTGTGCGAGCCGGAGCGTTAGAACTCAGGCTCGCACGGCACGACGAGGCGGCGGGTTCGATTCCCCGCCTCTTCCAATAGAGGTTGCCCGCCGCCTGCGTCGACCCCACCCCAAACGAGGAGGCTCGGATCGTCTTAGGGGTCCAAATCGGTTCTTGTCGGACCAAATTTGGACCAAGTCCGGAGGCATATGTGTATAGGAAAGATGGGGGCGCTTTTGAGGGGACTGGCTGGTGCAGGTGCAGAGGGGCCGATGAGGGCTGCTGACGGGGCTGTGCGCCAAGCCGGTGGACAGGCTACATCTCGGCGTTGATGACGCCAGAGTCAGTCCAAGGGTTGATGACAGGGGAGGGGACGGCATCCTTGAGATAGCACCAGCCCTTGTGGTTGCCTGGCTTGACGTATGTAAAGGCCTTGCATTTATTGTCAGCTGATTTGAGGCAGGCCTCCCGGCAGAGCTCCGGCCGTGCGTCCTCTAACTCAAAGCTGTCGTAGTCATGGCCGGGACGGTCGAGGTTGGTCTCCACCAACCCACTGATGAGCCCGGCGTTGCGAGGTGCCTGGGTCGTGCCAGAGACGGCGTTAGAGTCGAGTACGGGCTCGGGAACACCCTCTTTGAGGTAGCACACTGCATGAGAGCCGGAATTCAAGGGCCTGATGTACGTGAAAGATTTGCACTTCGGAGAGTTGTTGAAGCAGGCCTCCCGGCACAGCTCTGGTCGCGCCTCTGGCAATACGATGCTCGCGTAGGTGGGGCCTGGGCGGTCAATGCCCAGTTCGAGGGTCGTACTCTTGTTGTCCAGGTGGCTGGCATCGAGAACCGGCTCTTGCGCGGCGGCAAAGCGAGCCGGAGTGAGCAATGCGAGGAAGAGCAGGATGAGCGGATGGACGTGGGAGTCATAGAGGAAACGGAGCAACGCCATGGTGGGCCTCACAGGTCAACAGATAGCCTTCAGCAAGGGCGGTTTGGGGCTGTCCTTGTGTCACGAACGCTATCCACAATCCCTCAGGGGCTGTGAAAGACCTCACTCAGGAGAGGAGAAGTGCATCACACCTTTCCCAGTCGCCACAGCAGCAGCTTGGACAGATCGGCAGGAATGAGGCTCAGCCTGGGTAATTGGGTGAAGGAGGCTGACGGTGGGAAGGCCAAGACGGCAGGCGCGCTCTCAGCAGACGAGCGGGAGGAGTTGGTCCAACTGCGCAAGGAGGTGCGCCATCTGGAAATGGAGCGTGACTTCCTAAAAACTACGCCGGCAAATAAGACCCGTCTTCTGCGGTGTTGTCGGAGTAGAGACACCGGCGGTAGTGCCAAGGCCCGCACCACGAGCCACCCGCCGGCAAGCAAGCAGATGGGATTGGAGAACCAGCGGAGGAGGTGTGCCGCATGCGGTAGTCTGGCACGAGCGGACTACCGGGCGCGCCGCAGCGTCGTGACGCTGGATGCCGTGGTGGCGCTCAAGGTGCAGGTGCGAGTGTGCCACCGGGAGGGCTGTGTGCTGTACCTCAAGGCGGTACGTGCAGAGGAGGAGGGACGGTGAGTACTGCCAGAACACGAGCTCGGACTGGACGTCATCGCCTTCATTGGCGCGCTGCGCTATCAGGAGCACCGCAGCGTGCCGGAAATCCACGCCGCCTTGCGTGAGCGGGGCGTGCCCATTTCAGAGCGAAGCGTCACCAATCTGCTCGACCGTTATGACGAGTTGCTGGCCTTGCGCTTGGCCGACAGTCAGCGGCTGCGCGAGGTGACAGGCAAGCAGGGTCGGGTGGTGCTGGCCATTGACGGGTTGCAACCGGACGTAGGGCACGAAGTGCTCTGGGTAGTGCGCGACTGCCTGTCGGGCGAGGTGCTGGCGGCCAGAAGTTTGTTGTCCTCGAGCGAGGACGAGTTCGCCGCGCTCTTTAGGGGGTTACTGGCGGCGCTCGATGTGCCCGTGGCGGGCGCTGTCTCCGACGGCCAGCGCTCCATCCGCAATGCGGTCGCCTCGACCTTGCCCGGCGTGCCGCACCAGTTGTGCCGCTTCCATTACCTGCGGGAGGCGGCGCGCCCGCTGTATGAAGCGGACCGGCATGCGAAAAAGGAGTTGAAGAAGCTGGTGCGAGGCGTACGCCCCCTGGAGCAGGCCGTGGAGGGACGTGACGATGTCGAGGCCCGGGTGGTGCGTGGCTACTGTGCCGCCGTCCGGAGTGCCCTCACCGATAACCGCCGACCTCCTCTCAAGCCCTTTGGTCTGCCGGCCGAGATACTCAAGAACGAGCAGGGAGCGGCAGGGGCACACGTGCGCACACGCATGAGCGACCTGCTCTCCTACGACGTGAAGGGACTGCCCCGGACGAACAACGACTTGGAGCACCTCTTTGGCAGTTGAGCCTGCCCCCGGTTATGTGACTCTCCCGCAGTTTGTGTGGCTCTTGGGCGCATGCGGACTGCTGGTCACGTGAGGCTCGTTTGCTCGTTGCCGCTGAACCACAAGATGTGCGGGAGAGCCACGTAATCGGGGCAAGCCCAGTTCTACAGAGCTGTGATGGTCTTCACCTTCTACGGATGAAGCGGTTTACAGCGTCCGTTCTGTTCCTGAGGCACCTTGCCGGCCACGGGTCTGCACACGAGGGCCCTTAAGGTCCTGGCGGGGTGGACACCTTGCTGAGTCTTCTGCTCTCCTATGGAGGGACTTCCCAGTCCTCACTCCGGTTTATGCCCATGTGGAAACTACTCCTGACCGCGATTTCGTCCAGCACGGGCTGGCAGTTCCGCTGTCCACCAAGTGCTCTGGCGTCACTGCTCGTTGTTCTCGTGCTCGGCGTGTCCGGTGGTGTTGAAGCCGCGCCAAAGCAGCGTTATCAGAACGACCTGTGCGGCGACTTCACCATCATCGGCAATACGCTCGCCCAGGACTGCCGCTACACCACTCCCGTGCCGCTGATCGGCAAGATGCCGCCGGTGGGGACGTACGTCCCCGGAGAGCGCGCGTGCTACCAGCGTGACGGCTCGCCGGACTTCTTCTGGACCCTGGATGATTGGACACACGAGGGTACCGGAGCCACCACTCAACCCCATCTCCCACTCGATGGGAGTTCGCCAACTCCCGCAGATCCTTTGTACGCCCGCAGCCAAGCGGTGCTCTCCCTCCCTCCAGATGCCAGCGTGGTATACGCGCGCCTGTATTGGGCGGCCACCCGTTTCAACGCCTCGGCGGGCGATATGGTCGCGTCGCCGGACCTCACCGTCCAGCTGTTCCGACCGGGCGTCGCTGGCTTTGAGCTGTCTCTCATCGCCGATGACTACGCCGTCCAGTACGTGGTGGGCGCGGAGTACCAGTACCAGTCCTCTGTGGACATCACGGAACTGGTGAAGGGCTTCGGTTCGGGGGCCTACCAAGTCAGTGACGTGCTGGCATTTCCCCTGGACAGAATTTCCGGCGATCGCCTCTTCGACGCTTGGTGGATGGTGGTCTTCTATGTGCAGCCGGAGCAGTCCAAGCGCCACGTGGTGCTCTTCGACGGCATGGACGTAGTGGCGGGTCCTTCCGTCGAAGTCACTCTCGACGGCTTCACCGTGCCGCTCACGGCCTACGATGCGAAGCTGGGTGTGGTGGCTTTCGAGGGTAATGCTCCTGAACCTGACATCAACGACATGCTCGAGATCAACGGCGTGGCGGTAAGCAATGCGCTGAACCCGGCCAACAACTTCTTTAACAGCACGCGGAGTTACCTGGGCGCCTCGTTCACCTCGGAGCGGGATCGCCCCTGGTTGAACGGCGAACCGGGAAGCATGTCCGGCATGGACCTGGATGTGGTGGGCGTTCCCGTGCAACCCGGCGACACATCCGCCAGCGTTTCCATCAAGACTTCCAGCGATCTCTTCTGGCTGGGTGGCCTCGTTGCCTCGATCTCCACCGAGCGCGGCACGACCTGTGCCAGCAGCCATGGTCCGAATCTCAGCGACACCATCAAGAAGGTCACTAACTTAGATGCTCCGTCAGGCGAGATGGGCTGGGCACGTCCGGGCGACATTCTTGAGTACACCCTCACCGCGATGAACACGGGCTCGGATCACGCCATCCTGACAGTGCTGGAAGATGCATTGCCTCCGGGGATGGAGTACGTGCCCGGCTCCTTGCAAATAAGAATGGGAGGGCCGCTGACGGATGCCGCTGGCGATGATACGGGCGAGTACGACGCCGCCCGCCGCACCCTCCGGGTTCGTCTGGGTTTTGGTGCCGATAGCAGTCAGGGGGGCACGCTGCCTAGCGCTACCTCTGTCGACGTGGTCTTTCGAGTGAAGGTGAACCCCGATGCCCAGGGGAGCTTGAACAATCAGGCCACCATCACGGCCTTTGGCCAGTCGGACTCGCGGAAGTTCTATGCGGAATCCCGGCCCGACAGATTCTCCCCGGCTGGCCCCACATCCATCAGCATCATGGCCTCGCTCCCTCCAGTGCCTACCATCAATTCGCCTTTGCCGGGTGCCTATGTCAATACCCAACGGCCGTCCTACGGAGGCACAGCGCAGAAGGGCGACACGGTCTTCGTGAGCCAGAACGGCGACCAAGTGTGCAGCGTGAAAGCCGATGCCCTCTCTGGCTTCTGGTTCTGTGTCTCCACCCTGACGCTGGCGGAGGGAGGGCCCTACGTCGTCAGTGTCTATTCCAAGGACTCGAACAGCAATCCCAGCCCAACGGCGAGCAGGAACTTCTACGTCGATACCGTTGTACCCACTCCCTCCCTTTCCAGCCCCGTCCAGGATGGCCTCGTGAGTACCAGAACGCCTCTCTTCGCGGGTAACCTGGAGGCCTATGCCAGTCTGACCCTCACCGTTGATGGCAGGGCGTATGGCCCCATCGACGTGGGCCTCGACGAGACCTGGAGCTTCACTGTGCCCGACCCGCTGCCGGATGGGAGCCACACCCTGACCGCGACAGCCATTGATCGCGCCGGGAACACGGGTCTCACCTCCCTCTCCTGGAGCCAGGACACCAAGCCCCCAGACGTGCCGGTGGTACAGGAGCCGGCGCCAGGGGCCCGGCTCTTCACGCGTACACCAACCTTTTCCGGAAGCACCGAGCCAGGGAGCATCGTGCGGGTCTTTCTCGATGACACCGAGGCAGGTAGTGCACGGGCAGATGAGAATGGCTCCTGGCGCCTAGTATCCTCCACCCGATTCAAAACAGGGTCACATCGTGCCTGGGCCGTAGCCCATGACGCGGCCCGTAACACCAGTGGCCGGTCGCCCGAGGTCGCCTTCTCCACCTCGCTGGGCAGTCCCTATGGCCCGGGCTGTACGGCCTCTCCCTCCGCCACGGTATGCTGGCCCTGGGCCTTGCTGTTGCTCGGACTGCCGCTGCGTCGCCGGCTCTCCAGGTAGGGGGGACCCCCGCGCGCTGGCCAGCCCGGACGCCTCCTCTCGGTCCCTGGGTCTGCGAACACTGTGGGGATGTGCTACGACAGCAGTTGTGAGGACTCCGGCGGATGAGTGTGCGCACATCCCTTCCCTGCTCTACCTGTGGCACGCTCATTCCCGATGGGGCGGTGGCTTGTCCTCGTGATGGAACACCTGTGTCAGGCAAGGGTGAATCCCCTAGCACGCAGACCCTTTCGCCCCGCTCGCCTCAGCAGGAAGCCCCGCAGGCACAAGCCCCTGCGCCCACACAGGATGCGCTGTTGGGCCAGCGGCTCGGCGAGTACTTGGTGCGCCGATGCATCGGCAGTGGCGGCATGGGGGTCGTCTACGAGGGCGAGCACGTCGTCCTGGGCCGCAAGGTGGCGCTCAAGCTTTTGCGCGAGGAGCACGCGAAGAGCACTCACGTCCGTGATCTGCTGACCGAGGCCCGTGCCGCCAGTGCCATCCGGCACCACGGCATCATCGACATCTTCGGCTATGGTGATCAGCAGGGCATCGGCCAATACCTCGTCATGGAGCTGCTTGAGGGTCAGCCGCTCAACGAGATCATCGAGGCGCGGGCGCCCCTGCCTCCCGCCGAGGTCTTCAAATTGCTCGGCGAGGTGCTCGACGCGCTTTCGGCCGCGCACGCCGAAGGGGTCATCCACCGCGACCTCAAACCGAGCAACATCTTCGTCGTCCGGCAGTCGGATGGCTCGCAGCACGTCAAGGTGCTCGATTTCGGGCTGGCCAAGCGCAGCAGCATGCCAAACGGCACCACGCCGCAGACCCACTCGAACATCATCGTCGGCACTCCTCAGTACATTGCCCCGGAGCAGGCCCTGGGCGAGGAGGTAGGGCCCCGGACGGACTTGTATTCCCTGGGCGTCATCGCCTTCGAGATGCTCACGGGGGAGCGGCCCTTTTCGGGCCGCTCTCATATGGAACTGGTAGCCCATCATCTGAAGAACCCAGCGCCAGCACCTTCTTCGATCGTCGCGCTGCCCCGTCAGGTCGATGAGTTCATCCTTCGGCTGCTCGCCAAGCAGCCTCAGCAGCGGCCTGCCTCGGCCAGCATGGTGGCCGACGAGATGCGGACCCTAGCGCGGGGGCTCGGGGGGGATGGCAAAACTCCGCCAGCGCGCCGTGGAACCGGCTCGGAGTCTTCTTCCATCGCTGCGGTGGTGAATGCTCCGACGTCCACCGTGAATTCCCCCGCGGCCATGCTGGGCGTCGGCGCGGAGGTGCTCCAGCCGGCCCGGCCACGTTCCTCTCGGTGGCGTTGGGGCGCGGCTGCTGGTGGGCTGATGATTCTGGCCGGCGGCGTGGGCTTGGTGGTGGGGCGCGGGCCGTATGAGGACGCGGCCCTAGACCCACTCCCCCAGGTCCAGGTCCCCGTAGTGGCTGTCTCCCTGTCCCCCTCCAGCACGCGCGAGCCCGAGCCGGAAGTCTCGTCGGCTCCCATGCCCGTGCGGAAGCCTGCTTCCAAGGTGACGGCTCCGGTTTCCACCTCTTCGAAGAAGAAGGCTCCCAGGCGCGAGCAACCTGTCCTCACGGCTCCCATGGAGGTGCCGACATCACGGGAAGGCACGGCGAGTGGCACCCTCCATCTTATCATTCGAAGCGCCTGGGCCGAGGTCTGGGTGGATGGGCAGAAGCTCGGGAGCGCGCCTCCCCAGCACCGCTACACTCTGGCCGCGGGTGAGCATGTGCTCGAACTGCGCAATCCTGCCTTTAAGCCCTACCGGCGCGTTCTCGTCGTCCCTTCCCATGAGGTCCTGTCCCACGAGGCCCTCCTGGAGCCCACGGCACAGGTGCCGCTCTCCCCATCTCCATGAGCCTGAACTCCTTGCTAGTGCTGCTGGTGCTGCTTTCCTCCTTGCCAGTCCGGGCGGCGACGACGGGCCTCCAACTCTACGAAAGTGGTGAGTACGAGGCAGCGGCCCAGGTCTTCGCGCAGGTGCTGACCGCATCCGATAGCACTCCGGAGGATCGGGGGCGGTCGCGCGTCTACTTGGCTGCCTCGCTGCATGCGCTCGGGCGGATGGAGCAGGCGGGGGAACAGCTTGAGCTACTCGCGCGCGAGCACCCGGAGCTGCGGTTGGATGCGGCCCGCTTCCTCCCGGACTTGGTCGCGCTGGCGGAGACCATTCGCCAGCGAGTGGAGTCCGAGCGGAGGGACCTTGAGTTGCGGGCCGAGCGCGAGCGCGTGGCACGTGAGACTCCGCTCCAGCCTTCACTGCAACCGGTCCCCACCACTTCGCCCTCGCTGCCCGTGCTTGGGGCTCGCCTGCGGCCGGAGGCCTTCGGGTTCGCAGATACCCTTGGCTTCCTCGACTCAAGCCAGCGCTCCTGGCGGTGGGGGGCGGGGCTCGCCTATGGCCAGGGAAGTCTGGAGGGCAGCGCGCGCGTGTGGCTTGGCGGTGTGCCCGTCTTCCACGTCCAGGGCGGAGTCCTGTTGGGCCACGGCACCGCCCAGCCCTACCTGGGTCTGCGGGCCGTTCTCATCCCTGGCGGTGGACGTTACGGAGGGGGCGCGGTGGTGGGGGGCCGGGTCTCGCTGCCTGCGGGGTTCGTGGCGCTGATGGATGTGGGCGTCGAGTATCTCCCTGGCGCTGACGACTCCATCCGCCCCCTGGCTCTCACGGCGGTGGTGGGCCTGGGCTTCGACGTGCAACTCCAGTAGCCGAACTCACGAGCAGCAGCACCCACCAGCGGAGCGTCCCCGGAGGTGTTGCAGCCACGGTCGCTGACGAGGAGGTCGTCCGTACCGTCCAGCGGATTGCTGCGGCGATTCAACTCATCACCGATTCCGCCGTGATCCATGTCCCCGTCTCTTGGGTCGGTCTCACCGGAGTCGAAGAGGCCATCGTGGTTCGTGTTCTCGTCACCGTCATCGAGTTCATCTCCGTCAGTGTCGGCCTGCTTCGGATGGGTGGTGGGGGGTCCTCGTCAGGCACGAAGTTGAGCGAGTGGGAATGGGTGCATGCGGGAGCGGTGGCCTGCGTCACGCCAAACTCGGTCCCGTCCGCGAGCCCATCGTTGTCACTGTTCGCGTCTTGTTGGGGTTGGTCTCGCCCAGGTCAACGCGACCGTTGTGGTTTCTGTCCTCGGTGCCATCGGACACACCGCCACCGTCCGTGTCGGCATCCTTCTCTTTCGTGGTGGAGGAGGGGTCCGTGTCGGTGAGAAGACGGACGCGTCAGTGCTCAAGTCGTGGGGGAGAGGCAAAGCCCCGCTCGGTGTCGTCCTGGCGGCTGTCACCATCGGTATCGAGTTTCGTCAGGTCGGTCTCGCCGTCATCCACGGCGCCGTCGTGGTCGGTCTTCTCGGCGGCTCATAGGATAGGCAAGGGGCTGATTGAGTGGGGAGTGAGCCTGCCCTGGGCGCGCGGCACGCGGATCCCACACACTCACTGCCCGAGCGATTGGGGTGGCGGCCTGGCGCTGAAGATGGGCGCATAGCACTCCCCCTGATGTTCGAAGAGCTCGTCCGGGCACGGGGCCGTGAGTTTGTGAGGCCCCCAGCAGGCGCCGACGAGTTCGACCTCGACGCGGCGAGTGCAGGGAGGGCGCTTCTGTCCTTTGAAGGGCTCGCGAGGAAGAGGGCGGGCGAGCACGGATTGCCATTGGGGCGTGGTGTTCTCGAGCCAAGCACTGTAGCGAGGGTCAGGAGTCTCGGTCATCGCCAGGACGTCGTGGCGCATGAGCGGTGGCGGGGCGTTCGCCACAAGCCCCGGGCCGCTCGGAGGTTGGAACACAGGGGCCAGATGAACCAGGGCGAAGAGCAGGGCACCCGCTGCGGCGGCACCCGACAGTCCCAATCCCGGGTGCCACCAGATGCGGCGAGGTCCGGACACGGCGGAGAATGCGCGAGCCATGCGCCCCACGGCCTCGTGTACATCCTCCAGGGTGGACACCAGCGACTCCACCGATTGCCTGTCGGGAGCCACGGACCACGGGGTTTGCTCTACCTCCATAGCGTCGTAGCCAGGTGTGGCCGAGGAGATGATGCGGACCCGCAGATCGGTCAGCGGCCCTGTCCTCTCCTCCTTGCTGGCGGCGGGCTTGAGCACCAGGGCTGGCGCCCCGCTCGTCTCGTGCGTGGCCCGGTAGAGTTCCCCCTGGCTGTACTCGTCCTGCGGCACCTGCTCCTGGAGTTGGTACGGCCCCAGCTGCTCCGCGTCCTCCCAGCGTGACCCGGACTTCTCCTGCTCGTCCATGCGTGCTCCTCACGGGCCTCTCCTCCTGCCCGAGACCCTGATCCGCTACTTGCACAGACCCGAGCCCATGCACCAGGAGGTATGCAGTTTCCCGAGGGGCTCCCTACTGCACAGGAGACGCTTCCGGCGCTCTCGGTAGCGGAGAAGTCACCGTCTCGGTGCCGCCGGGGAGCCGGGCTGGAGCGTGCCGGACGCGCGCTTAGGCCGCCGCGTGCGGGCGCGTTGAAACCGGGAGGCCTGCTGGTTGCGCTGGACCAGGGGGTAGCGGCCGATATATCACTCTGATATATTGGCGTGGAGGAGGCAGTCGTGGCGAGAGAGAGCACCTGTCAGTTCGCCATCCTGGGGATGCTGTGCCGGGAGCCGATGAGCGGATACGACCTGCGTGGCGCCATCGAGCGGTCGGTGGGGCACTTCTGGCAGGAGAGCTACGGCAACCTGTACCCGACGCTGGAGCGGATGGGGGAGGAGGGCCTGGTCGAGCTCGACCGGGAGGAGCACTCGCGGGGCGGACGGGTGCGGAAGGTGTACCGGGTGACGGCGAGCGGGCGGAAGGCGCTCGCGGAGTGGTTGAGGCGGCCGGTGCTACCCCACGTCGAGCGCAACGAGCTGTTGCTCAAGCTCTTCTTCGGAGCCCAGGTGGGGCCGGAGGACTCGCTGGCCCATGTGGAGCGCAGCCGCGCCGAGGCGGAGGGGTTGCTGGCGGCGCTGCGTCTCATCGACGAGGAGGTCCGCCACTCCCGGGAGGGCCACCCGGAGCTGCCCTACTTGCACCTGTCCATCCGCGCGGGGCTGCTCGGACTGGAGGCGCACCTGCGCTGGTGTGACGAGGCTCGAGACGCGTTCCAGCGGCTCGCCCGGACGAAGGTTTCGACGAAGAAGAGGGAAAACGATGAGCGGTCATCCGGATGAAGGAGCGCGGCGCCTGCCGGCGTTCGTGCCGTGGCTCGCCCTGTTGGGGGGAACCGGGCTGTTGATGTTGCTGAACACGGAGTGGGCCCTGCTGCCCGGCTGGCTGATGGGGGCGCTGTTTCTCCTCTTCTCCCGGCAGCGTCGTCCCTGGGTGGGCTTCGTGGGCCTGCTGGTGGCGAACACCGTGGCCGCCGGCGTGGCGAACCTGCAGGTGTTCCCGGGCTCCGCCGCGAGCGCCTTCGGGATGGCCTTCGGTGGAGCCGTGGTCGTCGCGCTGGTGTACCTGGCGGACCGGCTCATCGTGGGGCCGCGGGCCTCCTTCGCGGGGACGCTCTTCCTGCCGGCGGCGATGACGGGGTTGGAGCTCTTCAGCAGCATGGGCAACCCGTTCGGCACCTGGGGTGTGCTGGCCTACACCCAGGCCCGGGCGCCGGTGTTGGTGCAGCTCGTGTCGGTGACGGGGTTGTGGGGCCTGACGTTCGTCATGGCGTGGTTCGCCTCCGTGGCCAACTGGGCCTTCGAGCACCGGGACGAGCGGCGCCGAGTCCTGCCCGGGGTGACGGTGTACGCGGGGGTGTTGGTGGCCATCCTCGCCTTCGGCGCGCTGCGGCTCGCGGGGGCGGGGAGCGTGGGCGAGCGCGTCCGGGTGGCGGGCATCACCGTGGCGGGGGAGGTGGCCAAGGGCCGCGAGGCGGGGCTGTCCCGGCTCATCAAGGGCGAGGCCTTCGGCGACGAGGACTGGCGCGCATTCGCCGAGGCCTCGCGCGCGGCGAACGAGGAGCTGCTGCGCCTGTCGGAGCGGGAGGCCGCGAGTGGGGCGAAGCTCATCCTCTGGTCCGAGGGGAACGCGGTGGTGCTGGCCGGGGAGCTGGAGGCCCTCATCGCGCGGGGGAGCGCACTGGCGCGCGAGCGGGGTGTGTGGCTCGGCATGTCGGTGGGGAGCTTCACGCCCTCGGAGGAGCGGATGCTGCGCAACGAGATCATCCTGGTGGGGCCGGACGGGGCGGTGGCGTGGCGCTACGTGAAGTCCCGGCCGGTGCCGGGTTGGGAGGCGGAGCACTCCATCCCGGGCAGCACGGAGCTGCCGGTGAGCCAGGCCCCGGGAGTGGGGATGCTGGGGGGAGCCATCTGCTTCGACGGGGACTTCCCCGCGGTGTTCGCCAGCGCCTCGGCGCGAGGACTCGAGCTGCTCCTGCTGCCGTCGAGCGACTGGAAGGGCATCAGCCCGCTGCACACGCGGCAGGCGGTGTTCCGCGCGGTGGAGCGGGGCTTCAGCATGGTGCGGCAGGTCAACCAGGGGCTCTCGGTGGCGGTGGACGGCTACGGGCGCGTGTACGGCGAGCTGGACCACTTCACGGCGGAGGAGCGGGTGCTGCGCGCGGAGCTGCCGGTGGGGCGGGTGCCCACGCTCTATGCGCACCTCGGGGACTCGGTGGGGCTGCTCTCCGGGCTGGCCGCGCTGGGGTGGGTGCTCGTGGCCGCCGTCCGCGGGCTCGTCGTGAGGTGGCGAGGCCCCGTCAGGGGAGTCGAGGCGAGCCGGGCCCAGCGGCCAGCGGGGTAGAGGAGGAAGGGGGGCCCTGTCGAGGGGGCGGCTCGGAGCGCCGCACGGGACGGGCATGCGATTGGAGGCCTGACTTCCCAGCGCCAGTTGCCATACCCGGGGCGCGACAACAGCGTTCGAGGTGCGGCTCCCCCTTTTCTGGAACCTGCGCCCATGCGCCCCCTGCTCCGCCTTCCGCCCCGTTTTCGTCGACCTCGAGGCCGGAGCCTGGAGCCTCCACGCCAGGCAGCCCAGGAGGCAGCGCCCCGTGCGGAGCCATCACACCTCGACAGACAGGAGCTCGGGGAAGTGCTCGGCGTCGCGCTCCGGGCCGGACAGGTCATGGTGGAGAGCGGCGCCAACGCCGCCCGGGTGGAGGAGGCCATCATCCGTTTCGGCAACGCGCTCGGCGCCGAGCGGATGGACGTATTCGCCACCCCCAGTGGCATCGTCGTCTCCGCCATCTGCGGAGAGCAGCACCGCACCCGGGTCGTGCGCGTGGTGAAGACCGGGATCGATCTCAATCGCGTGGCCGCCATCAGCAGGCTCGCGGAGCGCGCCAGCTCCGGTGATCTCTCCCGGGCGCGGATCCGGGCGGAGCTGGAGCGCATCGCCACCCAGCCCCGCCTCTACGGGCACCTCACCACCACCGTCTCGGTGGGCGCCGCCTGCGCGGCCTTCGCGCTCCTCTTCGGAGGCTACCCCCTCGAGGCCCTGCTGGCGGGGGGGGCCGCCGTCGTGGGGCAGGCCGTGCGCGAGCTCCTGGTCCGCTGGCACTTCGGCCGGCTGACGATGACCTTCCTGGTGACGGTGCTGGCCGCCAGCTTGGCGCTGCTGGGCTCGCGCCTGCTGAGCGTCCCCGCGCCAGGCCTCGCCATGGCCTCCGCGGTGCTGCTCCTGGTGCCCGGCGTCCTCATGGTCAGCTCCATCGTCGACCTGTTCCGCGGGAACATCCTCTCCGGCATCGTACGGGCCACCTCCGCCGTGCTCATCATCGGCACCATCGCGGGCGGACTGTTCGTGGTGCTGCTCCTCTCCGCGCCCCACCTGGCGCTCACCACCCGGACGCCGCCCCCCCTGTGGGCCGCCACGCTGCTGGGATTCGTCGCCGCCCTCGGTTTCGCCGTGCTCTTCGACGTACCCCGCCGCACGCTGTGGGGGAGCGGTCTCACCGGGGCCATGGGCCTCGCCATGCGCAACGGCCTGCTACTGCTCTTCCCCGGCGTGCCGCACGAGGCCGCCATGCTCTTCGCCGGGTTCGTCATCGCCCTGGTGTCCAGGGTCATCGCGCACGTCATGCGCACGCCCACCGGCATCTTCACCATCCCCGGCTTCATCCCGCTCGTCCCCGGCGTGCTGGCCTTCCGCGCCGTGTTGGGGTTCGCCGAGCAGGACTACTCCGCTGGCACCAGCAACCTGGTGCAGGTCACCTTGCGGCTGGCCGCACTCGCCGCCGGGCTTGGCACCGCCCAGGCGCTCACCCGGCACGGGTGGTGGCCCTTCGCCCGGTAGCTCGCGGCTCCGCCTATACGCCGGCCGGCTCTTCCATCTCCGTCCCTGCGGTGAGCCGCTCCAGCAGGGCCCTCGCGGCCTGGAAGTCGTGGGCGTCCTGGCGCAGGTCGAACCGCTCGCCGAGCCGCTCCAGCAGCCGCCGGGCCTTCTCCGGCGCTCCATTCTCCAGCAGCAGGCGCGCCAGGCCCACCGACGTGCGCACCTCGAACGTGCCCGCCTCCTGCTGGCGCGCCACCGCCAGGGCCCGGAAGAAGCAATACCGCGCCTCGTGCGCCTTCCCGCGCGCTCTCAGGAGCTCTCCCCGGAGGCGATGCAGCTCGGCTTCGTAGACGCGCTCGCCCGTCTTCTTCACTCCGGCCAGTCCCGCTTGCACCGTCTGGAGCCCCAGCCCGGTCTGGCCCAGCTTCAGGTGGATCTCCGTGAGCAGGCTCGAGGTGTAGCTACTTCCCAGACGGATGCCGAAGGCCCGCCAGCGCTCGAGCTCCCGTTGGAAGAGCTCCAGTCCCTCCCGGGGCTGTCCCAGCTCGGACAGTGCCCAGCCCCGGAGGCTGGACGACCACACCCTCCACAGCTCGTAGCTGCGCTCGCTGGCGAGCGAGATGGCGCGCTCGGCCCACTTCAGGGCGCTCGCGGTCTCCCCGCGTATGCCGTAGGCCACGGCCGTGTACGTCAGGGTATAGGCGAGCGTGTGGGGGTGGCCGAGCTTCTCCGCCTGTTCCAGGGCCAGCTCGCTGTAGCGCCGGGCCTGCTCCGGCCTTCCCATCAGCGAGAGGGCCACGGGCGCGTAGACCAGGGCGGCGACGCGCGGGTCGACCCATTGCAACTCGGCCTGGAAGTAGGACGGCTCGTGGCCGGCCTGGGTGCGGTAGCTCACCGCGCGCTCCGCGTACTCCATTGCAGCGCGAGCCCTGCCCCTCATGAGGAGGTCGTAGGCCATGAAACGGTAGCCCTGCGTGAGCAACTCGGGGCTGGAGTGGCGCTCGCCCAGACGCACCAGCCTCTCTCCCAGCGCATGACACCGAGAGATCTCCGCCCGTGCGTAGTGCCAGGAGAACATTCCCCCATAGGACAGTTGTTGTGGCGGGAGCGCATCGCCCAGCTGCTCGAACAGCTCCCAGATCCGCGTGTAGGTCCGCTCCGCCTCGGGCGAGCCGAAGCCCTGTTGCTGATAGAGGGGTGGACCCAGGGCCAGGAGGATGCGCAACTCCTCGGTGGCTCGTTGGCTGGCATCCGGCAGACCGCGCAGCAGGGTCAACGCCTGGGTGAGGTGTGCCACCGCCTCCTGTCCGGCGGAGCGCGTCTGGGCGAGCTGCCCGGCACGCAGCCACCACGAGATGGCCTCCTCGTGATTCCCCGCCGCCGTGAGGTGGTGGGCGATGAGCTCGGGGCACGACTCCACCTCGTGGCCGAAGCGCTCCAGCAGGACGCGGGCGAGGCGCCGGTGGTAGTGCCGCCGCTCGCGCCAGGACAGGGACGCGTAGGCCGCCTCCTGGAGGAGCGCATGACGGAACCGGAACATGGGCTCTCGGGCTCGCGTCGGCTCCCGATGTTCCTGGAACAACCCCCCTCGAATCAGCCCGGCGAGCTCCCGCTTCAGCAGGGACTCGTCGGCCCTCGTGAGCACCAGGAGGAGGGAGAGGGAGAAGTCGCGCCCCACCACCGAGCACATCCGGACCAGGGCCCGCTGGCGCGTGGGAATCAGATCCAGCCGCGCCAGGAGCAGCTCGTGGAGGGTGGCCGGGAGGGTGCCCGGCAGCTCCGGCCGGCCGCCCCGCTCCAGCACCATGCGCATCATCTCCTCGATGAAGAGCGGAATGCCATCCGATCTCCTCGCCAGCTCGTGGACCAGCTCCGTTGGCAGTGCCTTGCCGCCGGCCGCCGCCTTCACCATGTCCGTGGCGAGCTCGGGGCCGAGCCGGTCGAGCACCATCCGGTGGAGCCAGGGCCGTGGTGGCCAGGGCGGCTGGAACTCGGGCCGGGCCGTGAGGACGATGAGGATCCGCTCCCTCTCGATGTGCTCGAGCAGGTAGTCGAACAGCTCCAGCAGGAAGGAATCGGCCCAGTGCATGTCCTCCACGGTGACGAGCACCGGGCGGTCCTTCGACATCCGCCGCAGCAGGGTCTCCAGCGCCTCGAAGGTCAGCTCCCTGCGCCGCTCGGGCGTGAGCTGGCGCACCAGGGCATCCTCGGCCACGGGCAGATGGAGGAAGAGGCCGATGAGCTGCACGTGCTCCTGGCTCATGCCGAGCTCTCCCCCCAGCCGTGTCTCCAGCTCCGTCAGCTGGGTGCGAGGGCTGCTCTCCGGGGAGACGTGGAGGAGGTGGTGTTTGAACACCTCGAAGCCCGGCAGGAGCGCGCCGGAGCTGAAGCGCGGCCAGCACTGGGCTGGCAGCAGGTAGGAGGTCTTCGGCGGTATCCGCTCCAACAATTCCTGGAGGACACGGGACTTGCCGATGCCGGCCTCGCCGATGAGCAACACGCAGCCGCCCTGGCCGGCGCGGGCGCGCTCCCACCCATCCGACAGCCGCCGCAGCTCGTCCTCCCGGCCCACCAGCGGCGTGAGTCCCCGGGCGGTGCGGGCCCGGTTGAAGCGGGACAGGGCCTCGCGCTCGCGCACCACGCGCCAGGTCTCCAGGCTCATCGTCCCGGCCAGCCCCTCGAAGGAGTGGGAGCCGCGCGGCTCCGTCGCGAAGCTTCCCCCCACCAGCCGCCAGGTGGTGCCGCCGACGAGCACCTCGCCGGGCGCGGCCTGCCTCGCGAGCCACTCCGCCACCTGCGGGGCCTCGCCCTGGATGGCCACGGCTCGCTCCCGGGGGTCCGGTGCGTGCTCGCCCAGCACCATCAGGTCCGTGTGGACACCCACCTTGGCGGCCAGCGAGCCCAGGGCGAGGTGGGGCAGGATCCGCTGGAGGGCTCGGGGGAGGGAGCTGGCCAGGAGCAGCGCCGCGCGGACCGCGCACTCCGCGTCGTCCTCGCGCATCTGGGGGCTGCCGAAGGAGGCGAGCACCTGGCGTCCCAGGTACAGGGTGATGGAGCCGCCGTGCTTGCGGATGATGTCCACGCATTTGCGGTGGAAGGCCGCCTCCAGCTCGCCGAGTGCATCGACATCGAGCGGTTCGGCGGTTCCATTCGTGCCCGTGAGCAGGCAGCACACCAGCGTCACCTGCCGGCGCCGGGGCACCCGGGCCCGAGGCTCCCCCTGCAGGAAGCCGAGCCGCGTTCGCAGATCCTTCAGCTCCTCCGCCATCTCCCGTGCCGACTGGAAGCGCTTCTCCGGCTCCTTGGCCAAGGCCATGGCCACGAAGGACTCCAGCTCCCTCGGCAGCTCCGGCTGGTGCGTGCGCAGCAGGGGAGCGGGCTCGCCCGACACCACCTGATGCCGCAGCTCCTCGAGGGTGGCGTACGGCCAGGGCAGCTCACCGGTCAGCATCTCGTAGAGCACCACGCCCGTGGTCCAGAGGTCGGTGCGCGCGTCCTGCGACGTGCCCTCCCATTGTTCGGGAGCCATGTAGGCGGGCGTGCCCGCGGAGGGCAGATGCAGGGCCTGCGAGGGACCACCCGCCGCGGTGAGGTGCGCCAGTCCGAAGTCGAGCAGCTTCACCGGGCCCTGCCGGGTGAGGAAGACGTTGCTCGGCTTGAGGTCGCGGTGGATGACGTGGTGGGCGTGGGCGTGTGCCAGGCCCGAGAGGATGCCCTCCAACACCTCCAGCGCGCGCTTCGGCTCAACCCGGCCCCGCCTCATCAGCGCGGCCAGCGATTCGCCCTCCAGGCATTCCATGACGAGGAAGGGAATGCGTGTCGTCCTGTGCAGGGGGATCCATTCGCCGACGTCGAAGATGCGGACGATGTGCTCGTGGTCCAGCCGGGCGATGGCCCTGGCCTCCAGCAGCGCCAGATCCGCCAGCTGCTCGCGCGGCAGCAGGAACTTGAGCGCTACCACGCGCTGCAACTCCTGATCCCTGGCTCGGAAGACCTGCCCCATGCCCCCGATGCCAATCTTCTCGAGGACTTCGAACCGGCGGCCCTCCTTGCCTCCCAGCCACTCTCCGGGCCTGGGCAACCGCAGCGGCATGGGCGCCTGGGCCACCTCCCTCAGGAAGGAATCGAAGGAGGCATCGATGGAGTCCTCGGCCGCCTCTTCCTCGGATTCCACGGCCCTGTTCCGGGGCACGACGGGGTCATCACCCGTCTGACTGGCCTCCCTGCTCATGGCACACTCCCAGCCCCTTCGGGGCTTGCCATGAGGGAAGCTGACAATGGAAGTACGGCGCCGCAAATGGAGCCAAGCGGGCCGGCCGCCGTGCTCCTCCCCTCTGTGTCAGGGCGCGCGCGTTGCGCGGCACGCGCCCATGGGTTCGGGTGCTCACTTCGGGGCGAAGATGCCAATCACGTAGGTGTTGCCCGCGGGGAAGTTCTGCGAGCCGCCGTAGCCCATTTCGCCGCCGTTGTAGAACTTGCCGTTGCCATCGGCGACGGCGATGTCCCCGGCGGTTGGGTGGCTGGTGCCTGGAGTGCCGGCGCGCACCACCACGATGGCCCCCGCGGGAGCCTTGTAGGGGTTGGTGAGGTTCATCTTCTGGATTTCAAGCGTCTGCAGGTTCGCGTTGAGCCACTCCCCGTACCTGTAGGCATAGGGTAGGCGCGGCGAGTTGCCGTTGCCGATCCGCGCGTAGGTGATGCCGTTCAGCCAGTCGTTCACGTGCTTCAGGCAATACCCGTCGGGCCGCTTCCCGGCACTGTTGCTCCGGGCGACCTCCAGCAGCCTGCGCATCTGCTCGCGCCCCTGGGTCGAGATGCTGGTGGAGACCGGCGGGAGCGCCGCCAGAGCCCTGTCGAGGGCCGCGCGGGTGTACTGGCCCACGATCCCGTCCGCATCCAGACCGTTGGCGCTCTGGAACTTCCTCACCGCCGCATCGGTCTGCGAGCCGAAGATGCCCGGGCCCGTGTCCATCTGGGTCTGGGTCATGTAACCCAGCCGCACCAGATCCTTCTGCAGTGCCTTCACCGCGTCTCCCGTGGCTCCCTTCATCAGCACCGTGGTCGAAACGAGAGGGATTGCTTCATTGCCTTTCATGGTGTCTCCCCGCTTTCGGTTGATGGTCCACCAGGACCAAATGGATTGATAGGTCGGGCTTGGTGTGTGATTGAAACTTATGGGGACGGCGGCCGCCGGGCGGTCGTCCACGCCCTCGTGGTTCCGGCCTACGAGCCGGTGCGTCAGGTCAACCCGCGTTCCATTCCCGCCTCGCCGTTGAACGCCTGGAGGGCATTCGAGTATCCGAGCGGGGCGGTACGCGGTGTCGGGTACACAGCGGCGTGTCCATCTTGCCGGGCATGGCCATTCCATTGAGGGAGCGCTGGCCCTTCCGGGGCTACCGCGACGAGGATCAGCGGCCGTTGGGCTCGTACGCGCTGCTGATGACGGCCTGGAATCTCGGCCTGGTGGGACTGCTCACCCTGGGGCGCCGCCGGCTGAAGCATCGGATGGACCTGGGCGACACCGTGCTGCTGGGCGTGGCCACACACAAGCTGACGCGCCTGCTGGCTCGTGACCAGGTGACGAGTCCCTTGCGTGCGCCCTTTACCCGTTTCGAGTCGAAGGGGAGTGCTGGCGAAGTCAACGAGACGTCACGCGGCGAGGGCCTGAGGCGCGCGGTGGGGGACCTCGTCAGCTGTATCTTCTGCCTGGGACCCTGGGTGGGCCTGGGCCTCACCGGACTGTACGTGGCGAAGCCGGAAGCGGCCCGGGTGGTGGGGTCTGTCTTCGCCCTCACGGCCACGTCGGACTTCCTCCACCGGGGCTATGAGTGGCTCGGCGCGGAGCTGCACCGGGCCGAGGCCCGGGAGAAGCAGGCTGGAGTCGAAGCCCACCTCGCCGCGCGGCGGCAGGAGACGGAGCGGCCCACCCCCGCGCACTGAGTGAGGTCTGAGTGACATGAGCCAGCCCTCCATCGCGGACTACGCCCTGCTCTCCAACTGCCGCACGGTCGCCCTCGTCAGCCAGGGCGGCTCGGTGGACTGGCTGGGTTTCCCGCGCCTGGACTCGCCCTCCATTTTCGGACGCCTCCTGGACGAGACCGCCGGCCACTTCTCCCTCCAGCCGCTCGACCTGGTGCATGTCCACCGGCGCTACCGTGACCGCACGCTGGTGCTGGAGACGACCTTCGAGACGAGGAGCGGCAGCGCCGTGCTGGTGGACGCGTTGGCCGTGGGCCCCCACGAGCGCGACCATTCGCTCGGCACCCACTCGCCCCCTGTCCTTCTCCGCCACCTCCGCTGCACGGAAGGCGAGCTCACGGTGTCGTTGGAGTTCGTGCCTCGCCCGGAATACGGGCGCGTGCTGCCGCTGCTCGAGCCGGTGGCGGGGGGCGTTCTCGCCTCGGCGGGCGTGAGCACCCTGCGTCTCTCCTCGCCTCTGCCGCTGAGGGCTGACGCTGGAGCTGCTCGGGCCTGGTTTACCCTCCGCGAGGGCGAATCGGTGGCCTTCGCCCTGGAGTGTGGCGCACGCGAGGGGGCGCGGCCGTCGCGGTGGACGCAGCGGCGGATTCTCCGGCGAATCGAGGACACGGCGAGGGCGTGGGAGAGCTGGTCCTCGCACCACCAGGACTACCAGGGGCCCTGGCGTGAGCTCGTCCAACACAGTGGCCGTGTCCTCCAGGGGCTCAGCTTCCAGCCCACCGGGGCCATCGCCGCCGCGGCCACGACCTCCTTGCCGGAAGTGACTGGCGGCGAGCGCAATTGGGACTACCGGTACTGCTGGGTGCGGGATGCCAGCCAGACGATGGAGGCCCTCTGGGTGGCGGCCTGCCCCGACGAGGCGCTCACCTTCTTCCGCTTCCTGGCCCACGCCCTCCTGCCCCCGTTGCGAAGCCAGGGACACCTTCCGGTCGTGCTCGGCGTGAGGGGCGAGTGCGAGCTGAAGGAGCAGGTGCTGTCCCACTTGTCGGGCTGGCATGGCAGCCGTCCCGTCCGAGTGGGAAATGGCGCGTGGGACCAGCGCCAGCTGGATGTGGCGGGAGAGCTGCTGGGCGCGGCCCACCGTCTCCAGGAGCAACTGGAGGACATGGACGAGGACGTGCGCCAGTTGTTGGTGGAGGTGGCCCACTGGGCCGCCGCCCACTGGCGGGAGGACGACCGCGGCATCTGGGAGGTGAGGGGACAGCCGCGCGCCTTCCTCCATTCCAAGCTCATGTGCTGGGTGGCGCTGGACAGGGCCGTCCAGCTGGCACCCCGACTGCGCGCGGAGGCCGAGGCACGCACGTGGCGGAAGGCCCAGGAGGAAGTGCGGCAGGCGATCCTGACGCGCGGCTGGAACGCTCGCGCCAACGCGTTCACGCAAGCCTTTGGCAGCGAGGCGCTCGACGCCTCCGTCCTCCTCATGCCGGTGGTGGGCTTTCTCCCCGCCAGACATCCGCGCATGCTCGCCACCCTCGAGGCCGTGGCAACACGGCTCACCGACTCCCGGGGCCTCGTCTACCGCTACGTGAACGAGGATGGCGTCGAGGGGGCGGAGGGTCCCTTCATCCTCTGTACGTTCTGGCTCGCCCACGCCTGGGCGCTGGCCGGCGAGGTGGAGCGGGCCCGTGACGCCTTCGCACGGGCCGCCTCCTTCATCAATGACGTCGGCTTGCTGGCCGAAGAGGTGCACCCGAGCCAGCGCGAGCTGCTGGGCAACTTTCCTCTCGCCTTCAGCCACGTGGGCCTCATCAATGCGGCGTGGGCCATTTCCCAAGCGGAAGCGGCTTGCTCGCGAGCAGCGGGGAGTCCCACTCCTGTGAGCGGTTTTGTCAGGGTTCCCGCAACCCCGGAGAGGCTTTAGACCTCGTGCTCAACGGCAATGCGCCCCTGCTGCGCACACCTCCGCCAGGTATGCGCGGACGTCAGGCTCCGCCGGTGAGTGCCGAGGTCTGTCCGACTCCTGGAGCTGACTCCGCAGCGCGGTGTAGACATCGACCGCGGCGGCCATCGCGCGAAGACACTCTTCCGCGTCGTGGCGCGCACAGACCCGCGAGAGCGCCGGCGCATGGCGTGAGGCTTCGAGCCGCCGTACCCCGCGCCACACGCCACCGTCAATGAGCCGTATCAGCGGAGCCAGGGCCTGGGCCCGCAGAAACGCCAGCATGTCCAGGCACTCGAAGAGCTCTCCGCGCCGGATCTTGTCGATGCCGTAGTGGATCCACACCCAGATGCGGTCTTCGATCCATTGCGCCGACGGCGTTCCCAGAGGACTCGCCCGTGTCGAGCCCAGCCGCTCTGTGATGATGCCAGCACGCTCGAAGAGGACCTCCGGCTCCTCGATGCGGGAGCCGAGCTCGGAGACGGAGATGAACTTCAGATCGACATGAAGCAGCGGCGGGCCGTAGAGGCAGATCAGCAGGCGGGGCTCGCCAACGTGCTCCCCCGTGAATCCCTGAAGGAGGGGACCCGCGGCGCGGGCGATCGCGATGCGCTCCTGCTCGATGGCGGCCCGCAGCTCGTCCGAGACAACGAGGATGAGATCCAGGTCGGAGAACTCGTCCATGTTCCGGCTGAGGTACGAGCCACCGGCCAGGACCCCCAGGATTCCGGGGTTGGCCCGCCAGGCACCCAGTGCGGAGGTCAAGAATTCACGGTGTCGGACCGGTAGGTGTTGCATGCCGCCCTGATAGCATCCTGCCTGGACCCATCCATAGGGCCAGAAACCGCACGAAGCATGGAGCCAGATGCGAAACGGTCGAGCCGATGTCTCACACCCGCTCGTGACGCTGCGGCGGGATGCGCCTCTCCAGAAGCAGATCGTCGGAGAGCTTCGAGCGCGAATCCTCAGCGGCGAGCTTCCCGGTGGCGCCAGGCTGCCATCCGCGAGGCTTCTCGCTCGCGAGCTGCGCGTGGCGAGGATCACCGTCGTCACCGCGTACAACGCACTCGCTGACGAGGGGTACGTCGAGATCGAGGCTCGCCGTGCTCCGAGGGTCGTCGCCGTTCCTCCCGAGGCTCGCATGAACGTGGAGGCTCACGCGCCCGCGCGGCGGGTGGACCGGGAACCTCCGAGGATCTCCACCCGTGCGCGCCGCCTGCTCCATTCAGGCCGCGGGGCGTTGCTGTCGTATGACGGAGGCCCCCGTCCTTTTCGGGCGGGTCTTCCACCGCTCGATCTTTTTCCTCTGGAGGACTGGGCTCGGGCGGTGGCGCGTGCCGCCCGGCGCGCGACGAGGCGTGATCTCGTCTATGGTGAGCCGCAGGGAACGCGCGGGCTTCGGGAGGCCATCCTCGAGCATGTCTGTGCCGTGCGTGGTGTACGCGCCCATGTAGACCAGGTCTTCGTGACAGCGGGCTCCCAGGCGGGTTTCGATCTCTGTGCCCGCGTGCTCATCGAGCCCGGCGCGACGGCGTGGGTCGAGGATCCCGGTTTCCCGGGCATCCGAGGTGCGCTCCTGGCGAATGGAGGCAGCGCGGTGCCGGTCCCCGTGGATGGTGATGGGCTGTGCGTCGGGATTGGACGGGCTCGCGCTCCGGACGCGGCCGTGGCGTTCGTCTCGCCATCGCATCAATTTCCCCTGGGCGTCCGGCTCTCGCTGTCGCGGCGTCTCGAGCTCCTGGCGTGGGCGCGGGAGAGGCGGCGCTGGATCGTGGAAGATGATTACGAGAGCGAGTACCGATTCGAAGGCCGCCCCGTGGCCGCACTCGCCGCGTTGGATGCGTCACACCGGGTTCTCTATGTCGGCACGTTCAGCCGGGTCTTCCTCCCAGGCTTGCGTCTGGGGTACGTCGTCGTGCCCGAGCAGCTCGTCGATGCCTTCGCCGCGGTGCGTGTTCTCGTGGATCGTCACTCGCCGTACCTCACCCAGCTCGCATTCGCGGAGTTCCTCGAGAGCGGTCAGTTCGCGCGTCACCTGAGACGACTTCGTGCCTCGACGCTCGAGCGGCGTGACCATCTGCTCTCGGCGGTGGGGCGCCTGTTCGGAGCGCGCCTCCGGGTGGATGTTCCTGATGCGGGGAGTCACATCCTGGGTTGGTTGGAGCGCGGATGGGATGACCGGGAGGTCGCGCGGGCCGCGGCTCGGGTCGACGTGGACGTGTTCCCGCTCTCGCGGTTCACGATGCGCCGACGCATGCCTCCGGCGCTCGTGCTGGGGTATGGGGCGTATCCTCCCAGCGCCGTGTCGGAGGCCTTGGAGCGGCTCTCCGGTCAGGTGGGGTTGCGAGTGCCGGGTCGTGTCGCGCGAATCCTTTGACCCCCCTCTCCGGTCGTAGGCTTCCGGCGTGGGCGGTCACCCGTTGCGCACCGTGACAATGATGGGCGGGCTCTTGACGACCGTGCGGGTCGTGCCCACCACCCTGACGACATGGGCTCGGATCTCATACGGGCCGTCGGCCACGGTGGTCGTGTTCCAGACGAAGGCGTATCCGAACCCCCGGTTGACCGTCGAGCCCACCTTCGTCGTCGTCATGGAGCCGACCCGGTTGACGTGGTACTCGACGCTGGTCACCCTCGCCGGGTCCGGCACGTTGGTGGCCAGGGCCACGGCCGGGCCACGGATCGTCGACCCGTAGGCCGGTGCTCGCAGTTGCAGCGTCGGCCACGCCAACGCGCCCCGGTCGACGGGTGCCGGGTCAGCGGGCACGCCGATGGCGGCGGCGACAGCGGGCGGCAGCGGGTCCCCGCTTGCCCGGGCCGGGCTACTGGCCAGCAAGGAGAAGTCGCCGTTCGCCGCGTCGACGAAGAAGGGGTCCGCCGCCTGATCGAACGCCAGGCTGTGATCTTCGGCCGCGGTGAAAGCCTGCACCGACGCCAGACTGGCGTGGTCGACGTGGAAGGGGCCACCCTGGGCCGTCGGGCGGGGGTGCAGCCATCCGGCGAACGTTGTCGGCGTGGGCGGGCCGCCGGCGGCGGTCGACCGGTGGTAGCCGTTGTGATCCATGGCGGTGATGAAGGTGTCGGCGGGCACCCGAGCTGCCGGGTTCGAGACGCCCGTGGAGGAGTTGAACAGCCGCCTCGAGCCCGCTCCTCCGGTGAGGTTGTTCCTGATCACGATGTTGCGGGTCCGCCACCGCTCGACGCACCCCGCCTGGGGGCAACCGGGTCGTTGCAGGTCGAACACGACCAACTCGGCGCCGAACAACTCACCGGGTCGCGTGTCGGAGTTGCCGTACAACGTGTTGTTGTAGATCTGCACCCCGTCCGCCCCGCCGATGGACAACCCGGCTTCGGTGTTGCCGGTCAGCACGTTGGAGGCGATGATCGCCCGCTGCGAGACCTCGTAGAAGATGCCGTTCCCGATGTTGTTGCGACTGACATTGCGGGTGATGGTGGCGTTGGCGCAATCCAGGTCACACCAGAAACCGCTGCCGTCGTTGTGGTCGAAGATGTTGTCCCGAACGGTCAACGGCGAAGTGGAGGTGATCTTGACCCCGGCGGCGCCCTCGGCCTCGCCACCGGTCAGGGTGTCGTGCAGACCCTCGGTGTTGTTGCGGAAGACGCGGTTGCCGTCGAAGGTCAGCCCGCCGGTGGTACCGGTGATGTTGGCGCCGACATAGCCGTTCTCCGCGAGCACGTTGTCGCGGATCACCGCGCCGGTGGCCTTCACCGCGGTGAGGGCGGTGGAAGCGGACTGCGTGATGGTGTTGTTCTCCACCCGGGTGTTCGAGACGTTGTCGAGCAGCACGACGCCTCCCTTCGGCGGGCGCTCCGTCGACTGCTTCGCCGTCTGCTCCTCGGTGGCGTAGTGCTTGAACCCGAGCCCCTGGATGACGGTTCCGCTACCGCCGGTTCCCGGATCCCAGCCCGAGACGTGCAGGGCCAGGTCGCGATTCGATGCCTCGATCCTGGCACCGGTCGGCGAGTCACCGATGTAGAGGTGTCCGAGCGAGGTGTCGACGAAGAACCGACCGGGGCCCACCTCGGCGAGGGTCGCCACCTGGCGCAGCGGTCGATCATCGCGGAACACCATGTCCTGGGCACCGGCCATGGGATAGGTCGGGTTGTTCAGTGACGGGTTCTTGCAGAACCGGTCGCTGCGGCCGTCGGTCGGTCGCTGGCAGAAGCGGGTGGTCCACCCTGTGTGGCGCCAGAGGTTGGTCCCGACCGAGGCCCAGCCCGTGACCACGACACTGCCCTTCATCCAGACCTTATCTCTGTGGTAGGGCTGGATCGTGACGGGGAATTCGATTTTGTAGGCGCCGGTCGGGCCCGCCGCCGCGGCCCCTTCTTCGTAGATGCCGGCCAGCAGGACGACGGTCGCCGGTCGGGGGCCCGCCTTGGCCGCGGTCAGCGCTCGGCCCAGGGTCTTGAACGGCGTGGCATCCGAACGCCCGTTGGCGGCGTCGTCACCGTTGTTCGAGACGAAGTACACCGCCCCGACCGTGGGCACCGGGTAGTCGACGTTCTTGGGGTTGGGTTCGATGGTGGGCGCCTGAGCCATGGCCGGGTCGAAGGGCGCGAGGGTGGCAGCGAGTACCGCGGGAACGCCGACACTCGCACCGCCATCGACCGCGGCGGTGCCGTGGGCGGCTGGGCTGGTGACAATGGCACCGAACAAGCTGACGCCCAGTGCGGCGGCGCTGGCCTTGGCTTTCAGGAACTTCACCATGGTGTACTTCTTTTCTCGAAGCTTCGTTTTCCTTCACTCAGATAGACGAGGCCCGAAAGAAGTGTGACGGCCATGGTGCATGGGAGGTCACCTGCTTGGGGGCACGGCCTCGGGCTCGTAGCGCGCGAGGAAGACCTTGAACTGAAGCGAGACGAAGATCGGACGCGGCGCCACCATTCCGGCCTGGGCGAGCATCGCGAACAGGGCGGCATCGGACTCGACGGGCTGTAGCGTCGAGAAGGCCTGGCGGCGGCGCTCCAGCTCGTCCGGGGGGGTTCCATACGCGCGCCATCGCCGGAACTCCACGTTCGTCAGCACGGGGTCCTTGCCGATGCGGCAGCCCACGACGAAGGGCGCCCCGGGCTTGAGCCGCCGGGCCACCTCGCGCAGCAGCTCGAGCCGGGCCTCATGTCCCTGCACATGGTGCAGCACCCCCATCATCTGCGCGCCGTCGAACGGAGGCCGGGGGGGCAGGGTGTGCAGCTCCCCGACGTGCAGATGCGTCCGGGAGAGCAGCCCCTCGGCCTCCAGGCGCTTCCGGGCGACCGCGAGCATGGCGTCGGAGGGATCGACGCCCGTGAAGCGCCAGCCCGGCACGTCGAAGCGGAGGTAGGGCATCAACTCCGCGCCCGTGCCCATGCCCACGAAGAGCAGGGATGCCGCGTCCTGGCCGTCCAGCTGGCTCGCGAGAGCGCTGACGCCCACCTCGTACAGCGCCTGGGCGCCGGGGAGGCTGATGGCGGCCTGGGCGTCGTAGTGGGCGGCGCGGTCGGCGCCAAAGCCCGGCACGATGTGGACGTGGGGCGGGTGGGAGTGCGTCATGGCGTTTCCTCCAGGGGCCCGCGGCAAGCGGGCGCTACGAGGGGGAAGATGCGCCGGGAGAGTCCGCCACGGGAGAGCGGGGATTCAGGCCGGATCGGCGGGGATTTCGGTCCCGCCGCCTCGGGCCACGCGGACTGGCTCGAGGAATGGGTCCGGAAATTCGCCAGGGGCGGTGAGGACCACCTGTCCCGCGCCGACCGGACTCCGGTGGTGTGAGGAAATATGCCTGGAAATTCAGGCGCTTGGCGATGTCGGGTGGAAATTTGAGGGGCGTGTTGATTTCGCCAGCCCTCGTTCGACGTATGGGTAGAAGGAAGCTCCGCTTCCCCAAACCACAGGAGAGTCGACGATGCGCTTCATGGTGATCATGTACCCGGGCCCCCAGGCCGAGGCGGGCGTTCTGCCGGACGAGAAGACCCTCGCCGAGATGGGGAAGTTCAACGAGGAGCTGGTGAAGGCCGGAGTGCTGCTTGGCGGCGAGGGCCTCAAGCCGAGCTCGCAGGGAGTGCGCATCAGGTTCCCCGCCGGTGGCAAGCCCCAGGTCAGCGACGGCCCCTTCACCGAGGCCAAGGAGCTCATTGGCGGCTTCTGGATCATCCAGGTGAAGTCCAAGGAAGAGGCGGTGGAGTGGATGAAGCGCTGCCCCGCCGCTGGTGGCGAGATGATCGAACTGCGCCCGGTGTTCGAGACGGAGGACTTCGCTCCCAGCGATCCGTCCGGAGACTTGCGGGCGGCCGAGCATCGCCTGCGCGAGCAGGTGGCCGCGAAGAAGTAGGGCCAATCCAGTCGCGGCGTCCACGCCGTGGCCAGTGGTGTCGCGAGGGGGCGTTCGCTACGAGCCCCGGGTCGCTCGGAGGTTGGACACCAGCGACTCCACCTCCATGGCGTCGTAGCCAGGCGAGGCCGAGGAACTGGGTGCCGAGGTCCCCAGCGCCTCGGTCAGGGCATCCGCGAGGCCGCGGCCGGCGGATCCGTCCTCGTCGAGCTTGGGATTGTAGATGGCCACCTCCAGCCCCATCGCCTTGCCGCTGGCGATGGCCACCCGGAGTGTCGTCGTCAGCTCGTCCCAGGAGAGGCCGCCCGCGAGGTGGTAGTCCACAGCCGGCATGAGCTCATCGTCGAGGCTGTCGGCGTCCAGGTGGATGAAGAACCCGTCCAGGCCGTCGCGCGTCAGGTGCTCCACAGCGGCCAGGGCCGCTGTCTCGACGCCCATGCGCCGCACCGTCGCCAGGTCGAATGCGCGGAGCCCGGGCGGCAAGGGCTGGCTGCCGTACTCGGCCTGCTCGTCGGCGTCCCGGAAGCCGAAGAGGAAGGCGTCCTCGTCGCGCACCAGGGGCCCGCGCCCTTCGAGGTCGGCCAGGAGCGCGGGGCCGTGGCCGGTGGCGAAGGCGAGGTCCATGGAGGCCGCCTCGCCGTTGGGGTTTACCTCGGGCTGGTAGAAGTCCGCGTGTCCGTCGATGAACAGCAGGCCGTAACGTCCGCGACGCTTCAGCGCGAGGGTGGGCCCAAGCACCATGGAGCAGTCGCCGCCCAGGACCACCGGGAACTCGCCGGCGGCGATCACCCCTTCCACCGCGTCGGCCAGCTTCGGCGACCACTCGGCGATCGCCTGGGCGTTGAGGGTCCGGGTCTCCGGATCGCGCTCGAAGCTGTAAGGTGGGACGTCGAGCCGGCCTGCCCGGCGGGCCTCCAGGCGCTCCGCCAGTCCGTGGCCGAGCAACCGCGCCGGGAGTGTCTCCACACCCGTCGGCTTCAGCCCCAGGTTCGAAGGCGCCTCGATGATGGCGTAGTGGCGGACGTCCGGCATGGCGAATCCTTCTCTTTGAGAACCCTCTCGGAGACACCCTTTCGGCCGAGCCCCCCGGGCCAGCCCTCGCCTGCCCCCTCGCGCGCACGGGTGGCTTGGTGGGGTCGTGGCTATATGAGTTGCGTGACGACTCCTGGCACACCCGAATCTCCGCTCTCGATCCTCTGCCGCGGCTGCGGCCTGTGCTGCGATGGCAGCCTCTTCAGCCACGTGGGGCTTGAGGCGGACGAGCTGGAGCGTCTGCGCGCCCTCGGTATTCCCACGCAGCAGCGGGGGAGTGGGAAGGAGGTGCTTGCGCAGCGGTGCCCAGCGCTCAAGGGCCGTGACTGCCAGATCTACAAAGACCGTCCGTCGAGCTGCGCCGCGTACCAGTGCTTGCTCGCGGGCTCCCTCGTCGAGGACCGGATCACACTGGAGGAGGCTCAGGCGGTGGTGCGCAAAGCGCAGCGGCTGATTGCCGACGGCCACGCCCGACGCTTCCTTCGACAGCGCTTCCGTGGACGCAAGGGCCTCGATTGATCGCCGCCGCCTGTTCGCCCCGCTCCGGAGCGCTCATGCCCGTCGTCGACGCCGTGTACCCCATACGCGAAGCCCTCTCCCGGATGGCGCGTAACGAGATCGTGGGCAAGCTCGTCCTCCGCTGGGAGGAGTGAACGGCCTGCCCGGCTGGCCGCTCACCAATCAATCAAGCTAAAAGCCTCCGCATGCGGAGAGGGGGGACACGGCGGTCAGTGTCCCATGCCCGCCGTGCATGAACAGGGAGGCAATATGTTCCGACGTGCAGCATTGCTCGTCCTCTTCGCCGCGGCGCTGGCGGCCTGTGGTGGTGATCCCGATGCCGAGCAGGATGCGGGCACCCCGCCGGATGCGGGCACCTCGCTGGATGCCGGTGACACCTCGCCGGATGCGGGCACTCCGCCGGATGCCGGTGACACCTCGCCGGATGCGGGCACCCCGCCGGATGCCGGTGGCTCTCAGGACACCCAGGCGCCCACCGTTCGCTCCACCTCGCCGGGCAACGGCGCGACCGGAGTGCCACGGGGAAGCGCCATCCTCGTGACCTTCTCCGAGCCGATGGACACCCAGTCGGTGCGGGTGGAGCTGAGCCCCACGGTGAGCCTCGGCAGCGCGAGCTGGAACACGGATGACACCGGAGTCAGCCTGACCCCCCTGGCGGAGCTCTCGCCAGGCACCACCTACGTCCTGACCGTGTCGGGCAAGGACGTGGCTGGCAACAGCCTGACGGGGACCACCACCTTCAACTTCACCACCGAGGTGCCCGATACCACCGCGCCCACCCTCCGCGGCACCACGCCCGCGCCGGGGGCCACCAACGTGGACCCCACGGCGGCGCTCACCCTGACCTTCTCCGAGGCCCTGGACACTGGCACCTTCAAGGTGGACATCTCTCCGGCGGCGGACATCCAGCTCTCGTGGGACGCGGCCAGCACGATCCTCACCGTGCTGCCTCCAGCGGCGGGCCTGGCCTACGGCACCCAGTACACGGTGACGGTCAGCGGCAAGGACCTGGCCGGCAACGCGCTCGGTGGCACGACGGCCTTCTCCTTCACCACCGCTACCCCGCCGGACACCACCCGGCCCACCGTGTCCTCCAGCTCTCCGGTCAATGGCGCCACCAGCGTGAGCACCTCCACCAGCATCTCGTTGTCCTTCTCGGAGAGCATGAACCGGCTCGCGGTGGAGAACGCGTTCAACGTGAGCCCCTCCGTCACCTGCGCCTTCTCGTGGAACACCGCCAGCACCCTCGTCACCTGCGCCCCCGCTTCGCCGCTGAGCTACAGCACCCCGTACACCGTGACGCTCGGCACCGGGGCGAAGGACCCGGCGGGCAACACGCTGGCCTCGGATTACAGCTTCTCGTTCCAGACCGCCTCGGCTCCTGACACCACTCCGCCCACCGTCACCGACTCCACCCCGGCCAATGGAGCCAGGGGCGCGGCCCGCTCCGACAGCATCACCGTGGTCTTCTCCGAGCCCATGAACAAGGTCTCGGCACAGACGGCCTTCGCCATCACCAGCCCCTCCGGCTACAACGCGGGCTACTTCAGCTGGAACACCGAGGGCACGGCGATGACCTTCGACCCGGACAACGACTTCTCCTACGGCACGCAGGTGTCCTGGACGGTGAGCAACACGGCGAAGGATCTCGCGGGCAATACCCTGACGGCCGACGTCGGCCGCTCGTTCCGGGTGGCCTACCTGGGCACCGCGTCCCTCTACAGCGTGGCCGCCCTGGACGGCTACGTGAACAGCGACGGGGTGGTCTCCAGCACGGGTACCATCACGGCGCTCGGCGACACCTTCTCCGGCAAGTTCATGAGGGGCTTCTACAGCTTCAACCTTGGCGAGCTTCCGGGGACGGTGGCCCGCATCAACAGCGCCACCCTCTACCTGTACCAGGCGGCCAAGGTCGGCGCGCCCGACACCGAGTTGGGCACCTTCTGGGTGCAGAGCGTGGATTATGGCACCGCGCTCGACAGGGACGACTTCAACACGCCCGTCATCAAGACGTTCTATTGCCGCCAGATCGGCGACCGCATCTCCTGCGGGACCTTCGACGATCAGGAATCGCTTTCCGTCACTGCGATTGGCCAGAAGTCCCTGGTGGTGACGCGCAAGGTGATGGATGACTGGGCCTACCGCACGGTCCGCGGCCTGCGCTCGCAGTTCCGCCTGCGGTTCGGCACGGACGTCTCCACCGACACCACCGATGACTACGTGACCATCTACACGCGCGAGAACTCGACCTCGACGAACTGGCCACGCCTGGCCATCGAGTACGAGTACGAATGACCACCGCGGCGGCGAAGCAGGTGAGGCTCGGGCGCTATCGCGACCTGCATGCTGTGGGGGTACAAGCCGTGGGACTCGCCTTCCGAGCAGCCGGGACGCGTACGCGAGGACCTCTTTGCTTCCTGCCTGCACGCCAAGCGCGCCGCGTACTTCGTCGGCCAGGGTGACTTCGCCAGCTACACCCGCAACGGCACCCGGATCCTCGTCCAGGATGCGTATGGAATCCAGGGCAAGGGCGCCCGGCTCGAGCACCTGGAGGCCGTCTGGGGACCCCAGGGTGCGGTATGCCTCAATCCGGAGAACCGGCGCCGTCCGGAGGTGGACCTCCCCACCCACCCGGGAGTGAAGCCCTGCACTGCCGCCGGGTTGCGTGAGGGCGTGCTCGCCACCGGGCGCCTCTCGATGCATGCGGCCTCTCGCTGAGGGCGGAGCGGGCGGCCCTGCTGGTATACCCGGCGCCTGCCTCCACACCAGGCACAGGTCAACAGGGCCCCCATTCGTCTCTGGCCCACCATCGGCCGGGCATTCACTCGCGGTGAGTCGCGTGGACATCAGTGCGGGGGTGGCTCGCGGGGCAGCCGCACGATGAAGGTCGTTCCCCTGCCCTGACTCGACTGCGCGGACACGGTGCCTCCGTGTTCCTCCACCAGGTGCTTCACGATGTACAGACCGAGGCCGATGCTGCGGCTCGCCCGGTCCATTTCCCGGGCGCCACGCTGGAGCGGCTCGAAGAGGCGGGGGATGAGGTCGGGCGGGATGGGCGCGCCCTCGTTGTGGACCGACAGCACCGCGGCCTCGCCTTCGGCGCACAGGTCCACGCGCACGGGCGTATCCGTGGGGCTGTACTTGAGGGCGTTGGTCACCAGGTTGGACACCACCTGGGCCATCCGGTCCGAGTCCCACTCGCCCCAGGTGTTGCCGCGCTGGCTCACCTCGATGCGTCGCTCCGGCCAGGCCACTCCCACCTCTTCCAGCACCTGCTGCACGAGCAGCCGCAGGTCCGTGGGCCGGCGCTCCAGCGGGATGCCTCCGCCCAGGCGGGCCTGGGTGAAGTCGAGCAGATCGCGGATCATCCGCGTGGCACGCTCCGCGGAGGAGAGGATGCGATTGGCGGACTTCACGGCTCGCGCGTCGAGCCCCTCGCGCCACAGCAGCGTTCGGGCGGCCAGGGTGATGGCGTTGATGGGGTTGCGCAGGTCGTGGCTGACGATGCCGACGATTTGTTGCTCGAACTCCACGCGGCGGCGCAGTTCCGCTTCCTGTTCCTTCTGCTGCGTCACATCCTGGCAGATGGCGACCCCCGCGATGATGCGGTTCTCGTGGTCCCGGATCGGACTGGTTCTCACCCGCCACAGTGCTTGCGTTCCGTCTTGCCGCACCATGAGCAGCTCCTGGTCCACCAACTCCTCTCCGTGGAGCAGCGAGCGCGCCAGGGGCCACTCCTCGGGCCGAATGGGGCGGCCGTCCAGATGGAAGCCGCGATAGTGGATGAACTCCTCCAGGGAGTTGGTGGTGAACAGAGGGCCGCGCATCATCCCCTCCATCTGATGGTTGTGAAATGTCATCCGGCCCGACGGCTCGGTGAGGATGAAGCCGGCGGGCATCTGCTGGAGCACCGAGTCCAGCAGCCGCTGCTTGGCCTCCATCTCGGCCACGTACTGCTGCTCGCGGCGGAGTGCTTCCTGGCGCATCCGGGCGATGGTGAGCGCGGCACCCACGCGGGCCACCAGCTCGCGTGCGCTGAAGGGCTTGGTGAGGTAGTCGTCCGCGCCAGCGCCCAGTCCCTCCACCGTGGCTTCCTCGCCCGCGCGGGCGGACAGCAGGATGATGGGCACCGTGTGGGTGCGCGAGTCCTCGCGCAGGGCACGCAACAGGCCGAAGCCGTCCAGCCGAGGCATCATCACGTCGCTGAGCACGAGGTCCGGCGGGCGGGCGAGGGCCGCCTCGAACGCTGCGGCTCCGTCTCTCACCGCCTCCACTTCCCAGCCCTGCGCGCGCAGCAACCGCTCCGTGTAGGAGCACATGTCCGCGTTGTCGTCGGCGAGCAGGATGCGGGCCTCGCGCGGAACGGAACACGGCAGGGGGGCCGCGGCTCTCGGGACGGTTGTGACGGAAGGCGTGCACACGGCCGCGGGGGATGGAGCCGCCTCCGTCCACCCGGCGGTTTCCTGGAGGAAGGGGCTGGCTCCCACTGCGGTAGAGACCAATGCCCTTGCCGTCCCGAGCCGCTCGGGTGGCAGGTGCGCGTTTCCCGTGGGAATGCTCACGGTGAAGGTGGTGCCCCGATCCAGCTCGCTCTGGACCCTCACGGTGCCACCGTGCAGCTTCACCAGCTCCTGCACCAGCGCCAGTCCGATGCCCGTTCCCTCGAAGGATCGCCCTCGCGCGCCCTCCACGCGGTGGAAGCGCTCGAAGATGCGCGGCAGCTCCTCGGGGGTGATGCCCGTGCCCGTGTCGCGCACGGTCAGCTCCACGTACGGGCCCCGCCACCGCAGGGCCACCTCCACCTCGCCCTCGAAGGTGAACTTGAAGGCGTTGGAGATGAGGTTGAGGACGATCTTCTCCCACAGCTCCGGGTCCACCCAGGTGGGGGCAGGCAGGGGCGGGCAGTCCACCACCAGCCTCAACCCGGCGCGCTCCATCGCCGAGCGGAAGGTGCTGGCCAGGTCGGCGGTGAGGGTGGACAGGTCCGTGGAGACATAGGACGCCTGCATGCGGCCCGCTTCGATGCGGCTGAAGTCCAGCAACGTGTTGACGAGCTTGAGCAGGCGCACACCGTTGCGGTGCACATGGGATAGCTCCTCACTGGCCAGGCACTTCTGGGGAGAGGCCAGCGCGTCCTCCAGGGTGGCGAGCATCAGCGAGAGGGGAGTGCGGAACTCATGGGAGATGTTGGAGAAGAAGGTCGTCTTCGCCCGGTTCAGCTCGGCGAGTTGCTCGGCACGGCGGCGCTCGGCTTCGTAGGCTTGTGCGTTGGCGACGGCGGAGGCCACGTGTTCGGTGGCCAGCTCCAAGAAGCCCCGGTAGGACTCGTCCAGCCTGCGGCGCGGAGACACGCCCGCCACCAGCACGCCGTAGGGCTCCTTCTGTCCGGGCTGCGAGATGGGCAGCAGCACCGCCGAGTGCGGTGACTCGTCCCAGGCGCCTCCCGGCAGATTTCCGAAGAGCTCGCGCACGTGGGGGACCACCTCCATGCGCCCCGTGGCCACCACGCGTGCCAGCGGCCAGCCGTGGGCACCTGCTTCTTCGAGGCGCACCTTCCGGGGGCTCGCCGCCCCGCCTTCCTCCAGCCCCGACGCACCTATCAGGGAGGCCTGGGTGCGCCGCTCGTCCAGTTGGTACATCAGCGTGAAGGGCACGTCCGCCGGGTTGGCCGAGAAGGTGCGCGCGGCCTGCCGACAGGCCTCCTCGGGCGAGCGGGCATCGCCGACGTGCTCGGCGAGCTCGCGCAGAGTGCGCAACCTCCGCTCACCAATGACGTGCTCGGTGCTGAAGTTCACCGCGGCGAAGATGCCGTCTACCCGGCCCGTCTCGAGGCCAATGGGGCTATAGGAGAAAGTGAAGTACGTCTCCTCCAGGTAGCCGGCCCGATCGAGGACGAGCTGCAGATCGTCCGACCACGTGGCCTGACCCGTGGTGAGGACTCCTTCCAGCATGGGCCCGATGATGTGCCAGATCTCCGGCCACACCTCGCGGCTCGGCCGGCCCAGGGCCTCGGGGTGTTTGCGCCCGAAGATGGGAATGCTGGCGTCGTTGTAGAGGATGAGCAGCTCCGGCCCGTAAAAGAGGAGGATGGGAAAGCGCGAGGCGAGGCTGAGGCTCACCGCGCTGCGCAGCGGTTGGGACCAGCTCTCCACGGGCCCAAGTGACGTGGCCGCCCAATCAATGGCTCGCATGCTGGCCCCCATCTCTCCGCCGCCCGCGAAGATGTCATCCGGGAGTATGGACAGCGGGGCGTGTGCCTCCTCGTACGGGCGCGTCTTGGGTGGAATGGAGAGATCCACAGGAAGGTGCTGGCTCATGGGCAGTGTCGTGTCGTGGGATGACCCGACCAATCCCAACACGCTCGGAGCGTGCGGAATTCATTCACATGCATCTCTTCCATAAGGATGGCGAATAATCTCCTCGGTGGCAGGGAGAGCAACCGCAAGGGGCGGATGAAGGGGCGCTTCAGCGGCAGGGGGGATGCGTATCCCGCCGCCTCCACCTGCGGTTCCGCCGTCTGATGCCTCGGAAGGGTGAACGCTCGTTCCCTCTTTCAGGTGAGTATTTTCCTGGACTTTCGAGTGTTCTTTTCCGAGGTGTGACTCTCTACCCTCGACAGAAAGAAAGCGGAAAGGGAGGATCTCCATGCTACGTAGTGCAATGCGCTCGTTTTCTGTCGTCGTCGGGTTGTCCTTCTCGTGGGCGCTCCCCGCGTTGGCGGAGGACCAATCGGTCAACCTCGGGAGCCTCGAATGCGAAGGCATTCGTGAGTTGAAAGCGCTGGTCGAGAAGCAACAGTCCATCCTGGCGCAGAACAATGCCTACGCGGTCAACATGACGGAGTTGGTAGCAGCGGGATACATGCCCGCGGCGTGTCCGGATGGCTCGCGTGTGCGCGTGTCAGGGTCGAATCTCGTGGGCGGGTGCCACTTCACCTATGGGCTGGTATACGTCGTGAACAACCCGCAGACCGGTGACTTCACCTTCGAAACCGTGGCCCTGGGTGTCAAGGGGACGCCGTCCGAGGGGCTCGAATTGTATATCACCCGGATCGTGAATCGTAGTTTTGAATTCATCGAATCCTATATGTATCGCAAAGGGGTGTACAGCGATGTGGATTTGAATGCGTGCTCGGAGGCCGGGTAGTGTCAATAGGCGGTGAGTCGCGAGCGCGTTTCTGCTAGGACGCACCGCATGCACTTTCACACGCCTCGCATCGTCCCAGGGTGGTCCGCTCTGGCTCTCTGCCTTTTGATCCCCGTCGCTCACGCGGCCGAGGTCTCCCCCGCCAGCCAGGTGGAGACCTCCCCCGGCCTCTCTCCCGAAGCGGTCAAGCGCGTCTTCGACCAGCAGCGGCAGGCGCTGGCCTCCTGCATGCGTCTGCTCACCGAGGAAAGCCCCAAGGAAAACACTCCTTGGAACCCTCCTCCCGATGTGGATGATCGGGTCTTGCTGAGCTTCGAGGTGGGGCGCGACGGCAAGGTGCGAGAGGACGCGCGCGGCGGAAACGGACCGCGCGTGGAAGGCCTCTATCTGGACAGACCCTGCGCCCGGATGCTCGTGCGCTCCTGGAGCTTTCCCGCATTTCCCGCCCGTCAGGGCGAGTGGGTGAGGGTGGAGCTCCAGGCGCGCTTCAGCACCACGGCGGCCGAGCGCAAGGCCGGACTGGCTCGAATCCGCGAGGATTTCGACGCCCTCTGCCGCGCCCTCTCCGCGCTGGGTGGAGACAAGCCGCCAACGGAGCAGGATGTGACGCGGACCCTCCAGCGCTTCCTCACGGAGCGTCGCTCACGCCTTCATCCGAGCATGCGGTACGGCCTGGAGGGGCTGTCGGGCGTCAACGTGCGGGACATGGTGACCCTGTACGAGAGCTCCGCCATCGAGCTCCTGGGCACGCCTGCCGCATGCCCTACGGTCCATGGATGGACTACACGATAGCGACTGGCGCCCTCATGTCACTCGATCCGCGTGAACATGTGGCATGGTCTGAAGAGCTCAGGACGAACATGATTGCCATGACGCTTTCCGCATTGGCGGAGTTTCCCTCGCGGCTGGAAGGATTCTACCACGCGTTTCCGCGCGAACTGACGCGCTGGGTACCCGATTCCTGGGAGGGTTGTCCTAGCGAGAACCTGACTGCTCTGGAGCAGATCTGCCACGTGCGTGACATCGAGCTCGACGGCTATCACGTGCGCTTCAGCCGGCTGTTGAACGAGACCGGGCCGGTGCTGGCCTCGTTGGATACCTACGCCCTGGTCAAGGAGCGCGACTATGCCGCCGCGGAACCCCCGGCCGTATTTGCCGCGTTCCGCGCGGCGCGCCGAGCGACGGTGGAGATGCTCAGGCCGTTGAGCGACGAGCAACTTGCCCGCGCGGGAACGTTCGAGGGCTACGGCCCGGTGACGGTGCGTGGGCTGATCCACTACCTCTGCAGCCACGATCAACAGCATCTCGCGGGACTGCAGTGGCTCATGGGCAAGGCGGAATCGGCGCGTTCCCGCACAACGTGACGGCATTCAGCGGGATACCGAGCCCTCCGTCCCCGACGTCCGCGTGGAGTCTCTCGGTGCGGATCTGGACTCGCTCGCACGCGCGGCAATCGCGGCGAATGCCAGGGCGATCAGGAGCACGAGCGGGTGGCGCTCCATCCACGCCACCGCGGGGCCGGTCGGGTTCGGAAGTCCCGCCGTGCGCTCGAGGAGCCAGCCGGACGCGAGAACACCCGCGGTGAGCGCGCCGCCGATGCGAAACGCGTGGTACGCACGCGTCCGGGCCAGGAGCAGGAGCCAGGGGAGGACGACAGACAAGAGAGCGAGCTGCGCGAGCTCGATTCCCGTATTGAAGCCCAGGAGCGTCCACAATGCGCTCTTGAAATTACAAAAGTCTCTCCCCAATCCGTTGCTTGGGGAATGTAGAAGCTTGGGAGAGCAATCAGCTCAGGTCGTGCGCCGCCTCGGGGAACGTCGCCATACGGTCGCGGTCAGGAGCAGTGCCCAGGGGAGTGCCCCCGGGGCGGTCTGGCAGCCACCAGAGGGTTCCTCGTGCGGAGTCATGGAGGAGATGCGCAGCCGTCCATACCGGCCGTCTCCCTCCGGCCGCCCGTTCACCATCGCCACCACCACGTGTGTGGCATCCCGGGCGGACACCTGGGCGGACAGGATTCCCGGCCCGTCCGCACGGACGACCCGCAGCACCTCGTGCTCGTTCACCGCCGCGACCAGCAGGTGGATCGCCGCGCTCTCCGTGCCCTCCCTGGGGTCGAAGGACGCCGAGACGCTCTCCGTTCCGCCCGGTACCTCGAAGTAGCGGGTCGAGGCGGCCGCCACCCGCACCGAGGGCTCGTCCACCGGGAGGTCCCTGGCCGCGAGAACGAGACCGGAGTAGTCCGCGCCTCGTGCATACCCACTCCCTTCTCGCGCCCGCGCTCCCGTGGCCAGGTTCCACTGCGCGAACTCGCGGAACGCGGTGTCGAAGTCCATTCCCCAATCGCGGCGCAGGACCGTCTCCAGCAGTGCCGGCCAGCGGGCGGAGGGCGCGTGCACGCTCTCCTCCCACATCGACAACACCACTCCCTCTCCCAGGCGCTCGCTCAGGAATTGGAAGAAGAGCGAGGCTCCATAACTGAAGGACTGCGCCGGTCCGTCTGGATCCACCACCAGGCTGCGATCCGCCTGCGACAGGTACGCCGGAGAGACTCGCTCCAGGTCGTCCAGCTCGGGCTCGAACTGTTCGGAGGCCCAGACCGCCGTGCCTTCCTCCGCCACGCGTCCCAGGCCGGTGCGGTAGGCGGCCTGCACGGCGTGGAAGAACTCATGGCTCGCCAACGTCGCCACGGCGTGTTCGTAGGAGGGATAGCCATAGCCGGCGAAGTCGTTCTCCTGGAGCATGTACCCGCTACAACCCAGGTCCGCCGTGAGACATCCTTCCACCCGGAAGGCCCCATCCGCCCGTCCGGCGAAGTCCACCAGGTAGACGTCGAAGCGTTCGTCTCCTCCGTGCTCGCCAGTCCCACCGGAGTCCCCGGGCGGCAGGCGGTAGCCCATCCCCGAGTAGAAGACAGCCACGGCGTCATAGGTACGTGCCACGGTGTCGACGGAGTCCGGGACGCCGTTCCCATCCGCGTCCGCCACCGGGACCGCGTTGGCCCCACTCCGAGAGAAGTGGAGCCGGAAGAGGCCTCCGGGAGACACCACCGATTCCACCTGCTCGCCGGGCGCGAAGCGCGGTGGAGCCGCCGTGGCCTCGGTGGGTCGGCCTCCCTGGAGTTCTGCTCCCAGCTCCCTCCCGAGCGCTTCATGCGGGGGATTGCCGTCCGGACCCCCGCACCGGGCGCCCAGGATGAGGAGCAGCAACAGGGAGAGCCTCACGGCAGGAAGGCCCACCTGACGCGAAACTGGGCCGCTCCGCTGGGCTGGGGCACCTTGCCCGTCTGATTGCACGTCTGCTGCGGTGCCGGGTCATAGTAGTGCGTCACCTCCAGCTTCACATGCCGCCCATTCGCCAGACGCACCACGAAGATGTCGCCCGTCATGGCCAGACAGGCCTGGTATGTCCAGAAGCCGCCCAGCCGCGTCTCGGGTGAGCCGAGGGTCGCCTCCCCGGAGATGACCTCGCAGCTTTCGGTGAAGTAGTTCTCGGTGCGGAACTCCCAGGTGGAGTCCACCGCGTTCACCGAGTCGAAGGTCGTGCCCGCCGGGGTCTGGGCCACCGCGATGCACGAGGGGCCGGACACACCGCTGTTCACCCGGATGTTGTAGCGGCGGAAGGCGATGTCCCAATCCGTCGAGGCGAGGGCCGCTTGATCATCCACCTCCACCCGGCTCAGCCCCTCGGGGGTGAAGCGGGTATAGGTATAGGATTGTTTGGGAGTGGCCCCTTCCGCCCGTGCATCCACATAGGTGTGGAACTCGCCCGGGGTCGTTCCTTCCTCACGGATCTCCCCCGTGGACACCGTGGTGAGCAGCCTCAACGCGTCGATGCTCTGCTCCGCGCAGCGCACGGGACTCGCCTCGCACCGTGGGGCCTCGGCCTGGGGCCCGGGCTCCGGTGTACCGCAGGCGCCCAACGTCAGGGCGAACGTCAAGAGAGTGGTCTTCCAGAGATTGTTCTTCATGAGAAGTCTTTCTAGGGAGTCTGGGATTGGACCGGCGGCTCCACCTGCTTCCACCGGAAGGAGAGCATGGCGGGGGAGCCCGCCTGGTCGTAGTAGCTCTGTATCTGGAGCTTGAAGTACCGGCCCGCATCGCTCCGGATGACATAGGTCTGGGCGCGCGGCGAGAGCGTGTGGGTGGTCACGTCATAGCTGTACCAACCCCCCTCCGTTTCGAAGACGTTGTCCGGTTCGCTGTCGGAGTCCGCGCCGTCCGCGACATCCTCCCGGTAGCCCGAGGCGGGCGCCGTGGAGATCGACTCGAAGGGGTCCGCGACCACAGTCACCGTGACGCCTCCCGTGCCGTTGACTCCCCCCCGTGTCCGGATGTGGAAGCGCTGGAAGGACAAATCCCAGGCGGCCTGTGTGGAGGCATCCACGGTCTGGCTCGTATCGAGATCGAGGGCCCTCCACGCGGCCCCATCGGTTGCATCGACGACCGTGGTCACTGTTCCGTCCGCCTGGGGCGTGTGGCGGAACCAGTCGGTCGGCGTGCCGTCGATGGGCGCCGGGTCGGGGTCTGGCTCCGGTTGGATGTCTCCACCGCACGCGGCGAGGCAGAGCACCAGGGCAATGCGTTTCATCATGCGTCCTCCCTCACAATTCGAGGATGAGCCCCGCGTGGAAGGCGCGAGGCTGGATGGGCAGGTATTGCGAGTCCCCCGCGTTCAGCAGATTGCGGCCGGCGACGAACGCCCGGACCGTCTCCAGCACGCCGTAGGCGAGTCGTGCGTCCAGGGTCGCGTAGGCGGGGGCCATGACCGTTCGATCCGTCCCATCGGAATCCTGGTAGTAGGGGCGGGGGCCGACCAGCGCTCCCTGGAGGGATGCCTCCAGCCTCCAGGGCCGGTATCGCATCCCGAGCTGGGTGGTGAGCCGGTGCGTGCTCTGTCCCTCGAGGGGTCTGTCCTCCTCGATATCCCGCGCGCTGATGAGCGTGTAGCCCACATCCAGCCAGGCCCCGAGGGGCAGCCGCTGCTTCCACCCCACCTCCGCGCCCTGCACGGTCGCGCGAGAGATGTTGGCGTACGTGAAGCGCAGGGTGGGGGAGTGCTCGTCCTGCACCACGGAGATCATGTCGGAGAGGTCGTTGCGGAACAGGTTCGTCCACAGCAGGCCGCGGCTCGTGAGCCGCCACTCCGCGGACAGGGTCGCGCCCCGGGAGTGCTCGGGTCGCAGCGTGGGGTTGCCCGCGACCACGTACCCCACGCTCGGGTTCTCGAAGTCGATGAGCTGCTCCTGGAAGCTCGGTGCCCGGAACGCGTGGCCATAGCTGGCGCGCACCGTGAGTGTCTCCACCGGCGCCAGCCGCACGGCGATCCGGGGCGTCAGCACCGTTCCGAACTCGGAGTCCACATCCAGCCGCAAGCCGGGCACGACGTGGAGCGCCACCGGCAGGGGCGTCTTCCAGGAGTCTTGTCCGTAGAGCGAGACCCGGCCGCGCCGGCCCGCCCCCGCCAGCCGGTCGGAGTCGAGCGTCTCGCCAATGGCCTCCACGCCCACCACGAGCTGATGCACCTGGGCCAGACCCTGGTCGAGCTGCACGCCCACCCGAGCCATCTGCTCGTGCGTCTCCTCCACCTGATCCAGGACGGAGGCGTTGCGTTGATCCAACACATAGCGATGGCGGAAGCGCGAGTAGCGACCGGAGAACTGGAGCGTGCCGGTGGGAGAGAGGACCAGCGAGGGTGACAGCGTCGCCTCGTAGCTCTCGTTCTGACTCGCGCGATCGAACAGCGCGCTGGCCGCGCCCTCGTCGACGCCTCGCTGCACCCGGCGGGACGCCGCGGCGCTCGCCTCGAGCCGGAACGACTCCGTGGCCCGCAGGTCTCCGCGCAAGGAGGCCTGGTAGCCTTCGAGCGAGCTGCCCGTGGTCGCGGGAGAGTCAGGGGTCAGGTCGTAGCCATCGCGGCGTTGGAAACCGCCACTGAGCCGCATTCCCGCCCGCTCGCCCCGTGTCTCCACGGAGCCGTCCACCTCCAACTGCCACAGGCTGCCGAGCGAGACCTGCGCCGTGGCTCCCAGGGGACGCCGCGCCTTGCGGGTGATGATGTTGACCACGCCCGCCACGGCGTCGCTGCCGTAGAGGACCGAGGACGGGCCGCGGATGATCTCGACCTGCTCGATGTCCTCCGTGGAGAACCGGGAGAAATCCAGGGCGCCCCCCAGCCGCCCCGTCACGCGCTCGCCGTCCACCAGGACGAGGGTGTACTCGGAGGACATCCCCTGTACCCGCAGCTCCGTTCCCGCGAAGCTGCGCCGGAGCTCCAGGCCGGGACGTGCGCCCAGTGCCTCGGCCAGGTCGCGCGCCCCCGTGGCCTCGATGTCCTTGCGGGTGATGACCTCGACGGCCACCGGCGTGTCCTGGAGCCGCTCCACGGAGCGGGACGCCGTCACCACGGTTTGTGGTGCCGCGGGTTCTTCCGCGACCCCTCCATCCACGGCTGGCGCCTCCCCCTGCGCCAGCGCGGGCGCGCTCAGGAGCCAGCCAAGAACCCATACGAACCCGCGTATCGCGTTCCCTTTCACGGCCGTCTACTCGCCAGCGGGAGCCGTGCTGGTACTCACCGCGGTCTCGAGGAAGCTCTCGAGCGTCGCGCGGATCCGCTCACGCCGCTCGGGGGCCGTCGTTTCCTCGAGCTCGAAGAGGTGCTCGTAGCGTGGCTTGCCCTCGACGCTGTCCCGAAGGGTGAAGCGCGGGTGGGATTGGAAGAGGGTCCGCCACTCGTCACGGACCTCGCTCCAGAAGCCCTGCGTCTGCTTCCAGGCGGTGCTCGCCTCGGTGGAGGCCGCGTCGGCCGGCTGGCGTGTGTAGACATTGAGCCCGTGCTCCCGTGCCAGCGCATGCGGATTGGGGCCGAGCACCACCTTGAGGCTGTCCTGCTCATGCACCCATCCGGTGGGCGTCAGGGCATGCCGGTTGGTGGTGACGAGCACGTCATAGTCACTGCGCTTGGTGTACTCGCGGCGGGGCAGGGGACGCCACGACTCCTCGGACTGCCAGGCGGAGACACCGTGGGCGTGGGTCCATCGTCCGTAGCCCTCGTACCGGGGCCCATCGTCCACTTCGTACACGGCCTGACTCCACGTGCACGTCACCTCGTGAGGCGCCAGGACGCGGCGCTCCCACGTCCGGTGCCCGCGAAACTCCAGCAGCGTGGTGTCCTCGAAGGTCCAATCCTGCCGCCAGTGCTTCAGGGTCGAGCGCTTGCCGTCCCGCTCCGTCACCAGGACATGTTGGAGCGATATCCGCCGGGGCGTGTCCTCCAACACCTCCACCCACTCCGTCGCTTTCGCGCGGTAGGGCTCATGAAGCGTGTAGCCCTCGCTCAATCCCACCGTTTCGTCGAAGGCGAACCCGACCCGGTAGTTGCCCGCCATCTGGAGGATGGCGGCCCGGTCCCGCTCCGGGTCGCACGCGGAGGACGACACGGGGCGCTCCTCGCTCCCGGCGGAGACTCCGGGCCGTGAAGCACAGGCCAGCGTCAACGTCAGCGTGGACAGGGCGAGGACACGCCAGGGGCTTTCCTGGAGCGGCCACGAAGGGGATGCGGACAGCGGCATGCGCGGTCTCCTGTGACGAAGTGACGGCCTCTTCTAAATGAAATCGATTATCAAAGTCAATTTCATCATTTGTGCCCTCACTCCCACCAACAGGTCCAAGCGGGCATCGGGTAGCCTCGCCGGTCATGCGGATGACCTGCCTCGCCCTGCTCCTCCTGTCGCTGCCCGCCGTGGCCGCGGTGAAGAACGTCTCGACGGTTGCCCAGTTGCAGTCCGCGCTCGCCTCGGCACGGGCGGGCGATGAAATCGTCCTCGCGGATGGCACGTACGCGGTGAACGTCAACCTGAGCTGCGCGGCGGAGGGCACCGCCACCCAGCCCATCACCGTGCGCGCCGCGAACCGGCACGCGGCGCTCATCCAGTTCAACGCGCTCGAGGGCTTCAAGGTGTCGGGCCGGTACTGGACCTTCGACGGCCTGACCATCGAGGGGGTCTGCTCCCAGGACAGCAACTGCGAGCACGCGTTCCATGTCACGGGCCACGCGGAAGGCTTCGTGCTGCGCAACAGCCGCATCCGCGACTTCAACGCGCAGCTCAAGGTGAACGCGGTGAAAAACGCCAGTGGCGTCTATGAGATGCCCCACCGCGGCCTCGTGGAACGCAATGAGTTCTACGATACGCACGCGCGCTCGACCTCCAACCCCGTCAACAAGATCAACATCGATACCGGTGACGACTGGGTGGTCCGCGACAACGACGTGCACGACTTCTCCAAGGTGAACGGCATCTCCTACGGCGCCTTCATGAAGAGCGGTGGCAAGCGGGGCGTCTTCGAGCGCAACCGCGTCCTCTGCGTGAAGGACTACCCGAGCGGAGGGACGCGCATCGGCCTGTCCTTCGGCGGCGGAGGAACGGGCAATGCGTTCTGTGCGCCCGCCTTCGATGCGAACGTTCCCTGCGACCCCGAGCACACGGACGGGGTCATGCGCAACAACGTCATCATCAACTGCTCGGACGTGGGCATCTACCTGAACAAGGCCGCCAACACGAAGGTGCTGTTCAACACGATCATCTCCACCACGGGCGTGGACTTCCGCTTCGCCTCCTCCACCGGAGAGGCCCACGGCAACGTGCTGTCCTCGGTCGTCCGCACTCGCGACAGCGGCAGCTTCACTGCCGGCACGAACCACATGAACGTGGCCACGGGCACCTGGACCACGTGGTACCAGGCGCCCCTGAGCGGAGACCTGCGACTCAAGGGCAACGCGTCGCAGCTCATCGGAGCCGCCGAGGCGCGGGCCACGGTGACGGACGACTTCTGTGCCCGCCCTCGTCCCTCGGCAGGGGCCTATACGCTGGGCGCGCTCGAGCACTCGCTGGGAGACTGCGGCGCGGGAACCGGCGCGGACGCGGGAACGGCCTCGGATGGGGGCACCTCCACGGATGCGGGAGTGTCCACGGACGCGGGGACCGGCGGTGGCCAGCCCGACGCCGGCACCAACCCGGGCACCGACGACGGCAATGGGCAGGTCTCCACGGGCTGTGGCTGCAACGCCAACCCGGGCCTCACGGCCGGGTTCCTGTTCATCCTGTTGCCGCTGTATGCCGTCTCACGTCGGCGCTGGCGGTGAGCGCATCCGGCGGCGGAGCGCTGAGGGGAGCATCTTCCTCCGCGCCAGCCCCCTTCGGGGCCTACATGCTCTTGCCGTCGACCTGTGTCACCTCGAGCGCGTCGAGCTCGACTCCGTCCAGGCAGCGGACGTTGATGGCGTACATCTGGCGGCCGTCGGGCGCCGTACCCCGGCTGAGCGGACGGATGCCGCAGGCCGGGCAGAACTGGTGATGGATGCGCTTCTTGCCGAACTGGTAATCCCCGAGGGCGTCCGCACCCGTTCGAATCGTGAGCTGGTCCGCCCCCACGAAGGCCAGGAGCGCGCCCGTCTTCGAGCAGAAGGAGCAGTTGCACGAGATGATCTGACCGCCGAGATCCACCTTCGCCTCGAAGCGAACCTTGCCGCAGTGGCACCCACCTTCGTACGTCTTGAGATCGTTCATGCGGCGAGCATTCCCCGAAAGCCCGGCCGCGTATTGTAGAAACGCGTCAGCCCATGCGAGCCCCGAGCGCCAGTCAGAGAGGTGTCCTGAACCCACGTGCGATGGGGACACACTTCCATCTCACGCGCTACCCGCCGTCCGAGGACCTCGCGTTCTTCGTCGAGCGTCACTGGACCGTGCGGTGGGACCTCCGCGACCGGGAACCGTTCCCGCAGGAGGTATTGCCCCATCCGTGCGTGAACCTCGTACTCGAAGCCGGGCGGTCGGCCGTCCACGGTGTGGGGACCCGGAGGTTCTCCACCCTGCTCGAGGGGAGGGGGCAGGTCGTCGGCACCAAGTTCCGGCCCGGAGCGTTCTTCCCGTTCGTGCGCTTCCCCATGTCCGGGCTGACGGATCGAGCCCTGCCACTCCACGAGGTCTTCGGCCCCGCCGGGGCGGACCTCGAGCCAGCGGTCCTCGCCCGCCATGACGAGCACGAGCAGATCGCCCTCGTCGAGGAGTTCCTGCGCCAGCGGTTGCCCCCATGTGACGTGACCGTCGCCACGGTCGTGCGAGTCATCCAGCACGCGCTGGAGCGCCATGAGATCGCCCGGGTCGAGGACCTGAGCGCCCAGGTTGGCCTCTCCGTCCGGACCCTCCAGCGCCTGTTCCGCCAATACGTGGGCGTCAGCCCGAAGTGGGTGCTTCGCCGCTTCCGCCTGCATGAGGCCGCCGACCGCGTCGCCGCGGGCGTGCACGTCGATTGGGCGGCCTTCGCCCAGGAGCTCGGGTACTTCGACCAGGCGCACTTCATCCGCGACTTCAAGGCACAGGTCGGCCGCTCACCGACCGAGTACGCCGCCCTGTGCGCCGCGCACGAGTTTCCTCCCGGCCAGGAGCAGCCTCACCGCGTGCGAGCCAGGGTGTCCGGCGTGCTCGGACCCGGCTGATGATCGTGCCTCGTGGTGTCACTCCGTCTTTTCAGCTCCGCGAGCGCTGAGCGTCCCGGGCCATTGCACGCGAGCACGTCCACGATGGCGGCGGCGGGGATGGCGCGCGCGAGCAACACCCCATTGGGTGCGCGGAAGATGCGCAGCCCCGAGGCCCGCAGGCGCGCGGGGGAGATGACCAGCAGCACGTCCACGCCGGCGCGCTTGCCCACCTTCGAGTCCACCGTGGCAGCCAGGTGGACATGGGTGCGCGCCGCGGAATGGACGCCCTCCCCGGAGAGGATGGCGTGCGCGGCGGCCACGGACGTGCCGTGGTAGAGGGGCGCGTCTCCGGGCACCTCGTCCCAGCTGCGCTCCAGCCCGTCGAGCGTCACGGGGGTTCCCTCCGGGGAGTGGCCCTGCACGGCACGCACCTGCTTGCCCCGCACCTCGAAGCGTGACTTGTTGTTCTCCGCGACCACCTCGTCGAGCTCCTCGCGAGACAGCCCCGTCATCCGCAGCACCTCGCCGATGTGGGCAAAGCCCGCGGAGTCCATGGCGAGGCCCATCTCCCGGGCGCCATGGCGCAACAACCATGAGAGCTTCTTCGATTTCCTGGCGAGTGCCTGGAGTTCCCCCTCCGGGCGGCGTGAGCTGGCCATGACCGTTCTTCCTTTCTTTCGCGAGGAACATTAGCCGACACCATCGCCGCCCACGAATCGGGACTTCCTTCCAGCTATCGAAGAAGCGGATAGTTCCACTCATGGAAACGGATGGGCTTCGCGCCCTGGTGGCGTTCGCGGAGGCTGGCTGCAACCTGACGCTCGCGGGGCGAGCTATCGGGCTTTCCCAGCCAGCGGTGCATGCGCGGCTGCAAGGGGTTGCGCGGGCGCTGGAGACCTCCCTCTACGAGCGGCGGGGCCGACGCCTCCAGCTCACCCCGGATGGAGCGCGCGTACTCGCCTGGGCGCGTGACGTCCTCGAGCGTGAGCGCGTCCTGCGCGTGGAGCTCCGACAGGGAAACGCGGAGGAGCGGGTGGTGCTGGCCTGCGGAGAGGGGGCCCTGGTGCATGTGGTGGCCGAGCGCATCGCTTCGTTCCTTCGCGAGCGGACCGGAGTGCTCTCCTTCCTCGTGCTGGATGGCCCCGCCGCGGTCGCCGCCGTGGAGCGTGGCTCGGCGCACCTGGCGGTGGTGGCCGGGCCCGCGTCCAGTCCCCCGGGGCTGCGCTCGCAGCCGCTCGTCACCGCCACGATGCTGGCCGTGGCTTCCCGGCAGCACCCGCTGGCTCGGGCGGGTCGAGAGGTGGAGGTGGGGGCCCTGCTCGAGCACCGGCTCCTGGTGCCTCCACTCGGCCGAGCCCTGCGCGCCACCCTGGAGGATGCCGCCGCGGCCCATGGACGGACCCTCGAGGTCGCCGCGGAGGTGACTGGCTGGGAGGCGGTCCGCCGGCTCGCGGCATTGGGGGTGGGGGTGGGGGTGATCAACGACGTGGTGGACACCCCGGATCTCGCACGCCTATCCGTGCGCGGCCTTCCCCCGGTGACCTACCGGTTGCTGATGCGGCGGGGACGTGGCACTCGGCTCGCGGAGGAGGTGGTGCGGGTCCTGACCCGCGAGCGGTAAGGATGGCTGCGTGACAGTCGCTCCAGCGCCGCTCCCGCGTTACGCAACGTGCCGGGCTGTCCCGTTCGAGTTCTTTGTTTGGCACCTTTGATGGCTTTGCCACGTCCTGGCGTGTGGCCTTCATGATGGACATTCCGATCATTTCCCGTCCAAGCTGTCCGGCCCCTCACACCAACGACAGTTCAAGAAAATTCGAGAAGGGACGCCATGTCACGCCCTGAGTTCAGGTCGCTCCCCCTGGTCCTGCTGTTACTCTCCTCCGTGCTGATCCACCCCCTGATCGGCTGCAAGCCACCAGCCCCGGATGAGTCAACGCCGGATGCGTCAATGCCGGATCCGGATGCGTCGACACCGGATGCGTCGACACCGGATGCATCGACGCCAGATGCGTCGACACCGGATGCATCGACGCCAGATGCGTCGACACCGGATGCGTCGATACCGGATGAAGTGCACGGTCTCAAGGGCGAGTACTTCCGTATGTCGGCGCCCGGCGCCCGTGATTTCGCCCAGCTCGGCGCGGTCGCACTGGATCCGAACATCAACTTCTCTGGCCTGGCGTCCATGTTCGAGACGCTGACCGGCCGCACCGAGCACACTACGGCCCGGTGGACCGGCCGGATCACCGCGCCGGAGACCGGCGACTACACTTTCTTCGCGATTGGCGACAATGGCTTCCGGCTGTTCATCGACGGCGCACCGGTGATCGACCACTGGGTCGGCGATTGGGATGTCGAGCAGCGCAGCGCGCCGGTGCACCTCGTCGCGGGCGAGGCACACGACTTCCGGCTGGAGATGTTCCAGGACGTCGGCGGCGCGAACATGTTCCTGCGGTGGTCGAGCGCCACCATCGGCAAGCAGATCGTGCCGACCACGGCGTTCACTCCGCCGGTCGGCTTCGAGATCTTCCCGGTCGACATCACCGTCGGCGAGGACGGCCGTCGGCTGACGCTCGACTTCGCCGATCCGGTCACCGCGCTCGGCGACCCGGTGCCGCACCTGACGGTGGAGGCCGACACCACCCCGATGCCGCTGGCCTCGGCCACCGTCGCCGCCAACGACTCGTCCATCGTGGTGGTCACCCTCGCCGAGCCGGTCCAGCGTGGCCAGCGCGTCCGTGTCGCCTACGACGGCGACGGCGACCTGGCCGTGGAGGGTGAGGCAGTGCCGCAGCTCATCCGCGAAGCCATCAACGAGTCGACCCACCGGCTGCGCACCGAGTGGGGCGACCAGCTCGACCCGGCCAACCCGCTGCCCGAGTACCCGCGGCCGCAACAGGTCCGCGCCCAGTGGCTCAACCTCAACGGCCCGTGGGAGTTCTCCGGTGCGGCCGCGGGCGAGCAGCCGGTGTTCGGCCGGACGCTGCCGGAACACATCATCGTGCCGTTCCCGGTGGAGTCCCAGCTCTCCGGGCTGGAGCGCCACGAGGACCACATGTTCTACCGCAAGCTCGTCACCGTGCCCGAGTCCTGGCGGATCGGCGCCGGGCAGCGGCTCCGGCTGAACTTCGGCGCCGTGGACCACCACGCGCGGGTGTGGGTCAACGGCAAGCTGGTCGCCGAGCACACCGGCGGCTACACCGCATTCACCGCCGACATCACCGACGCCCTGAGCGGTTCGGGTGAGCAGGAGATCATCGTCGCGGTCACCGATACCACCGGACCCAACCAGCCGGTCGGGAAGCAGTCGCGCAATCCGGGAGGCATCGTCTACACGCAGTCGTCGGGCATCTGGCAGACCGTCTGGCTGGAGCCGGTGCCCGACGTGGCGATCGACGACGTCGTGACCACGCCGGACATCAAAGCAGGCACGCTCGCCGTCGAAGTCCGTTCCGTGTCGGCCTCGTCCGGCGCCAGCGTCACCGCCGTGGCCCGCGACGCCGCCGACCGCGTGGTCGGCACCATCACCGGCCCGGCCAATACCCGGCTCACGTTGCCAGTGCCGCAGCCGCACCTGTGGACGCCGGACGACCCGTACCTCTACAAGCTCGACGTCACCCTCACCGAGGGGCAGAGCACCGACACCGTCGGCAGCTACTTCGGAATGCGCTCGGTGGCGATCCAGGACGTCGGCGGCTTCCCGAAGCTGGTGCTCAACGGCAAGCCGATCTTCTCCCTCGCCATGCTGGACCAGGGGTTCTGGCCCGACGGGCTCTACACCGCGCCCAGCGACGCGGCCCTGCGTTGGGACCTGCAGGTGCAGAAGGATCTCGGGTTCAACGCCGTCCGCAAGCACATCAAGGTGGAGCCAGCGCGCTGGTACTACCACGCCGACCAGATCGGCCTGCTGGTGTGGCAGGACTTCGTCTCCGGCAGCATCACGAACGTGCAGGGACAGCAGGCGTTCCTCACCGAGGGCCTCCGCATGATGGAGCAGTTGCACGACTCACCGGCCGTCGTGGGCTGGGTGGTCTTCAACGAGGGCTGGGGCGAGTGGAACCGGGAGGAGACGGGCCGGATCGCCGAGCAGGTCAAGGCCGCCGACCCCTCGCGGGTGGTCAACGCGCACAGCGGAGTGAACTGCTGCGACTCCAAGGGCGACTCCGGCAAGGGTGACGTCCTCGACCACCACGACTACAACAACACCGACCCCGCCTACCCGGACGCCACGCGCGCGGCGATGGACGGCGAGCACGGCGGGTTCACCCTGCGCACGCCGGGCCACATGTGGCCGGGCGCGCCGACGGTCATCTACAGCGGGGTGGCGGACAAGGCGGCGCTGACCAGGCGGTACGTCGAGAACACCACGACCTTCTACCTGGCCGCCGCCGGGGCGGAGCTGTCCGGTTCGGTCTACACCCAGGTCACCGACCTGGAGAACGAGCTCAACGGCTTCTACACCTACGATCGGCGAGTGCTGAAGGTCGACCTGGGGCCGGTGCGTGAGATCAACCTGCGGGTGATCGCCGCGGGCGCCACGGCGGGCGAGGACGCGACGTTCCCCGGCCTCGGGCACTGGCTGCTCGACGAGGGCAGCGGCACGCTGGGCCGCGACACCAACGGGCTCAGCGACATGACGCTGCGCGGGAACGCCGCCTGGACGACAGGGGTCCTCGGGTCGGCGCTGCGCTTCGACGGGAACGGCGACTTCGCCGAAACCGCCGCTCCGGTGCTGGACACCCGCGGCGACCACTCGATCTCCGCGTGGGTGACGCTCGACGCGCTGCCGGGCAACTACGCCACGGCGGTCAGCCAGGACGGCCGCCGCAAGGAGAACCCGTTCTACCTGCAGTACGGGCATGGCGCGTTCGCGTTCAGCGCGCCCGGGGGGTTCCGCGCCACGTACGTCGTGACGCCGGAGCTCGGCCGCTGGTACCACCTCGTCGGCGTCCGGGCCGGCAACGAACTGCGGCTGTACGTCGACGGCCGCAGGGTGGGAGTCATAACGGCGGGCGCCCCGACGGTGAGCACCGGGCCGCTGGCGATCGGGCGTGCGAAGTACGACGGCCGCGACACCGACTTCTGGGCCGGGTCGATCGACGAGGTGCAGGCCTTCGGCCGCGCGCTCGACGACAGCGAAGTGAGCGCCCTGTACTCCGCGGTGCAGCGCTGAACGCATGAGGAGGATGGGGCGCTGTGCCCCTCGGCCTGGGGGGCCCTCGCGCCAGGGCCCCCCTGAGGCTTGCGCCCCTTCTTCCGCTCACCATGGACCGGGCTTGTCCCGACGGCTCAGTCCTGGCGGACGGGCTCGGAGGGAACCCGACCACTGAGGGGCAACTCCAGGGTGAAGCATGCGCCCCGCCCGCGCCCCTCGCTGGCCACGACCAGACTCCCTCCCATCTCACGGGCGGTATTGGCCGCCCAGTGCAGGCCGTAGCCCAGGCTCCCCGGCCGCGTGGTGAATCCGAACTGGAAGATGCGCTGCAGGTCTTCCGCGGCGATCCCCACGCCGTTGTCCCGGACCATGAGGAGGAAGCGCCCCGGTGGGCAGGGGCGTGCCTCGATGCGGATGCGCTTGTCGGCCTGCTGCGCCTCCATCAGGGCCTGCTTCGCGTTGCTGATGAGGTTGACCAGGATGTGCAGCACCTTGTGTCGCTCGAGGGAGGCCACGGGCAGCCGCTCCATGTCGCGCTCGATGAGCACCTGGTGCCGGGACAGGGAGGACTGATGCATGCGCAGCGCGTCTTCCACCAGTGCATCCACGTCCACCTGCTCCACGAGCCGTGGCCCGTGGGCGTACACCTGCTGCACGTGGATCGTCGCGCCGATCTGCTCGAGGTTGGTCTTCATCGACCGCAGTTCCCCGAGCATGTTGTCGGCGTCCGACCGCAACTTGTCGCCCAGCTTGTCGAGGTACTCGGGAAGCATCCGCCCCCGGGAATCCTTCTCGAGGAACCCGGAGAACTCCTCATCCTTGCCCGCCAGCAGACGGGCGCTCTTCTTCAATTGCTCCACGGGAAGGCGAGCGACGTCGCGGGCCAGGCTCTCGGTGGTGACCACGAGCGAGGTGAGGGAGTTGCCGATGTTGTGCAACACCCCGCTGGCGATCTCCGCCATGCCCGCGCGGTGCGCCACCTCGACGAGCTGCTTGTGCGCCGCTTCCAGCGCGCTCGTACGCTCCTGGACGCGCTGCTCCAGGTCTCCATAGAGCGCCGCGTTCTCCAGCGAGAGCGCGATCTGCGAGGCGAGGAGCGTCAGGGTCTGCAGGTGCCTGGAGGTGAAGACGCCCGGGGCCAGGTTGTTCTCGAGGTAGACGACGATCAGCAGCCGGCCCTGGTGGAAGATGGGGAGCGACAGGACGGAGCGCGGAGCATGCCGGTGGACGTAGGGGTCATCGGCCAGGGAGTCGTCGCGCGACAGGTCCTGCAGCACGATGGGCTGCTGCGTCCGGATCGAGCGGCGGATGACCGAGGCGGGCACGTGCTCGGCGTCGGCGGGCGTGTCGCTCGAGTGGCGGCGGGTCTCTCCCGTGAGGGCGGTGTGCTCCATGACCACGGAGAGGTGCTGCCGCTCCTCCCGGAGGAGGACACACCGCTGGGCGCCGGCGTTCTCGCAGAGGATGACCACCACCCTCTCCAGCAACCGCTCCAGGTTCATCTCCGAGAAGAACACCCGTGAGGACTCCAGGACGCTCTGGAGGTCGAGCAGGTCGAGGCCGGTCCGGGTCTCGTCCGGTGCTCGCGCCTCGGGGTCCCCGGCCGGACGCACGGGCAGTCCCTGCTCGCGGTAGCGGGCGGAGAGGTGGCGCAGCATGGCGTGCGCCCCCCAGCGCGAATGGGCCTCATGGGCCTCGTGCAGGTGGGGACGCGCGCGGTGCTCCATTCCCCACTCGAGGAAGAAACGCGCGGTCAGCTCGTGGGCGAGGGCCTCGTCATGAGGATGCTCGTGCTCCCGGGCGAGCGCGATGGCCCGGTCGTAGTGCTCGAGCGCCTCGGCACGTGCGCCTCGCACCCGGCAGCGCTCGGCCTCCACGAGATGGTACGGGTGGAGGAAGTTCATGGGCGCCGACCGGGCCCAGCGCTCCATCCGCCGTTGGTTCGCGGCGATCCGCTCCAGCGTCGTGCTCCGCTCCTCCTCACCGAGCTCGGGCAGGAGGGCGAGCCGCGCCAGGGAGTCGAAGAAGTAGTAGCGGGGGACGAGGAACTGGGCCGCCACCGCCGGCAGGTACTTCTCCGCCGCGTCGGCGCACTCCACCGCCAGCCGGTACTGCCCGAAGAGGTAGGCCAGCATCAGCTTGTTGACGTACGCGATGCAGCTGGCGGTGCCATCGTCGTCCGCCACGTAGCGCGGGAGCAGCTCGTCTTCGTTCCAGGCCCGCCCCACCAGGCGCCAGGGGGTCTCCCCCTCACCCGAGAGATTCAGCACGGCCTGCTGGTACACCGCATACTGCCTGAGGGTCACTCGACGGTGGTGGTGCTCGAGGACCTTCCGGTACTCGTCCATCTCCTCGACGAGAGGGCCGAGCGGCCGCCCCAGGAGGAACGAGTGGTGGCAGTAGAAGTCCGCCGACCAACCCATGAACTCGAGGTCTCCCGTCTCGAGCCCGCTGGCGTACGCGTCCAGCAGTGGCTTCAGGCTCTCCCGCACGTGGCGCTTCCAATGGAGCGTCTTGACGTTGACCACGTAGAGGGTCTTCGCGCGTGGCTCCCGGACGTTGAAGCGCTCGAGGATCTTCAGCGCCAGTTGACCGGACTGGAATCCCTTGTCGAGCTCGTCGAACATCCCGCAGAGGACGAGCCCGTACATCGCGAAGGTGGAGGCGGAGATGGGCGCCACGCCATGCCGCGCGGTCAGCACGATCGTCCGGAAGATGAGCAGTTGCAGCAGCGCGGGCTTCGTCTGGTAGGCGGGCGGCGCCAGCAGGGTCAGGATTCGAATCTCCGCGAGACACCTGGCATCCGTCATCTCCGGCAGGGAGATGAGCTGCTCCAGGGAGCCGTCACCCACCGCGGCCCGGACCTCCTCGCGCCCCCGTTCGATGTCCTCGGACCGGGGAGCCGCGGGGAACTCCACTCCCAGGTCCCTCAGCACGTGGAGTCCGGTCTCGAGCGCGAAGGCGAGCCGCTCCTGGGCGATGGCCGTCTGGATGCGGATTTCGTAGGCCCGCACCCGCTCCAGCACCGTGCGCGCCTGGGACAGCACCGCGTCCACCAGCTCCTCCTGCCGTGCGAAACGCTTGCTGAGCCATGCCGCGCTCGCCGCCTCCTCGTGGAGGGCGAGCGTCAGCTCGTAGTGGGTCCGCCAGCTCGCCGGTTCCAGGAGCGTCAGACCCATCTCCAGGTACTCCCGGGCCACCTCATACGCGTTGGACGCCAGCGCCTTCCTGCCAGCCCGCAGATTCGCCTGTGCGAGCTCGTGGCGCTCCTCCACCTCCACCAGGAGCCCCCTGGCGACATTCAGGTGGTTCACGATGTCGAACAGGTGCTCCTCCCGTTCCCGCACCGAGGCCGTTTCGAGCAGGCGCCTGCCTATCTCGAGGTGGGTCCGCTGCCTGTCCGACTCCGGGATGAGCGAGTGGGCCGCCTGCTGGACACGGTCGTGCAGGAACCGGTAGCGCGCCGACAGGGGCTCCATGCCAGCCGCATCCAAGCCCGCGAGGTCCTGATAGAACTTGTAGACTTCCGAGGTGGGGAGGATCAGCCCCTCCTGCAGCGCGCACCACAGCGCCGCCGCCGTCTCCGCCTCCGGGCACCCGTACACCCGTGAGAGCGTCGCCAGCTCGAACCGGTTGCCGATGCACGCGGCGAGCTCGAGCACCTTCCGGGTCTCCTCGGGCAGACGCTGGAGCTGACCGGCCATGAACTCCACCACGTCCGAGGACAGCGACTGGGCCCGCACCTGCGCCAGATCGCACTGCCACATGTGCGCCGAGGCGTCGTAGCTCACGAGGCCCCGCTGAAAGAGGCTCTTCAGGTACTGGGAGGTGAAGAAGGGATTGCCTCCGGTTTTCTGGTAGACGAGCCCGGTCAGGGGCCGGGCCCGCTCCGGCGGACACGAGAGCGTCTCCGCCACGAGCTCGTTCACCACGTGCTCCGGGAGCGGCGCCAACGTCATCGGGTGGACCCTCACTCCCGCGTTGCGTATCTCCTCCAGGGTCAGCATGAGGGGATGGGCCGGGGTCACCTCGTTGTCCCGGTACGCGCCAATCAACAGCAACCGGGCGGAGCCCAGCTCCGTGGCCAGCAGGTGCAGCATCTTCAGCGAGGCCGAGTCCGCCCATTGCAAGTCATCGAGGAAGATGACGAGCGGATGCTCCTGCGTCGCGAACGCGCGGAGGAGCCGGGTGAAGAGCAGGTTGAAGCGCTGCTGCGCGGCGGCGGGCGCGAGCTCCGTCACCTCGGGCTGGGGTCCAATGAGGCCCTCGAGCTCCGGCAGCACGTCGACCAGTACCCGGCCCTCCCCGCCCAGGGCCACCTGGAGCCGCTGCCTCCAGGTCTCGAGCCGCTCGCCGCTCTCCACCTGGAGTTGCCGCACCAGGGAGGAGAGCGCCTGCACCAGGGCCGAGTACGGGATGCTCCGCCCGAGCTGATCGAACTTGCCCGAGACGAAGAATCCCTTGGCGCGGACGACGGGCCTGTGGATTTCGTTGACCACGGTCGTCTTGCCGATGCCCGAGAAGCCCGCCACCATCAGCAGCTCCATTCCCCCCTGGCACACCCGCTCGAATGCGTTGAGCAGCGTGCGGCTCTCCTCCTGGCGGCCGTAGAGCTTCTCCGGAAGGTGGAACCGGTCGGAGACGTCCCGTCGTGCCAGCTCGAACGAGGGGATTGGCTTCTGCTCCAGCAGGGCCTCGAGACACGTGCGGAGATCATGCCGGAGCCCGTGCGCGCTCGCATAACGAGCCTCGGCGGCCTTGGCCATCAACTTGAGCACGATGCGCTCGACCATCTCGGGGATGGCGGGATTGAGCTCGCGCGGCGGACGTGGTGGACGCGCGATGTGGCAATGGGCGAGCTCCAGCGGATCCGTGGTCTGGAAGGGGAGACGGTCCGTGAGGAGCTCGTAGAGCGTCACGCCGAGCGAATAGAAGTCGGTGCGGTAATCGATGCCACGGTTCATCCGCCCGGTCTGCTCGGGAGACATGTAGGCCAGGGTTCCCTCGAGCAGCTCCAGGTTCTTGAGCGTCTGGGTCTCCCGTGGCAGCCGCGAGGCGATGCTGAAGTTCATCAGCTGGATGTCGCGCGTCTCGGGGTGGATGAGGATGTTGGAGGGCTTGAGATCCTTGTGGATGACCCGTTGCTGGTAGAGCCCCTCCAGCGTCTCGGCCAGTGAGATGCCGAGCTCGAGCACCTGAGACACGGAGAGTGGGTGGGCGGCGCGGTAGTCGTTCAGCGGAACATGTCCGCGATCCTCCATGATGATGGCGAAGCCATTGTGGCAGCGCTCGAAGGCCAGTGGCGGGGCGACGCCCTGGAGCCGGAGTTCGCGGGTGATGGTGTAGTGGTTGCGGAGCTGAAGCAGCTCGGTGAAAGAGGGCCGCTCCGTGCACGGGAGCTGGATGATGACGGGGGCCTCGTCTCGCGTCCGGTGTCCCCGATAGAGGAGCAACCGGGTCCCCGCCTGAAGCAGTGCGCCCACCTGGTATCCGGGAAGGGTGGGGACGAGCGTCAGGGGAGTTGCGGCAGAGAACGGAGACTGCGTCATGATGGAATTCTCTATTGAATGTCCTCGGTGCAGCCATCCGATTCGTGATTCCCTGGATGTCGGCCATACACCCGGCACCTCGGTCCTCTGCTCGTCATGAAGAGCCAAGTCTCGTAGAGAGGGCACCTTCACGGAGAGACAGGTTGCGTGGCGGCGCCTCAGCCCGTGCCAGGCCGCCTACCGTTCCGCTCAGACCCCGTCCGTCGCCACCGCCACGGCCGCCGGGATCGTCTCCCGCATCAACTCCACGAAAGTGCGCAGCCTCGCCGGATGGAACCGCGCATACGGATAGAGCAGGTACATCGGCAAGGGCGCGGCCCGCCAGTGCGGCACCAGGTGCAGGAGCCGACCCCTCATGATGTCTTCTTGGAGCACCCAGGACGAGGCCACGCAGACGCCGAGGCCGTTCACCGCGGCACTGCGGATGGCGTAGAGGCTGTCCGTGCTCAGGCGCGGGTGGAAGACGATGGGCTGGACCTCGCCGGTGGCCACGTGGGTCAGCGATACCTCTTTGCGATAGAACGTGCGCAGCGACAGCCAGGGCAGCCGTGCGAGCTCGTCGGGATGGGTCGGCATGGGCAACCCAGCCAGCACTGAGGGGGCGGCCACGACGATGCGCGGCACCTCGGCCACGCGGATCGCCACCACGTTGGGGTCATGCACTTCGCCGACGTGGATCGCGCAGTCGATGCCATCCGCGATGAAATCCGCCGCCCGGTCGTACAGCAGCCATTCGACCGATACCCGCGTGTGACGATTCAGGAATTCCGTCAGCGGCCCCACCAGCAGCTGTTGCCCGAACGCGTGGGGCACCACGACGCGCAGCGTGCCCTCCGGTTCGTCGCCCGTGCCGCGCAGGTCGGCCTCGAACATTTCCCAGCTGGCCAGCAGCTCCTTCGCGCGTTCATAGCAACGTGCGCCGTCTTCGGTGAGCTTCATGGCATGGGTGGAGCGCTGGAGCAGCCGCAGCCCCAGCGAGCGCTCCAGCGCTTGTAGCCGGCGGCTCACCGTCGGCTGCGTGGTGCCCATCTGCGCGGCGGCGGAGGACAGGCTGCCGGCGTCGACGATGCGGATGAAGGTCTGCATCAGCTCGAGCCGGTCGGCGGTGGCCGGCGCGACGGGTTGGGACATCCGTGGTTGGGAGACACGCGACCGGGGCGGCTTTGATGGAGGGGGCATGACGGCTCACTTCCAGCGGCTTTATACGCGGAGCGTATATCCACTGTGCGAGGTACGCTACTACCGATGCCCACCCGTCTGGCGCACAGTTGCCTCGACTCGATCGCCAGGGGTGAACATCATGTCCTTCATTCGTGCCGTACATACAACCGCCGGAAACGGCACCGCGACCGCCAGCCGCGGCGACGGCGAGCCTCTATCGGGTGGCCTGCGCCTGCTGCTGGCCACGGGCGCCGGGCTGTCGGTGGCGTCGATCTACTACAGCCAGCCGATGCTGGGGGTGATCGGGGCCAACATCGGCGCCTCGGACACCGCGGTGGGCTTCGTCCCCATGCTCACCCAGCTGGGATACGCGCTGGGCATCCTGCTGCTGACGCCCCTCGGTGACCGCTTCGACCGGCGCCGCATCATCCTCATCAAGGCCGCCCTCCTGAGCGTGGCGCTGCTGCTGGGCGGCATCGCCCCGGACATCCGCCTGCTGCTGGCGGTGAGCTTCGCCGTCGGCCTGACGGCGACCCTGGCGCAGGACATCGTCCCGGCCGCCGCGACCCTGGCGCCCGAAAGGCATCGCGGCAAGGTGGTTGGCACGGTGATGACCGGCCTGCTGCTCGGCATCCTGCTGTCTCGCGTCGTCAGCGGCGTGGTCGCCGAGCACTTCGGCTGGCGCGCCATGTACATGATCGCCGCCGCCAGCGTGGCCCTGATCGGCGTGGTGGTCTGGTTCGGCCTGCCCCGCTTTCGCCCGAACAGCACGCTCACGTACGGCGCCCTGCTCGGTTCGCTCTCCAGCCTGTGGCGGAAGCACGGCGCACTGCGCCGGGCCGCGCTGGCGCAGGGCCTGCTCTCGGTCGGCTTCAGCGCGTTCTGGTCGACCCTTGCCGTGATGCTGCATGGCGCGCCGTTTCACCTGGGCAGCGCGGCCGCCGGTGCATTCGGCCTGGCCGGAGCGGCCGGGGCGCTGGGCGCGCCGGTGGCGGGCCGCATCGCGGATCGCTTCGGCCCCGAGGTGGTCACGCGCCTGGGCGCCGGACTGACCGCCCTCTCGTTCGCCACGATGTTCGCGTCGCCGTGGCTCGAACCGGGCACCCGGTTGTGGCTGATCGCCGCCAGCGCGATCGGCTTCGACCTCGGTGTCCAGATCACGCTCGTGGCGCATCAGACGATTGTCTTCGGCATCGATCCCGCTGCACGCAGCAGGCTCAACGCCGTGCTGTTCGTCGGCACGTTCATCGGAATGTCCATCGGCGCGGCAAGCGGCAGCCTCCTGCTGGCCCGGTGGGGATGGGTGGCGGTGACGCTGCTGGCGACCGCCTCGGCGCTGGCGGCCTTGCTGGTCCGCCTGTTGCCTGGGGCCCGCACGGCCCGCTGATTCACCGCCGCCCCGGGGCGCTCCTGGTGGCCGCGGTGCTGCTCCAGGCGGCGGAAATGAGGGATGAGGGCCGCGAGCTCATCGCCATTCTCAGGGAGAAGGAAGGACTCAAGGCCTTCCTGCTTTGGAGCGGCCCGGCTGCAAATGGACTGCATCTGCAGTGTGACTTCGCGCAGCGTGAAGTCAAAGAGACCATGGCGGCTTCCGCGGAGACTCCCGGGCGAGTCCACAAGACCAATGGATCGGTGATTCATCTCTACAAGCCAGAATCCTCTCGATTCAGTTTCTTCTGGGACAAGTCCAAGTCCAGGTTCAAGGACGTCAGTACCGCGGATTGATGGGATGTGCTCGTCCCACGCTCCACCGCTAGACTGGGGAGCCGGAGGGGACGCATGCCGCAAGGCCCACGTGAGTGGATGGTGGGAGACCACATCTTCCGTTTCGAGCCGCCGGACGTCATTTGGGCGACCTACCATGGCCCTCTCACCCTGGAGCACGCGACCCGCGTCATGGGCATCTTCCAGGAACTGCGCGAGTTTCACCCCCTCATCGTCGTGTCGGTGATGAAGGACGCGGGCCGCCTCGACCCGGAGGCCGGGCGTTACTTTAGCGAGAAGATCCCCTCGGAGTGGTCGCTGGGCACCATCTATATCGGTGCGCGGCTGCTGCACCGGGCGTTGGCCAAGGGCATCGCGCTGGCTGCTCAGCTCACGGGCCACGGCGATGGGCGCGGGGCGGAGAGGCTTCTTTTCGTCTCCACGTTCGAGCAGGCCCACGAGGCCATCGCCCAGTTGCGCGCGCGGCGCCGGAAGGCGTGAAGCCCGGAATCATGGGCGCACGCCGTTCATTCCCCCGAGCCATCCCATCACCGCCCGCACCCTGGGCACATGCTGCTTGGAGCGATGGACGACCATCCAGATGTCGCGCGAGGGGAGGCGGTCGTTGAGCTGCGCTCCGATCCGCCGCGGAACAACCTCCACGACATCGTGGAGCCGCGCGGCGAAACCTCGGGGCAGGAGGGCCACACCGAGGCCGGCTTGGACCGCGAGCCCCAGTGACTCGGGGTCTTCGACGAGCAGTCGCGGGGGGCGGGTGGTGAAGGCGCGGTCGGCGTAACGCTGTTCGGGGATGCCGGCGAGCGAGCCCGTCAGGCCCAGCCACGGGACCTCGGGGTGAAGCTCGAGCGAGGAGGCCGCGAAGAACGCATAGGACACCGCGTACACCTTCCGCGCGACGAGCTCGCCACGCTCGGGGCGGAACATCCGGAGCGCCACGTCGGCTTCGCCGGCGGCGAGGCTGCTGACCCGGTTCTCCGCCAGGATGCGCAGGCGCAAGTGAGGAAAGGCCCGGTAGAACTCCGGCAGGCGGGGGGTCAGTTCCCAGCGCACCAGCTCGCCGACGGTGGTCAGGGTGACTTCGCCGTGGAGCTCCGGCGTGTCTTCCAAAGCGGACCGTGCCGCCAGCGCGGCGTCCACCATGGGCTGCACCGCCGCCAGCAACGAGGACCCGCGCTCCGTCAGCCGCGGTGGGGATTCGCGCAGCAGCAACGGGGAACCGGCGCTCTCCTCCAGCCGGGCCAGATGTCTGCTGACGGTCGACTGGCTCACGCCCAGCGCCTTCGACGCGGCGGTCAGGCTACCGAGGCGAGCGACCGCCTCGAACGTGCGCAACAGATCCCACTCCACACGAACCTCCATGCGAAAACGGATGCCCGGCTTCCAAATCTAGCGGTACTCATCCGTTCGTGCGGTCTCTAGTTTACCGGGCGACCCCTCACTGGAGTGCCCCATGAAGATCCGCCACCTGCGCAACGCCACCACCCTGCTGACGTTGGGAGAGCACCGTCTGCTGGTCGACCCGATGCTCGCCAGGCCGGGGGCGTTGCCGGGCTTCAAGTTCTTCGGAGGCGGCCGTCGCCCCAACCCCCTGGTCGCGCTGCCGCCCGACACGTTCGCGTTGCTGGAGGATGCGACGGGCGTGCTCGTCACCCACGAGCACCCGGATCACCTGGACCTGGCGGGCCTCCGATGGATCCAGAAGCGCGGGCTGCCCGTGTGGGCGAGCCGCGTGGACGCGCCGAACCTCAAGAAGAAGGGACTCGACGTTCACGAGCTCGGAGACGGTGCGCTGGGGATGGCGGTGGAGATCATCCCGGCCCGGCACGGTCGCGGGTTGCTCTCGTGGCTGATGGGACCCGTCTCGGGCTACTACCTGGCGCACCCGGGCGAGCCAAGCGTGTACCTCACATCGGACGCGGTGCTCACGGACGCAGTCCTGGAGGCCGTGGAGCGTCTCCAGCCCGACGTCATCATCGCCCCGGCGGGCGCGGCGAACATGGGGGTGGGCGGCGACATCCTGTTCTCGGTCGACGAGCTCGTGACGCTCGTCAGGCGCGCGCCCGGATGGGTCGTCCTCAACCACCTGGAAGCGCTCGACCACTGCCCGACCACGCGCGACGGGTTGCGCGAGCGGATGAAGGCCGAGGGGCTGCTCGCGAAGGTGCACATCCCCGAAGACGGCGAGGAGCTGCACTTCGAGCGACCGGACATGCTGCCGCATCCGCGCCCGAATGCGGGCACCATCAAGGGGCCAGGCTTTCAGAAGTGGGTCACCGCGAGGTTCACGGGGACGTGATGGCGCTGACAGCCCCGGGAAACAGCGGGGCCATGGCCACCATGTGGTCGAGTCGGATGTGTCAGATCTGCTGCCACGGGATGATGGACTTCAGGTAGCCGGTGCGGTTCGAGCGCGGGCCGGGGCGGGTGTAGTCGGCGATGCCCGCGACATGGAAGAAGAAGTCCCAGGTGTTGACGGCCGTGCGCACGCCGAAGACCAGGCACATGGTCTCGTGCAGCGCGACACTGCCCCGGTTCTGCGCCGTCTTGCGATTGCGGTAGGCCAGCGTGACGCCCGACTCGATCTTCGCGTTGACGCCCACGTTCCAGATCTTGGCGAGGTACTGGCTCTTGCGCATCTGGTGGACGATGTTCTCATTGGGGCCGATGGCCGCCTGCATGAGCGCATCGAGGTAGTGTTCCGCCAGGTCCGGACGATTGTGATTGGCGGCCTCGCCGACCTTGTTGGCGTTGGCGTGGTGGACGCGGAGCTGGTTGTTGACGGTGTCGCGGGTGACGTAGAAGTGGCAGCCGTTGAAGGGCCCGGACATGAACAGCGGTGGCCCGGCGTTGCTCAGGTCCATCGACACGATGCAGGAGTCCTCCCAGCTCAGGTACTGACAGCCAAGCGCGCCGCCCGGGTTGTGCTGGTAGGCGTGCAGCTCGTACACGGGGGCATTGCTGTACAAGGCCTCGGTTCTGCTCGTGAGGTTCAGGTAGAGCGTGATGTTGTTCTGCTCGATCACGGCGTTGTTGGGGACGTGGACGGCGTTGCCCACCACCATGCCGTTGATCTCCGCCTGGGTGAGCCCCGGGAAGGCCGCGTTGCCGGACAGCGGGTTCGTCCGGTTGTACCAGGCGTTGTTGGGCCGATGGTTCAAGCTGAGAAACAGTGGCTTCTTGCTCAGCAGATTCAGCCGCGTCGGAGCGTTATTGAACTGCCCGATCAAGGTCATCCCGTCTCTCCCTCGCTCACCCGCACGGAGAGTAACACGGATCTCACAGCGCACCCGTGCCACGGGGCTCGGGGCATGACCGCCAGCGTCGCGTGGGCAAGCCCAAGCGGAGTGACACCGGACGAGGGGTCCGGTGTTCCAGCACATACGATGAAACCCATCCCCCTCTTTCATCCTCTCTCACTCGTCCTGCTCTGTGTGTCCCTCGGCTGGAGCACGGACCCCGCCCACGCCGTCTCGTCCCTCGTGGAGAGCGGCGCCTACCAATACAACCAGGCCATCACCACGGCCTCTGGTAGCGAGGAAAAACTGAGGCTGTCTTCAGCGGACACGAGCTCCCTCACCGCGACCCCCATCTCCTTCGAGACGGGGGCGCTCACCGACGGCACCGACACCACGATGTGCACCGAGGTGGGTTGGAACGCCGGGGCGGGCGCTCCCTCGAAGGTGGCCGTCGTCTTCGACCTGCTGCGGGACTACACCATCGACCGGGTCGAGGTCGTGGCGAGGGCTCCCAATACCTATTGGGGTGTCCAGGACATGCAACTGCATGACCGGACGGCGAGCGACCCCCTCTTCCGTTCCGCCGGGCAGCAGCCCTGGGCGTCGGGGAAGACGCTCGTCTTCTCCCTGCGGGGCCGGAAGGCGCGCTACTTCCGCCTCATCTTGAAGCGGCCGCACTCCGGCGTGCACATGCCCCTGAGCGAGGTCCGCTTCTACACGACGGACACCCTGCCCACCGGCTCGGTGGCTCTGCCTGGCGATCTCTCGGCGGAGTTCAAGCGCGAGACCCTGATGGTGGACCGGTACGGGCAGTTCCTCTGGGAGGACTGGCCCGGGAAGATCTCCTCCGACGCGCAGCTGGTCGCCGATGCCGCCGCGGAAGCACAGCGGTTGGAGCAGCCCGCGAGCACATCGCCCCAGCCTCGCTACCTGGCAACGGGCTTCTTCCGTCTCGAGAAGATCAACCAGCGCTGGTGGCTCATCTCGCCGCAGGGAGACCCCTTTTTCGTCATCGGCGTCGATGGCGCGATGTTCAAGGACGGGGGCTACTCGACCCCGGTGAACAACCCGGACAACACGCCGCGGAAGGTGTTCCAGGCGCTCCCTTCGTCCACGACCTTCCCCGATGCCTACGCCTCGGTGAATGGTGTGCGCGCCGTCAGCTTTCTGACGGCCAATCTCCGGCGGAAGTACGGCACGGGTGGCACCGGTGAGGACTATGGCTCTCGCTGGGCCCAGGTGATGGACAAGCGGCTGCGCGCCTGGGGCTTCAATACCCATACGAAGTGGACGCGCGATGACCGTATCGCCTTCCCGTACATCACCGTGCTCAAGCCTCCCGCCATCTGCCCCATGTGCGAGCTCACGACCTGGGGGGCCGTGGATCCCTTCGACCCGGGGTGGGGGCCGGCGCTCGAGAGCAACCTGAAGGGCTACCTGGACAGCGTGAAGGCGGAGCCGCGCATCATCGGCCACACCTTCGAAAACGAGCGGGGATGGGACCGCTCCGTCGTGACGGCCGTGCTCGCGCTCGACTCCACCAGCCCGGCCAAGCGGGAGTTCATCACCTTCATGTTGGAGCGCAATGGCGGGAGCACGAGCCTCGTCGCGCAGAAGCTGGGGCTGCCGGCGACCTCGACCCGGACGCAGCTGGAGGACACCCCGGTGACGACGACGTCCGGTCTGGACGCGGACATCTCCGCCTTCATCGTCCGGGCCTCGGCGAAGTACCACGAGGTGGTCCGCCGGGTCCTCAAGCAGTACGACCCCAACCATCTCTATCTCGGCGGCTCCCTGGTTCCCGGGTGGAGGAGCTCACCCGAGTGGGTCGCGGGTAGCGTGCCCTTCGTGGACGCCCTGAGCTTCGACGTCTACCAGAAGTCCCCGTCCTGGATTGAGCAGTACCTCACCCATGACAAGCCCATCCTGCTGCTCGAGTTCTCGTTCTCGACCTACGGGCATGGACTGACGGCCCACTCCGCGTCCACCGCCACTCCAGACCAGAGGTCGCGCGGGCTGCACTACCGCTATTACGTGGAGCAGCTCGCCGCCCGTCCGCAGTTCATCGGCTTCGGGTTCTTCCTGCTCTACGATCAGGCCGTGACCCACCGCTCGTTGCCCGATGGCGAGAACTTCAACATGGGCCTCATCAACCAGGCGGATCAACCCTACGAGGCCATGATCGAGGAGATGAAGAAGACCCATCAACGCGTGCAGGCCATCCACCGGGGGGAACTGGCGCCGGTGGGGACGGAAATCCTGAGCAGCACGACCCTGTCGCAGTGACTCCCGATAGGAGGAATCGCCCCTCATCATGACAGGGCGCGTGCCACCCGGATGATCGCCGAGCAGGGCGTCAACAGCTTCATCACGCGGCCACCATCAGCACGGATCCTCGCAATCATTTTCAGTTCACATTGGGCGCCAGTGTCGCCGCGGGGAGCTTTTCCCAGTGGCCAGAGGCCCTCGGGTTCGCGGCCATCGGTGACGAGGCCCTGGTCAGGCGTTTCGGAGACATCGCACGGCAGGAGTACCGTGCGGTCGGTATCCAGGAAGCGCTCTCTCCGCAGGCCGATCTCGCCACCGAGCCTTCGGGCTGAGCTGCTAGAGTTCGGACAGCATGGCCCCGCGTGTCCCGAAATGTGCCTCGTGTGGAGCACGTCTTCCTCCAATGACCGGAGCGGAGGTGCGTTGCTCGTACTGCGATACCCTCTATACCCAGCCTCCAGAGGAGGCGATGAACGGCGGAGGGTCTCGGCCGGATGGGCGGAGGCTCCTCCTGTGGGGCGCTGGTGGAGCCCTGGCCAGCATCACCCTGGGCCTCGCGCTGTACTCCTCCCTGTCGCCAGCGCGGCGCCCCTCCCCACCGCGTCCCTCCATCACCGCCGTTCCTCCCACTCCAGCGGCCCCGGCTCCGCGGTCCATCGTTCCGCCGATCCCCGTGCCACCCGCGCCACCGCCGCCCACCTCGCCAGCGCCCTCGAAGCCCAGGCGGAAGACCACGCCGCGGGAGTGGCTTGCCGCGCGAATGGTCGGTCCCAAGGGGCGGGAGGAACGTGAGTGGTGCATGGCCCAGGAACTGGCGCGGCGGCCGGATGCGGCACGGAGCTACCGCATCACCCTTCACTTCGACGAGCAGCTCCTTGCGGAAAGGGACAAGAGCCGGTTCGACCCGGCGCCGAGCAAGGCGCTGAGCAACTGCCTCCACCACCACCTCATGTACAAGGCGTACGAGGCCATGAGCACGGCCATGGGCGACGCGCCGAAGGGCGGTCCCGTGGACGTCACGGTCACCCTGAGCTTCGCGAACGTGAAGCCAGCGGAGAAGCTCGACGATCGGTTCTACTGACGGTGACCCCGATGCTCAGCGCGCGGTGAACTTCGTCTGGACGTTCGTGGGGAGGACCACGCCGAAGAAGAAGCCCTCCTCGAAGGGCTCCGTCGAGGCGACCTGGACCCTGGCGCGAGCGGCGATCGTCGCGATGGCCGTGCGCAGGAATACCATGGCGAAGTTGGCGGCCACGCACATGCGCGGGCCCCGGCCGAACGGGAAGAAGTGGCCGCTGCCGATGGGATCTCTCGCCAGGCCCCCGTCCAACCATCGTGTGGGCTCGAAGGAGTCCGGGTTGGACCAGTGCGCGGGGTCTCGGTGCAGGTGCTGGTTGGAGATCATCAGCGTCGTCCCCGCGGGCAGCGTGACGCCGGCGAACTGAACGTCCTTGACCGGAGTGCGGATGAAGATGCGGACCGCGGGAAGAATCCGCAGCGCCTCCAGGGTGACGGCCTCGACCCACCGCGCGTCGTTCAAACGCTCGAGGGTGGGGGGGCCCCCGGCGAACGTGGCGGCCTCGGTCACGAGTCGCGCCTCGGCGCCGGGGTGCTTCTGCAACTGGTGGAACGCGCCCACCAGCGTGGTGCACGACGAGAAGACACCCCCGTAGAACATCAGCGCGACGTGGCGCGCCAGCCACTGGTCATCGAAGCCGGGCATCTCGCGCAGCATCCACGACATCAGGTCATTCGCCCCCGGCTTGGGGGAGCGGCGCAAGGCACCGAGACGCTCCTCGAAGTACCGGTAGAACCGCTCACGGGCCGCCTCGAAGCCCTTGGGCAACGAGACGAACCTCAAGGGCAGATTGGACTGGAGCCGGGCATCCGCTCCCTTGGCGAGCAGCATGAAGTCCTCGTACACCGAGTCCGGCGTCTTCTCGCCCGTGCCGGCAACGGCGAAGGCGTCGAACGTCAGCCGGCGGAGCGCGGGCGCGAGATCGACCGTCTTCCCGCTCGCGATGAGGGCATCGACGGACTCGGCGATCACCGCCTGCATGGGGGCGACCTGGGCGGCCAGCCACCGCGGTGACCAGGGCTGGACGAAGGGATCCTGCTGGCGCTTCGTGGCCCAGTCCCCATTCAGGTTCGCGATGAAGATCGAGTGCTCCGTCGTGGTCGGCTTGAGTTGCTCGTGGAGCGAGCCCTTCTCGAACTCCATGCGGCGGGAGTCGACCACCTGCTCGATGAGCGTGGGATCATTGAGCACCAGGGCCGGCTTGGGCCCCAGCCAGACCACGGTGACACCTCCGTACTCACGGCCGTAGCGCGCGCAGACGTTCCAGGGCTTCTCGCCACCGAGGAAGTCTCCGGCGTTGCCGAGGATTCCAGGCACGGGCCCGGGCAGGGACGCGAAGGCCCGGCGCCTGGAGCCGAAGAACAGGTTGAACAGACCGCGAGACAGCAGGTTCGGCACGGATGGACTCCTTGGAGACACGGGTGGGGCGGGAGGAGCAACGACTCAGACGGTGATGCCGCAGGGGATCCGGTCGGGCTGGAGCACCGTGTAGGGCACGTCGCGTTTCGCGTTGCGGGCCTTCACCACTTCGAGCTGGGCACGCAACCGCTCGTAGAGCCGCTCCCGGATGGCGAGGAACCCGGGCTCCTGGAAGTACGTCTCCCGCCACCCGCCCTCGTTGAGCAGGAACTCCTCGTCCTCGCCGAAGCTGGCGAGCGCGCGTCCGATGGCGACCTGCCAGAGTGTCTGGGATTTGGTCGGAATGATCTCGGCGATGTCTTCCAGGCGCAGCACGCCCTTCCGCTCCGGGGGAGGCTTGCGCATGCACAGCGGCGCGTTGGGGACGAAGGCGTAGTGCTCGTACTGGAGGTAGTTCACCGCGGCGTGGTGGACGCTGCCCGTGTAGAGCACGGTGGTGAGGATGTCGGTGAGGTCCGCGACACGCTCGAGCCTGGCGCAGGGCATCTTGTCGACGGGGATGCCGTGCGCGAGGAGATCGGCCCACCATGCCTGTATCTCGGTGTCGTTCACGAGGTCGGCGTCGGACTTGTAGAAGGGGGCGAGCACGCCTCCCACGAACTCCTCGAGGGCGTCCCACAGCGGCAGGGCATCGTCCCGGTACGGGTAGTCGGGCAGGATGGCGGGGTCGAGCACGCCCCGGCGCTCGAAGTCCAGGCGCGGCTTGTTGTCCGCCAGCTTCCAGCGCTGGAAGCCCTTCTGGCCCAGCTTGATGTGTCCCTTGTCCGGGCCCCCGGTGGCGATGAAGTCGTCGAACACGCCACCCTCGTCGAGCAGGCCCTTGCGCGCCCCCTCGTTGATGGCGAGCGTGTAGCGGAAGTGGCGGCGCATCAGCTTGTAGACGGGGTGCGGATCCGGCAGGTTGCGCATCGTGGCCATGACGAACGGCTCCACCACGAAGTGCGTGCGCAGCGCGTGCGCGATCATCTGGTGGGCGTTGCCCTCGCTGCAGCGCAGGTAGATCTTCGCGGCGAGCCAATCCGCCTCGGAATCGTTCGGGGTGAACACGGGATCCTTCGCCGGATCCCGGCCCAGTTGGATGGCGAGCGGACGCAGCCGCTGGGAATCCTCGCGGTAGAGCAGGCACCGGGACGCGGGCGCCCAGCGCCGCTCCTCCACTCCGTGCTCGTCGACCTTGCGGAACATGGGAATGCCCTCGAGCACCTCGAAGTCGAGCAGGAACACCCGCCTGGCCTCGAGCGCCCCCGCCAGCGTGGTGCCCGGCGACAGCAGCCCCCGGACCTCTTGGTCCGTGAGCGGCATCCCCTGGGGCAGGGCGGTGATGCTCGTGATGTGGAGCGGATTGACGCCCTGGACGGCCTGCCGCGCGAACTCGTGGTCGTCCTGCCACCGCTCGGCGAGCTTGGGCAATTCCAGGTGCCTGAGGATTCCGAAGGTATCCACCAACCCATTCCAGGCATCGGTCAGGATGGGCAGGTGCAGCCGGAGCGTGGCCATCGTCTTGGCGATGACGCCCTCGTAGCTGCCCTCGGTCAGGCCCCGGTACAGCTCGTCCTTGGGCAGCGGGCGCTCCTTGCTGATGTCGAGCGCGCCGGGCAACGAGGCGGTCGCCTCGGCGGGGCGCCAGGGGTACATCTTCTTGCGGTTCTCGAGCTGCGCGCGGCGGGCCTCCACCGCGCGTACGTGCCGCACGTTCTGCGGCAACACGGCCGAGCCCTCGAGGACCTCGACCGTCGTATGGGCCAGGACCCAGCGGTAGTGCGGAAAGTGCCAGCTGTTGCCACCCGAGGTGACATGGGCGAAGTCGAGGAGCCAGTCACCCGCCAGTCCCCCGGCGTTGGTGAAGCGCAGCAGGAGCAGCTCACCGACATCCCGGGTCACGAGCGTATAGACATCTTCCGTTCCCGCCTCGAAGTCGTTGTGGAAGCGCTTGTCCAGGACGTGCTGCTCGCTCTCTCCCCGCGAGCCCACCAGAACAACGCTGATGTCGGTGTCCGTCCCCGACCCCAGACGCGCGCCCGTGCGAACCTTGATCTTGTATTCCACGCTCATGGCTCCACCTCCGTGCAGCTCCCATGCCGTATGTCCGATGGGGAACGCATCGCATCATCACGCGCGCCACGGCGCCAGCGACTCCCCCGTGTCGCATGGCTGACACGTCGAGCGACACGGGCCGACACGTCGAACGACACGGGCTGACACGGTGTCCCGAGCGGGATGTGCGACAACCACCTCCACGAGGGTCCTGGAGCTGCTCCCACGGAAAACCCGTGGATTTTCCGCATGATTCTTCCGCTCGCCGGCTCTGACTCGATGCAGGGCATTCAACTCCAAGAGGGGGAAGTGCATGAAGCCGGTGTGTCTGTCCGACAGGAAGTCCATGTTCCGTTCGTTCGTGTTCGTCTCGTTCTTCGCCTCGAGCCTCGCGCTTCCGTCCATCGCACTCGCGCAGGAGGGGACGCCGCAGGGAGCTTCCACGCCCATTCGTTCGCAGCGTCGCTTCGCGCTCATGGCGGAGGCCGGGTGGAACACCCTCAGCGGGGTGGGGCTGCAGGCCACCTACCACTTCATGCCCTCGCTCTCGCTCGACATGGCGGGAGGGCTGTCGGCGTCGGGGTGGAAGGGCGGCGCGCGCTTCCGCTACAACTTCCTCGCCTCCAATTTCACGCCCTTCCTGGGCGCGGGATTGATGATGACCGGTGGCGCGGGTGACGAGCCCATCTCCCTCGATACCAACAACAACAGGGTGCTCGCCCGGGTGAAGCCCGCTCCCTTCGCCCAGGTGGTCGGTGGCCTGGAGTTCCTCGCGGATGGAGGCTTCTGCGTCTCGGCGACCGCCGGCTATGCCTTCGCCTTGACCCAGAATCCGGAGATCGTCTCCGGAACCCCCAACGAAGCGCAGCGGCAGGCCTTCCAACTCTTGTACGGCAACGGCATCTCGTTGGGTCTCGCGCTCGGCTACGCCTTCTGACCCGAGCGGACAGGGAGGTGGCACATGCTATCGTCGCCGCCCTTCCCATGCCCTCCCGTGGATTCCAGCTCCTCCTGGCACTGTTGCTCCTCCTGGTGGCGATGCCAGCGGTGGGCGCCAGACCGGCGCTGCCGCCCACCGAAGACGTGATGAAGATGCTGCGGGAGATCCAGACCGCGCGCCTGCGCGGCGGGGCCCCGCAGCTCGCCAGGGACCTGGAGGCGAGCGCCGAGGCACGGCCCTCCGATCCGATGCCCCGCATCTACAAGGCGTGGCTCTCGTTCCCCGCGGACACGTGCTGGAACGAGCTCAAGGCCGTGTCGGTCCTCCACCCGGAGAACCCGTGGCCCCATGTGGGCATGGGGATCATCTACGTGCGCTGGGGGCTGCACGCGGAGGCGAGGGCTTCACTGGCCGCCGCCGTCCGGATTGCGCCGGGCTTCCCGCCCGCCCTCTGGGGCGAGGCCCTGCTGCTGCAGGCGGAGAGCAAGCCGGTGGAGGCGGAGGCTCGCCTGCGCGAGGCACTCTCGCGGCTGGATGTGCCGCAGCTCCACACGGACCTCGGCCTGATGCTCGCGCGGCGGCCGGAGCAGGAGGCCGAGGCACGCGCGGAGCTGGCGCGCTCGGTGGCGGCCTGGCCGGAGCAGCCCGAGGCACTGGAGACGCTGGCCCGGCTCGCCCGCGCGGCGAAGGACGCGCGTCAGGCCGCCGAGGTCGGCGAGCTGCTCGTCTCTCTCCGCCCCCAAGATCTGGAGGCGCACCGGGCGCAGGGCGAGGCGTGGCTCGCCCTGGGCGAGCGGGAGAAGGCCGCGCTCTCGTTCGGCCGGTATGTCGCGCTCGGTGGCTCCTCGCCCGCGCCGCTCTCGATGTTCGCCCGGCTGAACGCCGACCTGGGCAGGTCCGCCGAAGAGGAGAAGATCCTCACCCGGCTCGTGTCCGTGGACACGGCGGACGCGGAGCCGGTGAGCCGCCTGGCCTCGCTGGCCGAGGCCCGGGGAGACCTGGCCGCTACCGAGCAGTGGCTCCTGAAGGCCTCGGAGCGCGCGCCGAAGCGGAGTGACTTCCACGCGCGCCGGGGCCGGCTGCTCGTGAAGCAGGAGCGGTGGCGCGACTCGCTGGAAGCCTACCGTCTGGCGCTCGCCGCCCCCGAGCAGCGCATCGCGGAGGCCGAGGCGGAGGCCGCCGCGGTGGTGAAGCGCTTCCGCCTGATGGCCACGCCCGCGAAGGGGACGCAAGAGCAGATCTACAATCGCGTCTCGCTGGGCCTGGTCGCCCTCTACATGGAGCGGCTCAAGGAGAAGCCAGACCTCAAGGGCATCCTCAAGGTGCGCGTCCAGGTGGACGAGACGGGGCACGCGACCCAGGTGGCCGTGGTGTACGACAGCCTCGGGGACGCGCTGCTCGCTGGGCATGCGTACTTCGCGTTCCTGGACGCGCAGTACCCTCCTGGCCGCGCCGAGCCCGTCTTCCAGTATGTCTTCCGCCCGCCGAAGTAGCCTGGCGGACTCCTCGGGGTCACTGGAGCGTGTCGATGTTCAGCGGGTTCCGCGGGTCGATGGGGCGCATCCACTGACCCTGTCCGACGAGTTACGACTTTATCGACTGCTCTTCAGTCCTCCACCGGGAGGGTGAAACGGAAGGTGGCGCCCTGGCCCGTCTCGCTCTCCACCCAGATGCGGCCACCGTGGCGCTCGACGAGGTGCCGGCTGATGTAGAGCCCGAGCCCCAATCCGCCAAAGCCAGAGACGGGGGCATTCCGGGCCCGGAAGAAGCGCTCGAAGAGGTGCGCCTGTTGGTCCGCCGGGATGCCGATTCCGGAGTCCGCGACGGAGACGATCGCCTCCGCTCCTTTCCCGGTGAGCGCGACGCGGATCGGCCCTTTCTGGGGGCTGTACTTGCGGGCGTTCTCCAGCAGGTTCGTCAGCACCTGCTGGAGCCTGCCCCGGTCTCCCTGGACGACGAGCTCCTCCCCGTATTCCTCGTACTCCAGCGGGTGATGGAGACTGCGCGGGCGGAAGTCGGCCAGCACCTCGCGGATGAGCTCCTGGAGCGACAGGCGCTCGCGCTCCAGCTCCAGCAGGCCCGCCTCGATCTGCGAGGAGTCCAGCATGTCGGAGATCACCCCCGTGAGCCGCTCCACCTGGGTGAGTGCCTTCTGCGCGAGCTGGGGCGGGACGGGCTGCCCGGCGGCGCATCGCTGCTCGAGCCTCTGCAGGTGGAGCTTGATGGGCGTGAGGGGAGTCTTCAGCTCGTGCGAGGCGATGGAGAGGAAGTCATCCCGGATCCGGATGGCCTCGTGGGCCTCCCGCAACAGCCGCTCCCGCTCCACCTGCGCGAGGCGCTCCTGCGTCAACTCGACGACCACGGCGCCGACGCCCACGACCTTTCCGCTCTTCATCCGAACGGGGTAGTAGCTGACGCGCCAGTATCTCAACTGGCCCGGGGTGGCTGGGACCTCGAGCGCCATGTCCAATCCGATGACGGGCTCTCCGGTCTCCATGACCCGACGCATGAGGGGCTCGATGGTGCTCGCCGCGTACGGCGTCATCTCGCGGAGCTCCCGGCCCACCTCCTCTTCCCGGGTCTTGCCGTGGAGCGCGGCCAGCGCGTCGTTGGTCCGGATGAAGCGCAGGTCGCGGCCGAGGAAGCCCAGTCCGATGGGCGCGTTGTTCAGGAAGGTGTCGAGCAGGGCGAACGACTCCTCCATCTGCTCGCGCGCGTTCTGCTCGGCCGCGAACAACCGCTCCTGCTCCGCCTTGGCGTGGCGCTCCTCCGTGACATCCCGGTAGCTCCAGACGCGTCCGATGATGGTGCTTCCCAGCCGCTGGGGGAGCGAGGTGCGCTCGAGGATGCGTCCGTCGAGGAACTCGACGGTATCGACGTACACCTGGTCGGAGACCACGAACATCTCGTGAAGCCGCGTGATGAACCGCTCCGGGTCCTTGACCAGGGGGGCGGCGGCGGTGACCGCCTTCGTGACGTCCATGTTCACCAGCAGGACGTCATCGGGGAGCCCCCAGAGCTGCTGGAACCGCTTGTTGTAGGCGGTGAGCCGCTGGTTCGTGTCCACCACGATCACTCCATCCCCGATGGAGTCGAACGTGGCGCGCAGCACCGAGGCCGCCCGCTCCAGCTTCTCCCGGGCCCGGCGCTCCTCCGTGATGTCGCGGTAGCTCCAGATGCGTCCGATGATGGTGCTCCCCAGCCGTTGGGGCATCGAGGTGCGCTCGAAGACGCGCCCGTTGCGGAGCTCGACGATGTCGACGCCCTCCATGTCGGGATCCGAATACATCTCACGGATCCGTGCGCTGAAGCGCTCCGGGTCCTTGACCTGGGCGAGCGCGATCTCGAGGGACTTCTGGGTGTCTGGCGCCCCTTGCAGAGCGTCGTCGGGGAACTCCCAGAGCTGTTGGAACCGCTTGTTGTAGGCGGTGAGCCGCTGCTCCTTGCTCACCACGAGCACGCCATCCGTGATGGAATCGAACGTGGCGCGTAGCAGCGAGACCGTCTGCTCCAGCTTCTCCCGGGCCTGGCGCTGCTCGGTGACATCCACCATGATGCCGCGGAGCTTCGGGGGCTGTCCTTCCTCGAAGAGTACCGTGACGTGGGCGCGGAGCCACACGAGGCGTCCATCCGCGGCCACCATGCGGTACTCGAACTCATAGGGCCTGCGCTCCCGGGTCGCCTTCATGCAATAGGCCTGAGCCCACCCGCGGTCCTCGGCATGGACGTGGTTCTCCCAGAAATCCGGCTCCTGTATCCATTGGAGGGGGGAATAGCCGAGCAGGCGCTCAGCCTGTCTGTTCACGAAGGTGAAGCGGAAGCCCACGTCGGCTTCCCAGACGATGCAATCCAAGGCGTTGAGGAGCTCTTCGTACTGTTGCTGGGTCCGGGTGAGCTCCTGTTCCAGCGCCTCGTGGCGGGCCGCCTCGGGTCGCACGGTCTCGATCGCGCTCAGGCGGGCACATGCCCCCAGGCATTGATCCGCATCTCCAAAAACGGGAAGCACGAGGGCTCTCAGCCGCCGAGTCGGCTCGCCGCTTTCGCAGACCGTCTCCTTCCCGGTGAGGGCCGTCCGGAGTGCCTTCGTGAGCCAGGGGAGGTGGTGGAGCACCTCTTCGAGATCCCGTCCTTCGAGCGGCACCTCGTCCCCCCACCCGGGAGTAGGTGCCAACGAGCTGTCCATCCGGATGATCCGACCCTGACTATCTATGATCAGCGAGGCATGGAGGCTGGTGCCTACCTGGAGAAGCAGTTCGGGGAAGGAGGGGACGGAAGGCTTCCTCCTTGCTTCACGTCCATGCCCGTCTGCTGCTGTCGTCATGGACTCCTTGCTCCCCTTGTGACGAAGCCCCGCCGTGTCACGTCAACTTTGCAACACGGCAAGTACATCACAAAATCAGCTCTTCTCCTCCCTGTCCTGCTGAGGGGGTGCCATTGTCCGTGCGAGGTGCCCACGACGCGCCCGGGGACGATGTGTTACCTCGTCTGGCGGAGAGGGCGGGTGGCGCCTGTCCGCTCACCCGGCATCTTCCACGGTGCGTCGGACTCGATAGGCTGGGGCTCCCTCGAAGTCCTGCTTGCCCAGGGGAACCCCCGCCGATCTCAGCAAGGCGTACACCACCGTGATGTGGAAATAGAGATTCGGGAGGACGAAGCTGAGCACGAACGTCTGGGGATTCTCGAAGACGCGAACCTCCCCCGGCTTGGCCACCGAGATGGGACGTTCTGGCGCGGCGTCGACCTCCTCCCGCGAGATCGTTTCCAGGTAGACGAGAGCCTCCTGGATCAGCGTCCGCAGCGCGGTGAAGGACGTCAATCGCTCGCCGAACTCCCGCTCGGAGCCCCTGTTGAAGACCGAGAGCTCCCGCGTCTCATCGTCCGGAGCGATGCGGCCGGCCAGGCGCGCGGCGCACCCCTTCGCGCCGGAGACGACGATCTCCACCTGCCGCGAGAGCGGGAACATCTCCGGATGAAGGCGCCGCTCCAGGAGCAGCTCCGGGCTCGTTCCTTCCTTCTCCGCGAAAGCGGCTGCCTTTTGAAGGATATGACCCAGGTTCCGCAGCATGCGGACCAGGGTGGGGATGCTGGCTTGATAGACCGGGATTTCCATGGCGGTGCCTGTTCGTGACCTGCTGGTGCGGGCTGGTTCGGGAAAGACCGAGGTTATGGCCTTCCCGGGGAGAGCGCCCGCACCTTCTGGGGTGCCATGACCGTTGGTTCCGGCACGGCGGCGACGGAACGTCAGCTTCCGACAGGTCGGCCCCGCTCCATGAAGGATGTGCGTTCGCGACGCCGAGCCGGGTTGTTATGGTGCTCGCCCTATGCCTCAGCTCATCGTCACCGCAGTGGGTCCCGATCGTCCCGGGCTCGTCGCCGACCTGACCCGTCATGTGTTCGACGTAGGCGCGAGCCTCTCCGATAGCCGCATGGTCAACCTGCGCGGCCACTTCGCCCTGCTCGCACTCATCGAGGGCTCCCCTGATGCGCTCGCCTCGCTCCGGCGCAAGCTCGAGAGCGACGGCTCGGGGATGGGGCTCCGCCTCGAGATGTACGAGGCGGCCGCCAGCACCTCTCGGGCTCCTGGCGGCGTTCCCTACCGCCTCAAGGTCTACAGCAACGACCAGCCGGGCATCGCCGCCCGCGTGACCGCGCTCCTCCGCCAGCACTCCGTCAATGTCGAGGAGCTCGAGACGCGGGTCGAGTCGGCCCCCTTCGCGGGGACGCCGCTCTTCGTGCTCGAGGGCGTCGTCACCCTTCCGCAGGGCACGAGCGCCCGCAGGATGCGGGACGAGCTGGGGGCGCTCGGCGAGAAGATCGGCTGCGACATCGATCTCGACGCCATCTGACGGAGGCACCGCCCGAGGGCGCGGCTCCACCCCGGCCGCGCCTCTCGATAGACCACGCGGGCGCTCAGTGAGGGCAGGTGCGCGCCGAGTGCTGTACCTGCGCCGGGCCCAGGAGGCAGGTGCTGGCGTTGTTCATGTCGCACGTGGCGGCCGGGTACCAGGTATCCCGGACGGCCTCGCTCACCGAGTCCCAGAGCGTATCGCCCAGGTCCCGTTCCTGTTCGATGTGCAGGAAGCGCCCCACGTACGTCGAGGTCCCCGTGGTGCAGGCGTTGCCCGCGGGCCGATTGGTGTACCGGCCCTCGACGTTGGTCTTGCCGCACAGCGCCTCCTCCGGGCTGCCCGAGGCCTGACAGGCATCGACCCGCCTGTCGGTGGCGGTCAGCCGCGACGACAGGTTGTTGGCGTAGGTGATCGCGACCGAGCTGGCGAAGGTGTCGTTGATCGTCCCATCGCCGATGATGGCGCGAGCGACGCCACTGCCCTTGCCGTGCAGCTGGACGAAGCGCGAGTCGAACAGGTCCTCGAAGCGCTGGTGGGCGGCGAAGAACAAGGTCTCCGTCTCGTGGGCCACATCGGAGCGGCGGGGCGGGCTGCTCGTGCTGGTGCACTGGCTCTGCGAACCATCACAGCTGGTGTCGGTGGCGCTGGCGCACCGGGTCGCGCCATTGAGGATCAGGGCACGGGCCGACAGGTCCACGAAGAGCCGGATGCCCTCGCGCCCCGTATAGTCTTCCGCCGCCGAGCCGGTGAAGGTTTGGGAGTGCGGCACCTCGATGACCAGGTTGCGCCGGGCCTCCGGGTTGATGAACAGGGAGGCCTGCCCCTCGCCGGTGTTGTCGAAGGCGTGGATGAACCACCGGTCCGTCACCGTGTCGTAGTAGCGCTGGACGGTGTAGCCCGCCGTCGCGGCGCGGGAGATCACCAGGCACCAGTCTCCTGTCTCCGGGTTGGCCAGGCTGGCGTTGGTCGCCGTGAACACCGCGTCGAGGAAGGCGTTGAAGTTCGTCAGGCGGGTCGCCGAGGGCACCGCATAGCCCGTCGTCGGGTGGTTCAGCCCGTGGACGAAGGCGACCAGATCTCCCGAGTTGGCCGGAAGGACGCGGAAACGGCCCTCTTCCCAGGCCTCGGCCCGTCCCGCCAGCACACACAGTCCGAGCGCCAGGGAGAATCCAATCATCCGTCGAAGGCTCACGATTCGCTGCATGACTCGCTCCATCGGAGGGTCCAGTCCAGGTGACGACCCTACCGGAAAGCATTGGAGTCGCGTCGAAGCGGATGTGATGTGACGTCCTCCGAACATCCGGAGCCCGGCCGCCCGCTTCCCCTGGCGCCGGATCTGGGTTCCAGTGGCGTCCAGAAAACCCTTGTCCCGATTGTTTCCCGAGTCAAAGGAGCGCTCCCATGCCTGCTATAAGTCGCCGGGTGATGATGTCCCTGTATCTCGCGCTGATGGGGGGAGCGTTGTGTGGGATAGGGGCCTGCCGCACGGCAGGGGAGGGGAGTGCGCTCCCGCGTGGGAATGGGTCACCTGCCGGCCCGGCTTGTACCGATGACGCGTGGGAGGACAATGACACGTTGGAGCAGGGACTGGCCGCTCCCGCCGTCTCCCATATCTTCAATCATGGGCCGTTGAAGCTCGAGGGGAGGGTGGCATGCCCTGGGGACGCGGACTGGATTCATGCCCATGGAGATTGCTGTTACCCCTCCGGCGCGGTCGTGCGCTGGGACGCGGCGCTGGGAGCGTTGGAGGTCGAGCTCCTCGATGGCAAGGGCAGCCCGCTGCCGCTGGGCGCACCTGGAGACATCGTCCAGCGCCAGGCGGGTGAGGTGCGCCTCCTGCGAGCCGAGCATGGAGGCACTCTCCTCGTCCGCGTCCGTGCCGCTGGCGCGGCGGTGGTGCCGTACTCCGTCGACGTGTTCGCCCCCGTGTTCGTCCGGTAGCGCACTCGGTTTCAGACTCGGTGCCGCTCGGCCACGCGGTAGAATTGGGTGAGGGAGTAGTCCAGCAGCGTCTGACACGAGCGCATGTATTGGTGCGCACGGGCAAAAGGAAACCACACGCGGTTGCCTACGAGCACTTGGGCCTCCTCCAGCTTCTGGCGCGGAATCCACTGGCCGCCGAGGTTGCGCACCAGCACCTCGCCCAGGTACGCGCCAATGGCGGGCACGGCGGTCTGGTCGATGACTTCCCGCAGGCGGCTCGTCGGGAACTCCTCGCGCCAGAAGTAGAAGTCGGCGTCCGTGAGGGACTCGGGCGTCGCCTCGAAGACGGAGGGAACCTCCGTGTGCAGCAGGGCCACGAGGTGCTCGGCGAGGGTGCTGTAATGCTCGCGAGCACGTTCCTCGTTGTCCACGAACGGGCTGGCCCGTGGGACAGGCAGGCTCGGCCACCCCATTTCGGGTTTTGTTGATTTGAGGACAAAGATTCCGTGTCCATGATCTCCAGCCCCGTTCAGGTCCCGCGCTCCGAACCCGATCTCTACCCATCCTCGCTGGAACGCCTGCTCGACCATTACCCGGGGACTCCCGAGGCGGAGGAGCGACTGCGCGAGCTGCATGCGCTGATGACATCGGCCCGGCCCCGGGCATCGCTGACGGAGCGCATGGAGTGGCTGGAAGAGCTGGCCCGCTGGCTTCGAACACGTGGCGCCACTCCCTCGCGGCGCGGGCGGCTGGCGTCGGTGGAGTCCTCTGGCTCGGCGCGCCTGCGACTGCTGGTGGAGGTGCTCGCCGAGGTGCCCGCATGGTGCGAGCGGTTGCGCGGTGTCGTCGCGTCGGTGCTGGCCGAGACGTCCGCGCTGCGGCTGTTCACCGAGCCGGGCCTGTCCGCCGGCCGGAGCCTGCTGGGGGATGCCGTGGCGCGGCTCGGACGACGGTTGGTGCCCCCCGCGCCGGACGAGCACGACCTGGCGCCATGGGTGTGGCGCCTGTTCCCCGGTGAGGATGGGGAGGCCTGGCTGGACGAGCTGTCCGAGGAGCACGTGGTGGCCCTCTGCGCCCTGCTTCGCTCGCCGTCCTTCTCCCCGTTGAAGGCGGCGGTGGAGGACGCGGTGGTGGTGCTCGCCACGCGCGCGAGTGCCCTCGGCCTGGAGGGCGACGTGCTGGCCAGGCTACCGCCGGGGCCGCTCGAGCTGTCTCCCTTCGTCCTCCTGCCGCGCGCATGCGAGGCCTTGCGGGTGGAGGTACGGGCGGACCCGGAGGGGCTCGCGGTGGAGCGGGCACGTGAGGCCTGCTCCGAGGCCCTCTCCGGCTGTCGCGCCGCCGTGCAGGGCGTGTTGCGCCACATGGATGCGCACGCGGTGGGAACCGATCTCGTCTACCGGCTCGAGCAGCTCGGCCACGCGTTGGACCGGCTGGAGCCCTTGTTGTGGTTCCTCGCTCCGGACCGCACCCAGGCTCTGCCGGGCGCAGCCACCCGGCTGCTCTCCTGCCTGGTTCATGCGCACGCGCAGGAGCGCAGTGTGGTGGGTCTGTTCCGCAGCAGCGTGCGCTGCATCTCGCGGCGCATCTTCGAGCACACGGGCGAGGTGGGCCGTCACTACATCACCACCACCCAGGACGAGTACCACCAGATGGTGAGCGCGGCGGCGGGTGGAGGGCTGCTCACCGCGAGCACCGCGGCGTTCAAGCTGCTCATCGCCTTCGCGGCGCTGCCGCTCTTCTTCGAGGGGCTGGCGGCCGCCACCAACTACGCCCTGGGATTCCTGCTCATCCAGCTGCTCGGCTTCACCCTGGCCACCAAGCAGCCCTCCATGACGGCCGCGGCGCTGGCGGCCTCGATGGACGTGAAGGCCGGCGACAAGGGGATGCACAGCCTGGTGGAGCAACTGGCTTGCATCACCCGCTCCCAGCTGGCCTCGGTCTTCGGCAACCTCGGCGCGGTGGTCGCCACCGTCACCCTGGTGGGCGTCGTCCTCCAGACGTTCCGGGGCCATCCGTTGCTGGACGTGAAGGAGGCGGAGTACGTGGTGCACTCGCTCCACCCGCTGAAGAGTGGCACGCTCCTCTTCGCCGCCCTCACCGGGGTGCTGCTGTGGTGTTCGAGCGTCTGCGGCGGATGGTTGGAGAACTGGGTGCACTACAGGCGTTTGCCGGAGGCGCTCGCGCGGCACGAGGGCCTCGTTGGCCTGCTGGGCGGGGCGCGGGCGAGAGGGTTGGGCGAGGCACTCGCGCGCCATGCGTGCGGCCTGGGCGCGAATGTCAGCCTCGGTCTGCTGCTGGGCATGACCCCCGCGGTGTGTCGCTTCTTCGGCCTGACTCTGGACGTGCGGCACGTCACCCTCAGTGCTGGAACGCTCTCCTTCGCTGGCGTGACGCTGGGGCCCGAGCGACTGGTGGAGCCGGACTTCCTCTGGGCCGTGCTGGGCCTCGTCCTGGTGGGAGTGGTCAACCTGGCCGTGAGCTTCTCGCTGGGGCTCTCCGCGGCGGTGCGAGCGCGAGGGCTGGAGCCGGTGGGGTTCCTTCGCCTGGCCTGCGCGGTCCTCGCTGGAGGCCTCCGTTCCCTCTCCAGCTTCATCCTCCCGCCCCAGCCCCTGCTTCCGGTCCACCGGCCCTCCTCACCGTACGGTGTGCGGTCGGCGGCACGCCCGCGCTCCTCCGCTCATGGGAGACAGGGAGAGGAGCACTCCCCGCGCACTCATTGAGGTGTCCGATGCGCCAGGCACCGGGCGGCGGGGCTCAGGGCTGCACGACCCCCACCGTGTAGGCCTCGAGGATTTCGTGCGCGCAGACGCGCGACATCTCGCCTTCACCTCCGGTGGTATTCAGGCGGGCGCGGGCCAGGATCATGTACTGGCTCTTCCCGGCATCCACCCACGGGTAGAACCCGAACATCCCTGGCGAGGAGTGGCCCGTCACGCTCCAGACGTTGTTCACGAGCTCACGCTCCAACCAGTGTCCGAGCCCGTAATACGCCTGGCCCGCCGCCGTCCACGGCGTGTACGTCACGCCAGGGCCACCGGGCCAGGCGGGCACGGCGTCGGCGTTCAATCTCACCGACATGGCGTACTGGTTGCCGAGCAGGTTCTGGAGGAAGACGCGGTAGTGCGCCGCGCTGCCCCAGAATCCTCCGGCCACGGCGACGGCACTCGAGGACTCCGGCAGGCTGGTGCCCAGCTGGGCATTGAGCCAGTCGATGATGCTGAGCAGGCCCGTGCCCATCCTCCCGCCCATGTCATCCAGGGCGAGCTTCTGCATGTGACCGCCGTCGTAGAAGAACTTGCCGTCCTGGAGGCTTTTGTACGAGACGTTCTTGTAGCTCGGGCCGTAGCAGTCCGAGACGGTCGTCTCCGCGTCTCCACAGATGGTATCGGTGCCCTCGAGGTAGCCGCTGGTGAAGTTGAGCCGCTTCTTCTCGGCCGCGCTGAGATTCGTGTAGCCCTTGGACTGCAGGTAGGCGCTCGCGTAGAGCCACTTGCTCGCGGAGGCGAGCGGCATCACCGTCGTCTCCGCCACGCCGCTGCCTCGTGAGAAGCCGAAGAGCTTCGCCGTGCCGTTCCCTACCTCCCAGTAGAAGTCCCCGAGCGACGTGCAGTCCGGTGAGGTGTTGGCCGTGTCCACCGCGGCCTGCTCGTACACCGTCAGGGCCGCATGCGAGGTGCCGGGGGTCGCGATGAGGCCCAGCATCGACAATCCGCCCGCCAGGATGTGGCCCGTCTTGCATGTCCGCTTCATTCTTGATTCCTCCTCGAGTGGCTCTTCCAACCTGGAAGGCGACATCAGATTGCACGCGGAGCGGGAGGGAGTGGAAGCTCCGGGGATGGGCGCGCGGCCGAATGGGAGGCAGACCTTGCTCGACACCTCACCCGAGCGGAAGTCGTTGGCGATTCATGGAATCGACTTGTCCTACGAAGTCCGCGGGCACGGAGAGCCCCTGCTGCTGCTCCATGGCTTCACGGGGGCGGGCTCCGACTGGCGGTATGTCTTCGACCTGGACGCGCTCGCGCGGGAGTTCCAACTCATCATCCCCGACCTGCGCGGCCACGGCGGATCGACCAACCCCTCCGGGACCCTGACGATGCGGCAGTGCGCCCTCGACGTCCTGGCGCTGCTCGACCAGCTTGGCATCGAGCAGCCGCTGGCCATCGGGTTGAGCTTTGGGGGCAACACGCTCCTGCATCTGGCCACGCTGCGCCCCCAACGTGTGAGGCGGATGGTCATCGTCGCGGCCACGCCGTACTACCCCACCCAGGCGCGAAAGCTGATGGCGGCGATGACCGAGGAGACCCGCTCCCCAGCCGAGTGGGCGGAGATGCGGGGCCGCCACGTCCACGGTGATGAGCAGATTCGCGCCCTGTGGCGGATCGGGCGTGGCTTCGCCGACAGCTACGACGACATGAATTTCACGGGCCCGCTGCTGTCGACCATCGTGGCGCCCACCCTCGTGGTGAACGGGGACCATGATCCGCTGTACCCGCCCGAGCTGTCGCTCGAACTGTTCCGGTCCATCCCCGACGCGCGGCTCTGGATCGTCCCCAACGCGGGGCACGGCCCCATCTTCGGGGAGCACCGCGAGCCGTTCGTGCGCACGGCGCTGGCATTCCTGCACGAGGGCACCCGCCCACCCGCCGCTGGCGGTCCGTGACCGCGAGGAAACCCGCCAGCGGATGGGTACCGCGCGCTCTACGGAGTGACCTTGTAGCGCAGGTCGATCTGGAAGCTGCCGCGCTGGTTGAAGGGGTTGTTGGCGGCCAACGGACCCGTCCAGCCGCAGTTGCCGCCGCCCGTCACGTTCACCACCTGGTTGCCGCTGGAATACTGGACCGTGCCGTTCGGCAGATAGCCCTTCGTGACGAATTGATCCGGAGCCACCTCGAACGGGGTGCCGGTCAGGTCGATGTTGGCCCCGCCCGGAGCCCAGTTGCAAGACATGCCCGTCCCGTAGGTCATCGAGGTGACTGGACGGCCGTGCCAGAGATTACCCGATGACGTGGAGAACCTCTGGTCGGAGGTGTCCACCCTCAGGGTGAAGGGATCGATCCAGATCCGGGTGTAGAGGGTGACCACGGTGGAGCCAGGCGAGGAGCCGCCAGCGATGTACTGCGCGAAGTTGAAGCCGGAACCCGTCTTGTTCAGCGTCAGGTATTCGGCCGGCCGGCCGGCCATGTCATGGCAGTACGCCGTCCAGGGCTTGCTGGAGTCCTGCCCGATGTACAGCACGTACTCCCCATCCGGAGCCGACGGATTGCTCACCTTGATTTCCGAGCATGTGTCCGGCGCGGCGGACGCCGCGCCACTGCCCAGCACGGTGAGCCCCAGGACAAGCCCACCCAGACACGACGGAAGACCACGGATCGCACCCATGTATTCCTGGAGGATGCTGCTCGGCGCTACGCCCCGTCGCGAACCCGCTCCGCGTGCCGCCTCGCCTTGAGCAGGTTCACGAACTCGTCGCTCACCGTATGGTCACGCGTCTCGGCGGCGTGCTCCACCAGGTGGTCCTGCAATTCCTTCGCGTTTCCTGGCTCCAGCAACTCCGTCAGCAGGAAGTAGACGCCTCGGAAGCGCGGATCCTCCATGTGCTCGATGATGCGCGGGTTGTCCGGTCCCAGGAATGTCTGGGCGATGAAGAAGCATTGGATCTTGTCGTGGCGGAAGTGCCACTCGCGCCCCTGCATTCCCTCCGCGCCCCTCCACTCCCGGCGCACCACCATCTTGAAGGCCTCCATCCGCAGCAGCTCCTTGCCGAACTTCTCCTCCGAGATGGCCGACCGGTCCTCCTTCCTCATCTGGTACGCCTCCTCGGAGAGCGCCTCCAGGGGGAACTCGGCCAGGTTCACCGCCTGGTAGTCCCTCGCCATCAGCTCGTACTGCTGCCGCCGCAGGTGGAACAGATCTGGCGAGTGCCCCTCGGACAGCATCCTCGCCACCACCGTGAGATCCATCGGGTTGGAGAGCACCTCCAGCATCGCCTGGCGCAGCTCCCCGGGTTGCTCGGGGGACAGTGCCCGCTTCAAGAAGTGCTCGCAGGCCTCGCGGTAGGAGGCCTCGCCTCGCGGTCTCGCCCGCGCTCCCAGCAGGGGCGCGCGGCCGAGGAGGAACTCGGAGAGCCGCTCCTCGGAGAGCGGTTGGAGCTCGTACAGGCGCGCCGTGACCGGTGGAGTCCACTCCATCCGCTGGGTCGCCAGCAGGATGTCACCGTGGAACTTGGGCTCGACGAACTGGACGATGCGCGCCCGGGTGTCCGCCGCCACCTCGTTGAGCCCGTCGATGTAGATGTCCAGCGCCCCGCTGTAGATGATGCTCTGCAGGAACGTGGTGTCCCGCGCATGCCCTTCCAGCTTCGCCTGGATGGCCTCGAGGACCCCCTCCTTGCACCGCTGTGCCGTCAGGTACACCGACAGGTGTTTCGAGGTGCGCAGCAGGTACTTGATGAACATCGACTTGCCGAGCCCCGACGCCCCCTCCAGCACCACCTGACCCCGCAGGCTCGGGAGTGCCTTCAACAGGAGCTCCCGCTGGCCCGTGGAGGCGATGAGGACCTCGGAGCGGTCGAAGTAGGCCTCTACCTGGAAGTGCTCCAGGTCGGCATCCGCGAGCAGCAGATCATGGAAGGGCGCCAGCAGGCGGCGCCGCAGGAAGGGCACCCACGTGAGCAACAGGCCCACGTACCCGAAGCCCAGGATCCTTCGCACCCAGGGGTTCCAGAAGAAGATCGCCTGCACCTGGGGCGAGCGGGGATAGAAGAAGATGAGCAGCATCCAGAAGCCCGCATGCCCCGCCCAGCTCCAGGCGAACTTCTTCAGCCATCGCCCACGCTCCAGCGTCCTGAGCTCGGCCTGGAGCTCATCGGCCTGCTTCAGCTGAGCGCTCCTCAGTTGCTCCTCGAGCTGCGCTATCAGTGCACGACCCTCCACCGTCCACTTGCCCCGGTTGAGGTACACCACCTGGGCGATCTGTCGTGCCAGCTCCTCCCCCAGGTCCGGATACTGACTGGTGGCGGGCCAGAGCTCGTGGAAGGCTCGCAGGGTCTCGTACGCCTCCTCGGGGCTTAGCTCCTGGGGCGTCTGCCGCCCGTCGCCCCCGAGCCAGCGCAGGGCGCGCTCCACCTGGGGATCGCCTCCTCCCGCCATATAGGCCTGGACCAGGCCCAGGGGGAGGGTGGTCGAATCCTTCTCGGCCAACACCACGAGGGCGGCGATGTGCTCCATGGGGAGTGGGGCCATGGCGACGAGCGCGTCACTGGCCCGCATCCGGGTCTCCCCGTCATTGCTCTCCAACAGGGGGATGAGATGTGGGGCCTCCTTCCTGGCGGCGCTTCCGATGTGCCCCAGGGCCAGTGCCGCTGCCCCAGCGACCCCCGGCTCCCGAGCATTCAGCAGCATGCCGAGCTGGCGGACGTACGCCGTGGCATTCTCTCCCATCCTTCCCAGGGTCTGTGCCGCCGCCCCGTGGACCCCCGGGTCCGGATCCTTGATGAGCTCGAAGAGTCGCGGGAGGTATGGCCTGGCGGCCTCTCTCATGTTCTCCAGGGCCAGTGCCGCCGCCGCGCGGATCCGGGGGTCCGGATCCCTCAGCAGCTCGCCGATGCGGGGAGCTTGCGCCCTGGAGAATTCCGCCATGTTGGCCAGGGCCCGCGCCGCCTCGTCAGGGACCAGTGCGTCCGGATCCTTCAGCAGCCCCACGAGGCGGGGGACGTATGCCCTGGCGGCCTCTCCCATGTTTCCCAGGGCCAGTGCCGATTCCCGACGAACACCCGGGTCCGGGTCTTTCAACAGCTCGCCGAGGCGGGGAACGTACGCCCTGGCGGCCTCTCCCATGTTTCCCAGGGCCAGTGCCGATGTCCGACGGACCTCGGGGTCCGGGTCTTTCAGCAGCTCGCCGAGGCGGGGAACGTACGCCCTGGCGGCCTCTCCCATGCTTCCGAGGGCCAGTGCCGCGGGCCCCCGAGCCCCGGGGTCCTCGAGCAACTCCGCGAGGCGGGGGAGGTACGCCCTGGCGACCTCTCCCATGTTCCCCAGGGCCCGCGCTGCCTTCCATTGAACCCCCGGGTCATCGAGCATCTCCACGAGGCGGGGGAGGTATGCCCTGGCGGCTTCTCCCATGCTCCCCAGAGCCCGTGCCGCCACGTCACTGACGTTCGTGCCGAGGGCATGGTCCTTCAGCGTGAACGGGTTCTCGAGCCACTCGATGAGGAAGGGGATTTCATCCGGGGAGGCCAGACCGAGGGTTGCTCGGGCGAGAATGGCGGCCTTCCAGAGTGTCCCTCTTCTGGTTTCCAGGGCCTCCTTCAGGCGTGGCTGCTGGAGGAAGGACTCGAGCCGCTTCTGGAGGTCGGGATGGGTGGGGAGGCTCGGGTCCACCAGCATCACCAGGGCCGTGGCCACCACCTCGTCGTCGGGATCATCCAGGGCCGCGAGCAGTCCCTGGATGACCTCGGGTGATTCCCCGTGCTCGGAGGTGGCGGGAGCCGCCCGCGCGATCCCACCGAGTGCCACGCAGGCGGCGAGCAACAGCGGCAGTACGTCTCGTCCGCGCATGTGGCCTCCGCTCTTTCCATTCAAGAGATGGATGCCCGCGAGTCGCTTTGTCAGCTGAAGGCAGGTGCATGCAGGGGAGACGGCGTCAGGCTGTCTCCCCGCTGGCCCTCATGCTCGGCGGCTCAGCGCACCTGCCGGTATTGCTCCAGCGAGAGCGGCTTCACCAGCTTGCGGCCCACGCGCAGCCAGAGCGCGCCCGCGTCGTCCGTGGCACCGGCGATGCTCCCGCCCGGCACCTGATAACGGAACACCTCGCCCTTCTCCGCCGCGTCCGTGGCGATGATCTCCACGGGGTAGGGGATGGGCTGCGACTCCGTGGCCACCCCGCTGGTGAAGAGGTAGAAGGACTGGTCCAGCCCCGGCAGCACCTGCCGCGCCACCAGCGCGCCGGTGGGGGAGAGGGACTGCTTGTCCTTGTTCACCAACTGCCCGTTCGCCGTGTCCAGGAACCAGGTCCGGTTCGTGGCGATGACCGCCAGCCGCGTGCCACTGGCATAGGGCACCAGGGCCACCACCTGTCCCGTCAGATCCGAGGAGATCCACTTGCGGTTGGTCGGCGGATCGCACCGCCCCGCATCACCGTAGATGCCGGTGATGGCGCAGGCGCGCACGTACGCGGCGCTCGTGCCCTGCGTGGCCATGTAGAGCCGCGTGCCCGTGGAGTCGAGCGCGACCGCCGGCGCCGGGGCGTTGAAGGGCGTCTGGGTGTCGATGAGGGAGAAGTTGCTGGTCCACCGTCCATCCTCTTTGGACAGCACCCCCACCATGATCTGCGCCTCGCCGCCGATGACGCCGCTCTGGACCGGGACGGCGATGGTGCCGTCCCCCCGGTCCACCGGATCTCCGATGAGGAAGCCCGGGATGTCCCTGGTCGAGTCCGGGGAGCCGCCCTCCAGCTGCCACAGCTTCGTGCCCGCGGGGTTGTAGCGGGCCAGGGTCTTCGGGGTGCCGCCCTCGCCCTCGTCCCAGGCCAGGGCATCTCCATTCGGCAGCACCGTGAGCCGATCCACCTTCACGCGGACCGCGGTGCCCAACGTGAACTGCGAGCTGACGGAGAAGAACCCCGTGTTGGGCGTCCACACCCAGCGCCAGCCCGTGCCGGCGGGCTTCCGGTCGGTGATGTTCGTGTCACGGGCGCACGGGATGATCATCTCCACGCGCTGCGTGTTGTCCGGGTTGCTCCTCGGCACCTTGTAGAGTCCCGAGCGTCCGTTGCCCTCCTGGGCGCAACCGATGAACGCCACGTTGCTCTGGGACTCCTTGCCCTCGGCGATGAAGACGTCCGGCACCACCTGGTCGGTGGATGAAGTGGGCTCCACCACTTCCGCCACCGGCAGGAACGTGGCCGGCTGCGCCTGGGAGATGTTGCTGCGTCCGTCGGCGCAGGTGACGCGCGCGGTGATCGACAGGTTCGCCGCGATGCCGCGCGAGTAGCGGATCTCACTCATCCCCAGCACCACGGGGGTGGGATTGCCGGCGTAGGCCACCTGCTTGATCAGCTCGTTGTTGTCGAGCAGGTCCACACGCTGCACCTGGTCGCAACCGGACGTGGAGACGGAGAGCTTGAGGCTCGTCCCCACGGTGCTCGGCTCGTCCACGATGACGCTGACCTGGGGCGGGTCCGGCGTGGTGACGGGCGGGGGGTTGTTACAGGCCAGCGAGAGGAGGGGCAGCAGCAGCGCCGGGCGCACGAGCACCCGGCTCGGAGAGCGGTTGGACATGGTGGAGCCCAGTCTATCAGGGCTCCACGATGACGATCTCCACGCGCCGGTTCAGCTCGCGGCCCTTGGGCGTGAGGTTGGGGGCGATGGGGCGGCTGTCACCAAAGCCCTCGGATTCGATCCGCGAGACATCCAGCCCCGCCGTGACCAGGTAGTCCGCCACCGCGCGCGCCCGGTCCTTCGACAGGGTGAGGTTGGTCTCCTTGTTGCCCTGGCTGTCGGTGTGGGCCTCGACGCGGATGCGCTTGATGCCGGTGCGCACCACCAGGTCCATCACCTGCGCGAGCATCGGGTAGCTGTCCGGGAGCAGCGTGGCCTTGCCCTCCGCGAAGCGGACCGGCTGGAGCAGCTCCAGCTTGTCGTTCTCGCGCTTCACCAGCCACTGCTTCGGCTCGGGCTCCAGGTCGAAGGCCAGGTCCAGCGCGGCGCCATCGGCGACCCGCACGTTGCGCGTCTGGGCCAGGAAGCCGGGGGCGGTGACCTCCACCCGGTAGAGGCCCGCGGGCAGTTGCAGCGCGTGGGACGCCGCGTTGCCCTCGGAGAAGGCCACCTGCCGGGGCTCGGGGCCGCCCAGGAAGGCCAGCGTGGCCGACACCGGCTTGCGCTTGGAGGTGATGGCGAGCTTGAGCGTCGCCGGCTTCACCTCCGCCACGAGCGCCAGCTCCACGGTGGCCGTCTCGCCCGCCTTCAGCACCACTTCCTTCTCCAGCGGGAGGTAGCCCTCCTTGCGCACGGCGAGCTTCACCGGGCCAGCCGGCAGCGAGTACGTGAGGAAGCGGCCATCGCGCGGATCCGAGGCCACCGGCGGCAGCGTCGAGTCCACCATGGCCACGAGGACGCCGGGCAGCGGCTGGCGCGTCTTGGCGTCCAGCACCACGCCGGACACCTGGGCCGTCTGGGCGACCGAGGCGGTCTGGGGGCGCGTCACCGGCGTCACCGTCGGCGTGCTCTCCGCCCGGCCCATCCCCTGGGGAGCGGCGCCCGACTGCACCAGCGGATCCACGTTGAGCGAGGCTCCGAGCACCAGGTTGAAGGGCACGACGGGCGTCACGCCCCGGCCCACCTGGCGCGTGAGACCGAACTCGGCCGCCGCGGTGAAGGTGAAGTTCGGCAGGGCCGTCACCCTGGCGCCCAACCCGAGCGTCTGCGGCGCCACCCGGCCCACGGGCACGAGCGTCCCGTCCGGCGCGACGAGCTGGCCGCCCTCCACGCCGAGCGGGGACGCCAGTCCGTACTCGAGGAAGGGGGTGACCATGGGCAGCGGCGCCTCCACCCCGAGCCCGGCCGTGAAGCGCGGGTAGCGGTTGATGCCCAGCGCGTACTCCTCGGCGGCGTTGAGCCGGTCGGCGTCCACCAGCGAGCCCGTGCCATCCACCAGCAGGCCCAGGTTGGCATGGACGCGCAGGGCCACGGGCAGGGGCAGTACCCCGCTCGTGTCATAGGTGGCGATCGCCCGGGGCGAGAAGCCGAAGGCGACCTTGTCCTGGCTGCCCACGCCGGAGAACGACATGACGCGCAGGTCTCCGCCCGCCCAGAGCCCTGGAATCCACTGCTTCGTGCCTCTGACGCCGAGCGTCACGTCGCCGAGCGCCTGGATGAGGGTGGGGGAGGAGCGCGTGTTGTTGTTGGCCGAGGCCGTGTAGGCCAGCGACACCTCGAGGAAGTCCAGCGGCACGTACGAGAGGCCGAAGGTGCCCCCGGTGCGGGAGTTCTTCGCATCCCGCACGGGGAAGTCGGCGCTGGGGGAGAGCTCCCCGGAGAGCGACAGGCGCAGCAGCCCGGGGCGCCCGAGGTCCGCGCCCGCCACGCGCAGCAGTCCCACCCCGCCGGTGGGGGTGGCCGAGCGGCGGACATTCCCCGGGGCGCTCAAGGCGTTGCCGACGGTCGCGGGGGTGTGGAACAGGTCCCCGGAGCCAACCGGTTGGGTCGTCCGTTGGGCGGCCGGGGAGGCGAGGGCCCTGGTCTCCGAGGGCAGGGCGGCCGGGGGCGCGGAAGGGGGCGTCGTGGACGCGGGGGGGTCCTCCGCACGGGCCGTGCCGGTCCCCAGGAGGGCCGTCAGCAGCAGGGGGTTCAGAGGGAAGGAGGACAACGAGGGTCGCGGAAGTCGCACGGCCGCCGAGTATACGCGGGGGGGACCTCCTCACAATTCTTGCTCGGACACGTCGAGTCCGACACGCTGGCCCCCTGGCAGCTTCGGCGGCATGATTCGGACCCGCGCATGAAGGTTGACGCTTTCTTGAAATATTTCCGGTCTCTCCACACGGCCACGCAAGGCCTGGCACGCGAGGGCTTCGTTGAGAGCTGAACTCGCGGGGTCACGTGGCCGTGTCCTGGTGATTGGTGCCAAGGCGGCGAACGACGCCGTGCTCGCGCACCTGTCCGACAGCGGCTTCCAGTGGGCCATCACGGAGGACATGGGCGAGCTGTCCAAGCTGGCCGAGTCGCTCCAGCCCGATGCCATCCTCGTGGCGACCACGGGCAAGCGGGCCGCCGAGGCGCTCGCCGCCGTCCGTCAGGATGCACGGCTGCGGGATGTGCGGGTGCTGGCGGATCTCACCCGCTCACGCTCGGAGGTGCTGCGCAAGCTGCCCGTGGATGACTGGGTGCGCAACCTCCAGGAGCTCGTGCCCCGGTTGGAGTCGGTGCTGCGCGAGCGCAAGCTCATGGAGCGCACCCGCAACCGCACCGAGCGGCTGCTGGAGATCACCCAGGCCGCCACCAGCTCGCTGGAGCTGGAGCAGATCCTCCGCCTGGCGGTGGAGAAGGTGGGCTCCGTCATCAACGCGGACCGCTGCTCCGTGGTGCTGGTGGAGGACATCAACGCCCGCACCGCCAGCGTGGTGGCCACGCTCGAGGATCCCGGCCTGTCGCTGGACGTGGACCTCGCCCGCTACCCCGAGCTGCGCCGCGCCCTGGAGACCCGGCAGCCGGTGCTGGTGGACGAGCCCGAGCGGGATCCCCTCATGGAGGAGGTGCGTCCCGCCCTCAAGTCCCTGGGCGTGCGCTGCATCCTCGTGCAGCCGCTGGTGTGCCAGGACGAGCTGCTCGGGGCGCTCTTCCTGCGCATCTCCCGGGGTTCGGAGAGCTTCGGCCGGGACGAGCAGGAGTTCGCCCAGGCGGTGGCGGCGGCGCTCGCCAACTGCATCCGCAACGCCCGCCTGCACACCGCGCTCAAGAAGAAGCGCGACGAGCTCGAGCTGGCCTACGTGGAGCGCTACCGCGAGCTGAGCGAGGCCAACCGCCGCCTCAAGGACCTCAACCGGCTCAAGGACGAGATCATCGCCGTGTGCAGTCACGACCTGCGCGCCCCGTTGCAGGTGCTGCTGGGTCACGGCCGGCTGCTGCTCGAGGGCGGGTTGGATCCGCAGCAGAAGCAGTCCGCCGAGGCGATGATCCGCCAGGGCCGGAAGATCCTCGGCCTGGTGGAGTCGCTGCTGGAGCGCGGCAAGGGCGATGTGGCGCGCCTGTCCATCGAGCCGCGGGTGCTGGACATCTCCGTGCTCTGCAAGGAGAGCGTCACCGAGCTGGAGATCCTCGCCGCCGAGCGCGGGGTGGCCCTGAGGGCCGAGACCACCGAGAGCCTGATGCTCATCGGCGACGAGCTGAAGCTGCACGAGGTGCTCCAGAACCTCATCACCAACGCCATCCACCACGCGCAGGACGCGGGCGAGGTGGTGGTGAAGGCCTCGAGGCTGTTGCGCCCGGACGGCGACGTGGCGCGCATCGTGGTGCAGGACGACGGCAAGGGCATTCCCGCCGAGGAGCTGCCGCTCGTCTTCGATCGCTACCGCAGCGGGGCCAAGGGCGGTGGTGGCACGGGCCTGGGGCTCGCCATCTGCAAGGAGTTCGTGGAGCTGCACGGCGGGGAGATCTGGGCCGAGGCCCCGTCCGAGGGCGGCGCCGCGTTCATCTTCACCCTGCCGCTGGCGCAGGAGGTGAGCCGCGCGGTGCGCAACCTCCCCAACAAGGAGACGGCCGAGCAGCCGCGCGTGCTGGTGGTGGAGGACGAGCCGGAGATCGCCGCGGTGCTGGTGGAGGTGCTGCGCTCGCGCTACCGCGTGGACGTGGCGCGCGACGGCGCCGAGGGCCTGGCCCGGGCACGTACCTCCAAGCCAGACCTGGTGGTGATGGACGTCTTCCTGCCCAAGCTGGACGGCCTGGACGCCGCGGTGGCGCTCAAGTCCTCCTCGGACACCGCCAGCATCCCCGTCATCCTCCTGTCCGCCCACCAGGGCGTGGCCGACAAGGTCCGCGCGCTCAACCTCGGCGCGGTGGACTACATGAGCAAGCCCTTCAACGCCATGGAGCTGCTGGGCCGCACCGAGCGCGCCCTCAAGCTGCGCAAGGCCGAGTCGGAGCTGGAGCGCGCCTCCTCGCTCATGCGGCGCAGCGGGAACGATCCCATCACCGGCCTCTATGACCGGCGCGGCCTCATGCTGCGGTTGGATCACGAGGTGAGCCGCGGGCGGCGCTACAGCCGGCCGGTGAGCCTCGCCGTGCTCCGCCCGGATCGCTACGTGCTCGACGACGCGCTGCGCGGCGTGCCGGACGTGATGCGCGCCCGCCTGCGCACCCAGGACATCCTCGGCCACCTGGGCGAGGGTGTGCTCGCCGTCGTCCTGCCCGAGTGCAATGTTGAAGCAGGACGCAACGTCATCGGCCGGTTGCTGCCGGATGTCGAGAAGCACACAGGGGTGGAGTACCGCTCGGCGGTGGCGGACGTGAGCCATGACAGCGAGCCGGCGGAGCGCATCCTGGAGCGCCTGGGGGCGCCCGCCCCCGTGCCGAAGCTGTAGGCCCGGGTTAGACTCGGGGCGTGCGCCCGAGTCGAACCCTCACCCGAGTCGTGCCCCTCCTGGCCCTCGTCGGGCTGGGTGCGGTCGCGGCCCCCGCCTCGCGCCGGCCTCCGGTGGACCGGTCGGCCATGAGCGAGGCCATCACCGCGGCGGCCAATGATGTTGGCATCGCCTCGCCCGCCAGCTACGCGCACTACCTGCGGGCGCAGTTGTCGAGCCTCGCGGGGGACCACCGCAGCGCGGTGGACGAGCTGCGCCTGGCGCTGGCCACCGACGAGAACGAGCCGCTCCTGCTCACGCGGCTCGGCGAGGAGTACGCGCGCCTGGGAGACCTCACCCGGGCCGAGCGCGAGCTGCGGCGCGCGGTGGAGCGGCACCCCAGGTACTACGCCGGCCGGCTGCTGCTGGGGCGCGTATTGATGGAGGCCGGCAAGCCCGCGCGGGCCCGGACGCACCTGCGCCGCGCCATCCAGCTCCAGCCCCGCGAGCCCGAGGCCTACCTCGTCCTCGCGCAGCTCCACCTGGATGCCCGGGCGAACGAGCAGGCCGTGAAGGTGGTGGAGGAGCTGGCGGTGGCGCTGCCGGGCGAGTCCATCGGCTACCGGCGCCTGGGACTCGCCCTGGCCGAGCGCGGCGATAGCGCCCGGGCCAGCGTGTTGCTCGCCAAGGCCATCGAGCGTGACCCGGGGGACGTGGAGTCGCTGACCACGCTCGCGCAGCTCCAGGAGAAGGCCGGCCGCGTCTCCGAGGCGGAGGAGTCGCTGGCCCGGGCGCTGGAGCGCGATCCGGACAGCCAGTCGGTGCTGATGGGCGCGGGCCGGCTCGCGTTGCTGCAGGGCGCGACGGTGCGGGCGCGGGCGTACTTCGACCGGCTGCTGTCGCTCTCCGATGATCCGGAGCTGGCCGTGCGGGTGGCCCAGTCCTTCCTGTCCGCTCGGGACATGCCCTCCGCCCTGGCGGTGCTGGACGGCGCCCGGAAGGGGAGGGAACCCTCCCCCCGCGTCTCCTTCTACGCGGGCCTGGTGCACGAGCGGCTTCATCACTTCGACGTGGCCGCCAAGGCCTATGCCGAGGTGCCCGTCTCCTCCGAGTTCTTCTCCGATGCCCGTGTCCGCCGCGCCGTCTGCCTCTCCCAGGGGGGCGACCACGAGACCGCGCTCGCCCTGCTGCGCGAGGCGCTCGCCGAGCGTCCCGACGACACGGACCTCTGGGTACAGCAGGCCCGCGCCCTGGAACGCGGCGGCATGCCCGAGCGCGCCGTGGCCGTGTTGAAGGAAGCCCTCGGGCGCAAGCAGGAGCCGGACCTCCACGAGGCGCTCGCCTCCACCCTGCGGCGCCTGGGTCGCGCCTCCGAGGCCCTCACCCTGCTGCGCGAGGCCATCGAGCAGCACCCTCGTGAGCCGGCCCTGCGCTACACCCTGGCCAACGTGCTGCTGGCGCTGGGGGACGAGGAGGGGGCCCTCACCTGGATGCGCGGCGTGCTCCAGGTGGACCCGAACAACGCCGCGGCCATGAACTTCATCGGCTACGTGCTGGCCCAGCGCGGACGGGACTACTCCGAGGCGGAGCGGCTGGTGCGGCGCGCCCTGGAGCTGCGCCCGGATACCGGCTCCTTCCTCGACTCGCTGGGGTGGATCCACTACCAGCGCGGTGACTACCCTCGCGCCGTGGAGGCGCTGGAGCGCGCGGCGGAGCTGGAGCCCGACGAGCCCGTCATCCTCGAGCACCTGGGCGACGCCTACCACCGCGTGTCACGCGCCGGTGAGGCCGCCAGCGCCTGGCGGCGCGCCCTGGACGTCCTCGCCCTGAATCCGGAGGCCGCCGAGCCGCCCGAGCAACGGGCCCTCATCGAGCGCAAGCTGAAGTTGCTATCCACCGGTGCGGCGGATCGCTAATGTCCTCGGCAGAGACCATGGCGCGACTCGACGAGGGCTTCTTCACTGGGAAGGACGGGCTGCGGCTCTTCTGGATGTCCGAGCAGCCGGAGCAACCCCGTGCCCATGTGGCGGTGGTGCACGGCTACGGGGACCACATCGGCCGCTATCGCACCACCTTCGACGCCCTCACGGCCCAGGGGTATGCCGTCCACGGCTTCGACTATCGCGGTCATGGCCGCGCCGACGGGCGCCGGGGCTACTGCGACGCCTGGCCGGACTACCTGGACGACCTCGCCGCCTTCTGGGAGCGGGCGCGCCGCGCGGCCGGGGGACGGAAGCTCTTCGTGCTCGCGCACAGCCATGGCGCGCTCATGACGGTCCACCTGCTGGGGCGTGGCGGGCTTCAAGGCGTGAGCGGCGTTGTGCTGTCCGCGCCTTATTTCAAGCTCGCCATCACTCCACCGGCGCTCAAATTGGTGGCCGCCCGGGCGGTGGGCAGGGTCCTGCCATGGATGCCTCTCAAGACCGAGCTCACACCGAAGGATCTCAGCCGGGACGAGGCGGTGCAGGAGGCGGCACGTCAGGACCCCCTCTACAATCAGATCGTGACACCGCGCTGGTTCATCGAGGCCACCGAGGCCCAGTCCCGGGTGATGGCGCTCGCTCCGGAGATGAAGGTGCCGCTCTTCCAGCTCTGCGGGGCGGAGGACGGGGTGGCGAGTGTGGAGACCGGGCGCCTCTTCTTCGACGCCGTGGGCTCGAAGGACAAGGTGTACAAGGTGTATCCGGGGATGCGCCACGAGCCGCTCAACGAGCTCGGCAAGGAGGAGGTCCAGCGCGACATCTGCAACTGGATCTCTTCGCATCTCTGACGTAGGTTCCAATTCCTTACAGCGCAAACTTCGATGGGCGAGGACGCCTCCGAGGGTCACCGCATGGCACAGGGCGAGCAGACGGGCATCATCGGCAAGGGCATCGTCATCCGGGGGAATCTCACGGGTGGCGGCGATCTCATCATCGAGGGGCGGGTGGAGGGGCAGATCTCCCTGAAGAACCACCTGACCATCGAGGGTACCGGCAAGGTCCAGGCGGACATCCGTGCCGAGGAGCTGACCATCAACGGCGAGGCGAGCGGCAACATCGACGCGTCGGGCCGGGTAGCCATCAATGCCTCGGCGAAGGTCGCCGGAGACATCAAGGCTCCGCGCGTGGTCATCGAGGACGGGGCGGTCTTCAACGGGTCCATCGAGATGGACGTGAAGCTGCCGGACGACATCTAAACGGGCCTTGGGGCCAGCAGAACCCTCCGGGAGGGGTGGACAACACTCATGGCGAATACGGTCATTGGTTCGAGCATTGTCATCGACGGTGAGATCTCCGGCGACGAGGATCTGGTCATCCAGGGGACGGTGAAGGGGAAGATCTCCTTGAAGGAGAGCCTCTACGTCGAGGGCAGCGGCGTCGTCGAGGCGGACATCGAGACGCAGAACGTCGAGATCGCCGGCCGCGTCACGGGCAACATCGCGGCCACCGACAAGGTGGAGCTGAAGACGGACTGCCGCGTGGTGGGTGACATCAAGGCCCCGCGCATCCTCATCGCCGACGGCGCCTCCTTCAAGGGCAACGTCGACATGGACATCCCGAAGGAGCGTTGATCCTTGGCCACCGCGAAGGAACTGGCCCCAGGGGCCTCCGTCAACAACACCGTGGTGGGTCAGTCCATCCTCATCAGCGGCAAGCTGACGGGTGACGAGGATCTGACCGTGCGCGGCCGCGTGGAGGGTGAGCTCACGCTGAGCCGCACCCTCATCGTGGAGCCCACGGGCGTGGTGAAGGCGAACGTGGCGGTGAGGAATGCCATCGTCAGCGGCGTGGTGGTGGGCAACATCAACGCCACCGAGAGCGTGGAGCTCACCCGCGAGGGCCGCATGGTGGGCGACATCCACGCCCCGCGCGTCATCATCGTCGATGGTGCGAGCTTCCGCGGTCGCGTGGACATGGGCGAGGTGGAGCCGGGCCGCGTGCCCGCGGATCGTCCGGCGCTGCCGCGTCCGACCACCGTGCGTCCCGCCGTGCGCCCGGGCACCAACGTGCCCGCCCGTCCGGCGCTGCCCGGTGCGCGTCCCACGACGCCCGCCGCCGCTGCTCCGGCCCGTCCGGCCGCCGCGGCGCCCGCCGCTCGTCCGACGCCGCCGCCCGCTCCGGGGGCCACCGCGGCTGCTCGTCCGGCACCGCCCGCGCCGCCCGCCTCCAGGGCCGCCGAGCCGCCTGCCCGGCCCGAGCCTCCACGGCCGCCGGCCGCCGCGCCAGTCCCGCCGACCGTGGCGGAGGCGGCCAGGAAGAAGGTCGTCGTGAAGAAGAAGGGCCGTTAAAGCGTTGGGGTGGTTCCGTCGCGCCGCCGCACCGCCGTCGCGGCGCTACGACGGGCCGATCCAGGGGTGCCGATGAACGCCATGAGCGCCGAGAACAGAATCGACGAGGTGGACGCGAAGCCGAGCACCCCGGCGGAGGAGTCGCCCGGGGCGACCTCTCCCGAGTCGGCCGCGTCCGAGTCCGCCGCCTCTCCTTCCGAGCAGGAGGGGGCGGCGCAGGCTTCCGCGGGTGAGGGGACGTCCGGAGCAGAGCCACCCTCCGGGACTCCCGCCGAGGTCGTGGAGGCCGTCGCGCCACGCCGCCGCGGGCACGTGGCTCCCGCCCACATCCCGCTGGAGCGGATCGACGAGGACACCACCTTCCAGATCCGCCCCGTGGGGGACCTGTCCGCGCTGGCCACCGACCTGGCCCGGCTGGGGCAGCTCTTCCCCGTGGACGTGCGCTTCAAGCCGCCCGATCGCTTCCAGGTCATCTCCGGCTTCCGCCGGGTGGCGGCGCTGCGCTTCCTCAAGAGGGATCGCGTGCTGGCCCGCCTGCACACGGATCTGTCGGACGAGGACGCGCTGCTGATGGCGCTCGCCTCGGCCATCCATGCCTCGCCGGTGAGCCGGGAGGAGCTGGAGGCCAAGCGGACGCAGCTCGAGGCCGAGGGGCGGCTGACGCCCATCGCCCGGGACATGTTCGAGAAGGCGCTGGCCGACGACGAGTCGCTGGCGCCAGAGACGGTGGAAGAGGAGGTCGACGCGGACGAGCTGGCCGCGGAGGCCACCCAGCGGCTGGTGGATCTCAACCAGGATCTGGCGCTGCTGGCGGACGTGTTCGCCGACCTCGACGAGACGCGGAAGCAGGAGCTGCTCACGCAGCTGCGCTACTCCTCGGATCTCGTGGCCTGGCTGGAGAGTTTGTGAATGGTGGACACGCTCGCGCGTGACAGGGCCCGCCTGCTGGAGCTGCTCACCGAGCGCTCCTTCGAGCGGCGCAAGGTCGTTCTCTCGTCCGGCAAGGAGTCGGACTTCTACATCGACTGCAAGCGCACGGCGCTGCTGGCCGAGGGGCACTTCCTCATCGGCCGGCTGCTGCTGGACGCCGTGCGCCGGGAGGCCTCGGAGGCCGTGGCGGTGGGAGGGCTCACGCTGGGGGCGGACCCGCTCGCCTCGGCCGTCAGCCTCTCCAGCTACCTGGCGTGCACGCCGGTGCATGCCTTCATCGTCCGCAAGGAGCCCAAGGGGCACGGGACGGGCCAGTGGATCGAGGGCATGAAGGCCCTGTCTCCCGGTGCGCCGGTGGCCATCCTGGAGGACGTGGTGACCACGGGAGCGTCCACGCTCAAGGCGATCGAGCGAGCGCAGCTGGAAGGACTGAGGGTGCTCGGGGCGTTCGCGCTGGTGGACCGACTGGAGGGTGGTCGCGAGGCGGTCGAGGCCGCCGGACACCGGCTCTTCACCCTGTACACCCGCAAGGACTTCATTCCATGAAGATGCAGTTGCGGCTCGGGGCGTTGCTGTTGGCGCTCACGGGCTGTGTCTCCACGCCTCCCACGCTGGGAGACCCCGCTCCCGCGCTCAAGGACGAGCGGGAGGAGCTCGCCTACCAGCAGGTGCTGGAGCGGTACACGGCTCGCGATGAGCTCTACAGCGGCTTCGACACCGTGCTCTTCGCCGCGGCCACCCTGCAGACGGAGAGCTTCCGCCAGGCCCGCCTCCAGCGCACGGGCACCTTCAAGGCGCTGCCGCAGGAGCGCGTGCGGGAGCTGCTCACGCAGGAGATGGCGGAGGCGGTGAAGACGCACGAGTTCTTCCTCGGCGTCCACGTCTACAACTACCGCTACGAGGACTTCGATCGGCCCTCGTCCATCTGGAACGTGGTGCTGGTGACGCCGGAGGGTGAGGTGCGGCCCGTCAGCGTGGAGCGCCTGGGACGGGCGGACCAGGAGATGCGGGCCTTCTACCCGTACCTGGGCACCTTCTGGGTGGGCTACCGCCTGCGCTTCCCCACCACGTTCCCCGACGGCAAGCCCGTCATCCTCCCGAACACCGAGCGCGTGGTGCTGCGCATGGCCTCCGCGCTCGGCAAGGTGGAGATGCGGGTGCACGCGCACTGACGCGCACCCGGTGCGTCAGGTCTGATCCGGCCGCAGCAGCTGCTTGTCCGGAGCGAGCGGCTGCCCGGCCTTCTGGAGCACATCCAGAAGCGCGGCTGGCGAGGCCTCGCAGGCGAAGGGCTGGGCGCGCGTCTCGGGGATGAAGCCTTCGTCCACCGCGCGCCTCATCAGCGCCAGCAGCGGCCCGTAGAAGTCCGCCACGTTCAGCAGGCCGATGGGCTTGTGGTGGATGCCGAGCTGGGCCCAGGTGGTGATTTCGAAGAGCTCCTCGAAGGTGCCCACGCCGCCGGGCATGGCGATGAAGGCATCCGCGCGCGAGGCCATCATCGCCTTGCGCGCGTGCATGGAGTCCACCATGTGCAGCTCGGTGAGGCCCCGGTGGGCGATCTCCCTGTCCCCCAGCACGTGGGGCAGCACGCCCACCACCTTGCCGCCTCCGGCGAGCACCGCGTCCGCCATGGCGCCCATCAACCCCACGCTGGTGCCTCCGTAGACGAGGGTGAACCCCCGCCGGGCGAGCTCCGCGCCCAGGGCCCTGGCCCCCTCGAGGTAGTCAGGACGGGCTCCCATGCGCGAGCCACAGAAGACGCAGACCGATTGGATGCTCATCTAAGGTACTCCCCTGAAACGTTCCGGATTGGCGGCGATGTAGACCACCGCCACGGTGATGGCGAGGAGCAACGGCGCGGCGCGGACGAAGACCCGGGAGCCCATGCGCAGGGCGAGGCCCATGGGCAGGCCGAAGAGGAAGCCTCCGAGGTGCGCGGCCCAGCTCACTCCCGGCAGGAGGCTGATGACCAGCACCTGGGCCAGCCAGAACATGAGGCTGCGGCGGAACTCGCGCGTGGCGATGAGGAGCATGGCGCCGCCCCAGCCGAGGATCATCCCCGAGGCCCCCACGGTGGGCACGTTGAAGTTGAAGAGCAGGGCGAAGGCGGACGCGCCCAGCGCGGTGGCCAGGGAGATGACCAGGAACCGCCCGCTGCCGATGCCCCGCTCCAGGGGCATGCCCAGCGAGTACACCACCGACATGTTGAAGCCCAGGTGGAGCAGGCCACCGTGCACGAAGACGCAGGAGAGCGTGCGCCAGAACTGGCCCATCTGGACGAACGGCCCGTAGAGGGCGGCCCACTGGAAGACGGGGCCCCTTGCTCCGACGAGGAGCGCGCCCTTCTCCGGGCTCAGCAAGGCATCCAGCAGGTACAGGGCCACCGAGCCCACGAGGACGGCCGTGCATACGGGAGGCCACGGCTGGCGCACGGGCGGGGTGGGGGACTCGGTGGGCCGCTCGGGACCGGGAGCTCCCGCGGGCTCCCACGTGTCACGTGGCTCGTCGTTGGGGGCGCTCATCCGGTGGTCAGATCTCACGGCGGACGACGGTGTCGCGCTTCCAGTGGTGGTCGTCCGTGTTGGGGTAGTCCAGCGTGAAGTGCAGGCCGCGGCTCTCCTTGCGCCGGCTGGCGCAGTCCACGATGAGGGTGGCCACCTCGCAGATGTTGCGCAACTCGATCACGTCGCGCGTCACCTTGAAGCGCCAGTAGTAGTCGCGGATCTCCTCGCGCAGCAGCTCCAACCGGCGGCGCGCCCGCATCAGCCGCTTGTCCGTGCGGACGATGCCCACGTAGTTCCACATCAACCGGCGGATCTCATCCCAGTTGTGGGTGACGACCACGCTCTCGTCCGAGGCCACCGCGCTGCCCTCGTCCCAGGCGGGTGGCTCGTCATGGTGCTTGCCGTTCGCACGCGCCTCCTCGGCACACACCGCGGCGGCCCGGTGGCCGAAGACGAGCCCCTCCAGCAGCGAGTTGGAGGCGAGCCGGTTGGCCCCGTGCAGGCCGGTGTGGGACACCTCGCCGATGGCGTAGAGGCCCGGCACGCTGGTGCGCCCGTACAGGTCCGTCACCACGCCGCCGCACATGTAGTGGGCCGCGGGCACCACGGGGATGGGCTGCACGGCCATGTCGATGTTGAAGGCCTTGCACGTGGCGTAGATGTTGGGGAAGCGCTCCATGAGGAAGGCGCGTCCCAGGTGCGTCATGTCCAGGTGGACGCAGTCATCACCGGTGCGCTTGAGCTCGGCGTCGATGGCGCGCGCCACCACGTCGCGCGGGGCCAGCTCGGCCAGCCGGTGGTAGCGGTCCATGAACTGCTGGCCGTTGCGCAGCCGCAGCTTGCCGCCCTCGCCGCGCAGGGCCTCGCTGATGAGGAAGCTCTTGGCCTCCGGGTGGTACAGGCAGGTGGGGTGGAACTGGTAGAACTCCATGTTCGCCACCTCCGCGCCCGCCCGGTACGCCATGGCCACGCCGTCGCCCGTCGCCACGTCCGGGTTGGAGGTGTAGAGGTACACCTTGCCCGCTCCGCCGGTGGCCAGCACCGTCACCTTCCCCAGGAAGCGATCGATGCTCCCCGAGGGCATGAGCGCGTACACCCCCAGGCACCGCCCGGGCGCACCCGGCACCGGCCGCCGATCGAGGATGAGGTCGATCGCCGAGGTGTTGGGGAAGAAGGTGATGTTGGGCTGCTCGTCGCAGGCCTCCAGCAGGGCGCGCTGCACCTCGCGCCCCGTGATGTCGCCGGAGTGGATGATGCGCCGCTCGGAGTGGCCGCCCTCGCGGGTGAGATCGAACTCGCCGGTGGTGCGGCGGTTGAAGTCCGCGCCCAGCTGCACCAGCTCGCGGATGCGGTCGGGGCCCTCGCGCACCGTCACCTCCACCGCGTCCAGGTGGTTGAGGCCGGCGCCGGCCTCCAGGGTGTCCTGGATGTGCGACTCGAACGTGTCGGTGGGGGACAGCACGCTGGCGATGCCGCCCTGGGCGTAGGCGGTGTTGCTCTCGTACCGCTCCCGCTTGGTGAGGACGGCCACCGTGCCGTGCCTGGCCGCCTGCAGGGCGAACGAGAGGCCCGCCACACCACCACCCAAAACGAGGAAGTCGAACCGATGGGCCATGTGTCAGAGCCTTAATGGCTGTAAGTGCCGGAAACAAGGCGATTTCTTGAGGACTTTCGGGCGGGGATCTAAGGTTGAGGGGCCGATATGCGAGCCATTCCCGTCCTGCTGCTGACCGTGCTGCTGCTTGCCCCCCTGGGCGCCCATGCGTCCGAGGGCATCTACAGGTACGTGGAGAAGGATGGAACGATCGTCTACACGAACGTGCCACCCCCCGGCTCGAAGAAGGCGAACAAGCTCAAGGGCACCTTCTCCGAGGCGCCCGCGCCCACCGCCCCCGTGAGGGGCCGGGCGCGCACCCCGGAGGAGCTCGAGCCGCACATCGTCCAGGCCGCCACGCGCTACCGCATCCCCACCGCCCTGGTGCGGGCCATCATGCACGCGGAGAGCAACTTCAACGTCAACGCGCTCTCGCCCAAGGGGGCCAGCGGCCTGATGCAGCTGATGCCCGGGACGGCCTCGGAGATGTACGTGAAGGACATCTTCGACAGCCGGGACAACATCGAGGGTGGGGTGCGCTACCTGCGGGTGCTGGCCAACATCTACAACGGGGACATGGTGAAGATGGTGGCCGCGTACAACGCGGGCCCGGATGCCGTGCGCAAGTACGGTGGAAAGGTGCCGCCGTACCCGGAGACGCAGGCCTACGTGCGCAAGGTGCTCCAGCTCTACTTCCATTACAAAGAGCGCGAAGGGCTCACGAAGAACGAGCCTCGCGGGACGGATCCGGATGGCGACGACGCGCGTGACGGGGCGGGGGCAGAAGAGCCCCGTTGACGAGGAGTTCCTGAAGCAGCTCTACCAGGGTGGAGAGCTGCTGGCGCAGGGCAGGGTCACCGAGGCCCGGCAGTTGCTGGAGCGGGCCCATCAGCTCCAACCGAGGAACGAGAAGGGCCGCAACCTGCTCGGGCTGGCCTACTTCAAGCTGGGCCTGTTCGACAGGGCCGCCGAGCTCTACGAGGCGCTGGTGCGCGACAACCCGGTGGACGCCACGCTGCGCGTCAACCTGGGGTTGGTGTACCTGAAGACCAACGCCCTGCAGCGCGCCATGCGCGAGTTCGAGGCCGCGACGGACCTGCAGCCGGACCACAAGAAGGCGCACAACTACCTGGGCCTGGCGCTGGCGCAGGCCGGGGAGTACGGGCGCGCCCGGGAGCACTTCGTCAAGGCCGGCAGCGACGTGATGGTGGAGAAGATGGCCAGGGCCATCGCGGGGGAGAAGTTCGCCCGGCCGTCGAGGCTCTCGCTGACCGCGGTTCCAGCGGTCGCGCCCACCGCCGCCGCGCGTCCGGCCGCCGTTCCCGCCGAGGGGGAGTGGGGCGCCCAGTTCGGTCTGGACGAGTCCAATTCCGCCGTGACGCCGCCCCCGGCGGACCCGGAGAACACGGAGGAGATGCGCTTCGCCGATGACGAGGGGCCGGGTGCCCTCGCGGCGAGCCAGGGCGCGTCCGGCGAGGTCGAGGCGGAGACGGAAGCGGCCTTCGCGGAGACGTCCGCGGCGGTGGAGACGAGCGAGCCGCTGCCGCAGACGCTGGAGGGGGCCACCCCCGAGCTGCCGTCGAAGGTGAGCTTCCGGCCGGGCGCGGACGTGCCGGTGCTGGCGGAGCTGGCTCCGGCGGTGGCGCTGGCGGGGGCGAGCCCGTCCAGCCCCTTCCGGGTGGGCAATGGCAGCTTCTCCGCGCGCGTGGACGGCGAGCTGCTCACGCGGCTGGAGGGGCTGGTGGCCTTCAGCGGGCAGCTCGGGTTCCAGCCGGAGATGAAGCGCTTCCGGGGCCTTCCCACGGAGGAGACCTTCGGCGAGGGAGCGGGACAGCTGGTGCGCGTCAGCGGCTCGGGCGTGCTCTTCATCGAGCCGGCGCGGGAGTGCTCCTTCCTGGCGGTGGACGTGGGCGACGAGGGCGCCTATCTGCGCGAGGAGTGCGTCTTCGCCTTCGAGGAGCCGGTGGCCTTCGAGAATGGCAAGGTGCCCTCGGACGTGGCGCCGGACCTGGGCCTGGTGCACCTGCGCGGGCAGGGGCGGGTGCTGCTGAGCCTCGCCGGGACGCTGCGCTCGGTGCCCATCGCCGAGGAGGCGCCGGTGACGGTCCCCCTGTCGCACCTGGTGGGCTGGCGGGGCGGGGTGACTCCCCGGGTGGTGCCGCTGCCGGCGCCTGGGAGCGAGTCGCCTCGGAGCGCCGTGGAACTGAGCGGTGAAGGATTTGCCCTCATCGCCCTCCCAGTCCGATAGAAGGCGGCACCATGGATCGAGCTGAGCAGCGGGCCTTGCGGAAGCGGCAGAAGAAGGAGGAGCGGGCGCGGCGTCGGGCGGCGCGCGAGCCCAGCGTGCTCGTCCAGGAGTTCTGGAACCTGCCCAACATGCTGACGTTGGGGCGCATCTTCCTCATCCCTGTCTTCGTGTGGCTCACCTACGACGCGGATCCGTACTCCTCGCTGCTGGCGGCGGCGGTGTTCGCGGTGGCCGCCATCACGGACGTGGTGGACGGGTACCTGGCGCGCCAGTGGAACCTCATCACCGTGGTGGGCAAGTTCATGGACCCGCTGGCCGACAAGCTCATCGTCATGGCCGCCCTGGTGATGATGGTGCGGCTGGGACGCATCGCGGCCTGGGTGGTCATCGTGCTGCTGGCGCGCGAGCTCATCGTCAGCGGCCTGCGCACCATCGCGGCGAGCGAGGGGATGGTCATCGCCGCCGGGCAGGAGGGCAAGTGGAAGACGTCCCTCCAGCTCGTGGGCATCATTTCGCTCTGCGTGCACTACGAGCACCTGATCGACGTGGGCTTCTACGCGGCGCCCGTGGACTTCAACAAGGTGGGCCAGCTGTTGGTCTATCTGTCGGGGGCGTTCTCGGTGTGGAGCGCCGTGGTGTACTTCCGCGCCTTCCTCGCCATGCTGGCCAGACGGGGGAGCGGAGCCGACGCACAGAAGGCTTGACGCACCTGGGAGCGGACTGTATATCCCCCCTCACTTTCGACGGCGCCGCGAGGCACCGGCGAGAGGCTTCAGGAGTCGAGAGAAGCGGGAATAGCTCAGTGGTAGAGCATCGCCTTGCCAAGGCGAGGGTCGAGGGTTCAAATCCCTTTTCCCGCTCCAATACTCCGACCTGATGCGGGAATAGCTCAGTGGTAGAGCATCGCCTTGCCAAGGCGAGGGTCGAGGGTTCAAATCCCTTTTCCCGCTCCAATCGAAGGCCCCCTGGGAGACCAGGGGGCCTTTGTTTTTTCCAGGCCCTGCCCCCCGCCTGGCTCGAACAGCGAACCGGCCGTCGCGAGGAGCGGGGCCCCGCATGTCCGCCTGCCTCGCGTACCGGCTTCGGCCTGCTATATGAAGGCCGCCCCATGCTTCGCCACTTCCGAGAGCTGTACCAATACCGGGGGTTGCTCATCAGCCTCGTCCAACGCGAGCTGAAGGCGCGCTACCGCGGTTCCATCCTCGGGTTCTTCTGGACGTTCCTGAACCCGACGCTCCACATGTTGGTGTACGCGCTGCTCTTCACCGTGGTGATGCGGCAGAACATCCCGAGGTACGCCTTCTTCATGTTCGTGGGCCTGCTGCCGTGGATCTGGTTCTCCAGCTCCGTGGGCGCTGGCGCGAGCACCATCAGCGACCGGCGGGACTTGATGACCAAGGTGCGCTTCCCGGCGCAGGTGCTGCCCTCCACCGTGGTGGCCACCAACCTCATCAACTACGTGCTGTCATTGCCGCTGATGCTGGTGCTGGGAGCGTTCTACGGCGTGTGGCCCACGTGGCACGTGGTGGCCTTCCCGATGGTGGTGCTCATCCAGCTCGTCTTCACCCTGGCGCTCGTCTACATCGTCTCCGCCATCAACGTGACCTTCCGAGACCTGCAGCACATCGTGCAGAACCTGCTCACGCTCTGGTTCTTCTGCACGCCGGTGCTGTACCAGGTGAGCACCATCGCCGATCCGAAGATGCGGGTGCTGGTGACGCTGGTCAATCCCGTGGCCATTCTGGTTACCTCGTACCAGGCCATCTTCTACGATCACCGGCTCCCGGATGGGCTGCCCCTGCTGGGGCTGGCCCTGGGGTCGCTCGCGCTGCTGTGGGGCGCCTCGCAGCTCTTCGAGGCCCGTCGCGAGGACTTCGCGGAGTCCATCTAGTCGCCATGCAGGAATCCATGGACGCCATCGTCATCCGTGACGTCGTGAAGAGCTTCCGGAAGCGGACCATCCGGGGCGAGTACACGACGTTCAAGTCCGAGCTGCTGCGCTGGATTCGCGGGCAGCGCCAGCCCGAGGAGGCGCGGCTCATCACCGCGCTGCGCGGGATCGATCTCACCATTCCCCGGGGAAAGACCATGGGGATCCTCGGGCGCAACGGCTCGGGGAAGAGCACGCTGCTGAAGATCATCACCGGCATCTACGCGCCCACGTCGGGCTCCATCCAGATCAACGGGCGGATTTCGGCGCTGTTGGACCTGGGGGCGGGCTTCCACCCGGACTTCTCCGGGCGGGAGAACATCCTCATCAACGGCATCATCCTGGGCATGAGCCGCGCCGAGGTGCGCGCGCGCATGGATGAGATCATCGCCTTCAGCGAGCTGGGCGAGTTCATCGACGAGCCGGTGCGCACCTACTCCAGCGGCATGTACATGCGCCTGGCGTTCGCGGTGGCCACGCACGTGGACCCGGACATCCTCATCATCGACGAGATCCTCGCCGTGGGCGACGAGCACTTCAGCAAGAAGAGCCTCGCCAAGATGACGGAGTTCAAGCGGCAGGGGAAGACGATCGTCCTGGTGACGCACGACCTGAACACGGTGGCCACGTGGTGCGACAGCGCGGCGTGGCTGGACGGTGGGCGCATCCGCGAGGTGGGCGAGCCCGCCAAGGTCATCCGTCACTACCAGCAGGCGCTGCGGTTGGCCGAGGCCCAGGGCTCTCCGCTCCTGGCCCCGGCGCTCAGCCCGGGCGGAGGCGCGCTGCCGGAGATCCAGGGCGCCGACGTGGCCGCGGCGGTGGCCTCCGAGGCTTCCGCGGCGAACGCGGCGCCCGTGATTCCTCCGGTGGAGATCCACTCGTTGGACCTGGTGGCGCCCCGGGGCGATACGGGCGTGGTGGTGGACACCGAGCAGGGCATGGAGGTGCGCATCGGCTTCTCCTCCCGGGCGCAGGTGTCGGACGTGGGCTTCGCGGTGGACATCCGGCGCGACGACGGCACGCAGGTGTACGGGACGAGCACCTTCCTGGAGAAGGTGGAGCTGCCCAGCCCGCTGCCGGAGCGCGGGACGGTGCGGTTCGTCATCGAGCGCGTGGGCCTGTCGCCGGGCCGGTACTCCCTGGGCGTGTCGGCCCGCTCGTCCGGTGGCACGGTGCACGCCACCTCCGGACAGCCGAGTGCCTTCGAGGTGCGCTCGCCCATCGCGGACGAGGGGCTGGTGCGCCCGCCGCACCGGTGGGTCGTCGAGCGGGCCGAGCCGCTGGCGGAGCCCCTGCGCAGCACGGCCTCGTGAGGTGGGGCAGGAGGTACGGGTGAAGCGGCAAGTCGACGGCGTCCGACTGGGCGTCGTGCTGTACCGGAACTCCCGCCACGAGCTGTCGCGGCTGGTGGCCTCGTTCGGGCTGTGCCGGCGCTCGCCGGGCACGCCCCCGTTCGAGGTGATGTGGCTGGACAACTCGCCGGACGAGTCGCTGCGCGAGGTGCTGGCGGAGCTGGCGCCGGGCAGCGACTACCGGCACTCGGGCGGCAACCTGGGCTTCGGCGTGGCGCACAACCGGATGATGGCGCGGGTCTTCGCCGAGCCCGGGGTGGGCCACTACGTGTGCGTCAACCCCGACGCGGTGCTGCACCCGGACTGCGTCCGCGAGCTGGTGGCCGAGGCTCGCCGCCACGCGCGCACGGGACTGGTGGAAGCCCGCATGTTCCCGGACGAGCACCCCAAGCCCTATGACGCCGTCACGCACGAGACGCCCTGGTGCTCGGGCTGCGTGCTGCTCATCACCCGGGAGCTGTACGGGGCCGTGGCCGGCTTCGACGAGCGCTTCTTCATGTACTGCGAGGACGTGGACCTGTCCTGGCGGGCCCGGGCGGCGGGTTTCTCCACGCATGTGGCGCCCCTGGCACTGGCCCACCACTACACGGTGACGCGCGAGGTGAGCCCCCGGCGGGAGCAGAGCGTGCGCCGCAGCGGTGCGCTGCTCGGCGCGAAGTATGGCGACGCGGAGTTCACCGAGAGCTGCCTGAAGGAGTACGCCGCCCTGGGCGGGCCGCCGTTCCCCAGGCCCACCGTGGAACGTCCGTCCCGAGCACTCGCCCGGGTGGCGGACTTCTCCCATCGCTTCGATTTCGCGGGGTCACGCTGGTGAGGAAGCCCTCGGACATGGAGTCGGAGGTGCCGCTGCACACCTGGGTGCTGGAGCAGGTGGGGGCGGGAGCGCGGGTGTTGCTGCTCGCGCGCGACGAGGTGCTGGCGGAGCGGCTCGTGTCCGCCGGGTGCACCGTCCTGGACATGGCCGGGGCCTCGGAGTCGGACAGCCCGCTGACGGAGATGCTGGGCTGGCTGGCCCCGAGTCACGTGGTGTTGTCCGGTGACGGGGGCCCATCGGCTCTCGAGGAGACACTGCGGGCCGTCGCCCAGGCCGTGCCCTCCGCGACGCTGCTGGTGGGCGCGCGCAACGCCGCCTCCTCGACCGCGCTGCTGGAGACGCTCTCGGGCCAGGCCCCGGCGGTACTCGGCGCCACCGAGGAGTCCCTGTCGCGTTGCTTCTCCTCGCTCGGATTGAAGGTGCTGGCGCGGCGCGCGGTGCCCTGCCAGCCCCGGACGACGGCGCTCGCCGCCGGGACGGAGGCCGCGCTGAGGGGGCTCCTCGCTCAGCTCTCCCCCACCACGGAGGCGGAGGTGCTGCTCTACGCGCTCGCGCCCTCCGGTGTGCCCGAGGAGTCGCCCGCGCCGGCTCTTGTCCCCGAGCTGCTCAGCGTGGTGCTGTGGGCCGGCGAGGCCCAGGCGCGCCCGCTGCTCGACGAAGCCCTCTTCTCGCTCGCGTGCCAGGAACAACATCCGCTGGAGGTCGTCCTCGTCACTCCCTCGAAGGACGAGGCCGCGCGCGAGCTGCTGGAGCGCTACCAGGCCATCGGTGGCTACACGTTCCAGCTCGTCGAAGCGGAGGCCCCGGTGGCGTTCGCCGAGGGAACCTGCCACGCACGCGGCCAGTACGTGGCCTTCCTCGATGCGGCCTGCGTCGTCTACCCGGACCACTACGTGAAGCTCGTCCAGGCGCTGCGGGACGGCTCGGCCGCGTGGGCGGTGTCACGCGCACGGCGGACGCCCGTCCAGGGCTCGGAGCGGTTCGTGAGCCACAAGCGGCCACTGCCGCTGGGTGAGCACCTCGAGCCGACGCACCTGCACCAGGAGCCGTCCCTGCTGTTCGCCCTGGTGGTGGACCGTTCGCGCCTGGGGCCATTCCGTCTGGAGCGTGCCGCGGAGCGTGCCGCGGAGCTGACCCTGCGCCTCACAGCGCTCTTCGAGCCCACCTTCCTGGGGAGTATTGCCTCCTGCGAGCAGCGCTTCACCGGTACCGAGAAGGAAGGGCCGGCGGGACCGCCCCCCGAACTGCGCATGCTCACGTCCCTGGGGGCCGTGGAGGACCGGGTGGAGCGGGCGCGTGCCGATGGCGCGAGCGCGAAGGGCATGCGCCACCGTGTCATCGATGAGCTGAACAACCGGTTCCGCGAAGGTGCGCCGCGACTGCACGGCGCGCTGAAGTCCCTCGCGGGCCGGCTGGTCCGGTCTTAGGGCAGGGGCTGCCGGGCGCGACATTCAGCAACTGGTCTGACAGTCAGACCAGTTCGTGCCGCGCGCGCCCGGAAGGTCGGCTGACTCAGTCCGCGGAGGGCAGCCGTGTGAGGTGTTCCTCTACGCCACCCAGAAGGGAGGCATCGTGGAGGAGCCGTTGAAAGGCGGCGGAGGCATCGAAGGCTTCGCGCACCTTCTGCCAGGCGCGCACGCGCACCGCGTGGAACGACCCGGGCATCCGCACGAGCTCATCCACCGCGCGCACCATGTCCTCGCCGCCACGAACGAGGAGCTCGTCCTCGGGCTCCACGTACCAATCGGTGGAGAAGGGCGTGTCGGCGATGAGCAGCAGGCCTCGCGAGAGCGCCAGCATTGGCAGCGGATCGTGCCGGCCGAGGAGCTCGCGGGAACTGTGGAGCAGCACGCCCGCGCCCTCCAACCGCTCTAGCAGCGCCGAGGGATCCAGCCCCCTGGGGAGTAGCTCGACGGGCGCCAGCTCACGGATCCGTTCGAGCACGGGGGCGGGGGGCGAGGCCCACTCCGGGACGAGGATTCCGGTCCGTTGCAGCCGGGGGCCCTCGGTGAAGCGGCGCGTGTCCACGGGCAGCGGAAGGGTCTGCAGCCAGGGGAGTGAGGCCAGCTCCGAGGGGACGGGGGATTCCGGCCAGGTGAGCCAGCGGAACCCCGACAGCGGCGTGACGGCTTCGAATATGTCGAACGGGGCCGGGACGATGCCGACCTTCATCCCAGGGAGCCGCGCCACGACATCCCCGCCGAGCTTTTGTGGCTCGAAGACGAGGCAGGCCTCGGCGCCCCAGGCGCGTGCCTCGTCCGCGGCCGTGGCCCCACCGTCTTCGCCGAGGACGAAGAACCGGAGGTCCGCCCACTCCGCCGTGCGCGGAACGTGCGGCTCGAACACGGACCGCCCGAGGAAAGCCACCTTCATCCGTGCCGATGACGAGAGGACCCTCATTCCAACCTCCGGGTGAAGAACGCGCGCACGGAGTGCTTCAAGGAGTCCGGCACCAGCCGCTTCACGGCCTCGATGCCCGGGTTTTGCTTGAGCTTCCGGTAGCGTTCGAGCAGCAGCCGCTCACCGGGTCCGGCGTCCAGCGAGACCTCCGCCACGTGCCGGACCTCGTCGAGCCAGTGCTCCTTCATCGTCGCCATCGCGGTGAGCGCGGGGCGGAGGTGCTCGTTGCGCAGCCCCTCGCCGTGGAGCCGCCGCAGCTCGCTGTCGAACTGACCGATGCTGGTCTCCCAGTCCGGGAAGGCGCGGGCGGTGCGCAGGGCCGCGGCGCGCAGGCGGTCGAGGTACGCGGGCGAGGCCGACAGCACCTCCAGGTAGCGCGGGAGCTGCCGCCGGTCATGGGGCGGCACCAGGAGCGCGTTCTCACCGTGCACCATGTACTCGTCGGAGCCGGTGACGGTGTAGGTGATGGCCGTGCCGCCCTGGGAGAACATCTCCAGCGGCGGGCCGAACATGCCCTCGACCCGGGACAGCTTCAGCATCACGTCGTACCGCTGGTACACCTCGCGGACCCGGTCGATGGGGATGCGCTCGTGCACCCGGACGGGCTGTCCTCCCACCACGGGTACCTGTCCACCGCTGCTCGACGAGAGCCAGCCCACCTCGAGGTCCACCCGGGGGCGGGCCTCCTCGAGCAGCGCGAAGGTCTCGGCCACTCCCTTGAAGTCGATGCCCCAGGGACCTTCCACGAGCACCCGGAGCGGACCGGTGCGCGGCGCGGGGGCCTCGACACAGGGGAAGTGCTCGCGGCTCAGCCCGTTGCGCACGTAGAGCACCTGTCCCGCCGGCTGTACGGTCCGGATGAACTCGGCGAGCCACCGAGCCTCCGTGACGAAGAGCAGCGGCAGCGAGTAGGTGATGCGGTTGAGGTGCTTGAGGTGTCCTTCCGGCCGGAAGCGCGATTCGAGGCTCTGGTTCAGGTAGCCGTAGACGGCGCTGTCCAGTCGCCACAGGTCGAACCAGGTGAGCCACCAGGTGGCGAAGACGAAGTCGAAGCGCTCGCGCGCCGCCTCGGTGAAGGTCTGGAAGCGCAGCTCCGGCAGCCTCGGGTGCCAGGGCGGCGAGGAGATGCGCACCGGCCGGTGGGTGACGAGCACCACCTCGTGGCCGAGCGCCCGCAGCCGCCACGCGTACTCGATGATGACGTTGGCTCCGCCCGAGATGTTGCCGACGTCACCGGCCAGGAAGGCGATCTTCATCGGGTTCCGCCGGTGGGCTTCTTCGCCTTCCGAGAGGCGCGGGGCTTGTCGTCCGAGGGCTTCGCCTCCGCCGCGCCACGCTCCGCCTCGAGCCGCGCCAGCCGGCGCTCCATCTCCCGCCGCCAGAGGGCCTGGGTCCGCGAACTCTCCTGCTGGTGCTCGTAGATGACGGCGAGCGATTCGAGGATGGCCTCGTTGAACTCCACCTGCCGGCGCATGATCTCGTTGATGAACGGCTGGAAGGCGAGCCGGAAGGCGCGCTTGGCGGTCACGAGCACCGGACCCACCACGGGACGGTGGGAGGTGGGCGGGTCCGCGTAGCGGGTGTCCTTCTTGTTCCGCGGGGCCTGGAGGACGGGCGGCCACTCCGAGGAGGCGGGGGCGCGCTCGGACACCTCCAGCAGGCGCCGCACCTCGTCCAGCGAGGCCTCGGGCACGGCGGGGAGCTTGGACGTCTCCGCGGCGATGGCCTCGGCGGAGGGCTCTCGGGTCAACAGGTCTTCAGCGCGCATGGCGGTCTCCGTGAGTATCGAGAACACGGGTGATGTGCCCGACGGCCTTATCGGGCCGGGAGGGATCCACGGTGAGCAACCGGTCACCGTAATCCAGGGCTCCCGCCGGGCGTTGTGAGGAGAAGGTGACGCCCCACGCGCGCTCGCCGATCCGAGGCATCGTGTCGCGCGCCACCTGCGTGTCCGCGCCCAGGAAGATGGCCGGCGCTCCCGAGACACACACGGCGGTCTCCAGGGACGAGGAGCCTGACGGCTCGCTGGATGCTCCACGCGGCAAGGGCTGGTCGGGGCTGAAGCGCCACACCTCGTCGGCTCCAGTGGTATCCACGGCGGGAGCGGTGGAGGTGAGCAGCGCGCCCGCCTGGAGCGAGAGCACGCGTGCCCTCGGGAGCCGCTCCATCAGCCGCCGCGTGAGCTGGGACATGGGCGCCTCTGGCTCCGCCGAGAAACCGGGACACACCAGCTCCACCGCGTGGCCCGTGGTGGAGGGGGCAGGGCGGGTGAACGTCCCCTCCAGGAGCGGACGCAGGGCCTCGCGCACGGCGGCGGCGACGGTGTCCTGTTCGAGGCCTCGCAACCGGGCGCGCTGGGCCTCCACCACCCGGGCGCGCAGTCGGGGCTGGCGCTCCAGCACCGCGAGGAGCTGGGCCACCTCGACGGGGTCTCCCGACAAGGTGGCGAGTCCCGCACCGGCCATCGTCTCGGGCACGGCCGCCGCGCCGTACGCCACCACGGGCACGCCCCGGTACATGGACTCCAGGAGGGGCACGCCGAAGCCCTCGTGCCGGCTCATGGACAGGTACGCGGTGGCCACGGAGAAGCAGGCGGAGAGCTGTGCCGCGCTCACCCGTCCCAGCAGCAGCACCCGCTCCGGGCCGAGCACGTCCCTCAGCCCGAGCAGCCACGTTCCATAGGCCGAGTCGCGGTTGAGGTAACCGGCCACCAGCAGGCGGCTGCGCGGCTGGTACAGACGCTGGTACGCGGTGAAGACGCGCAGCACGTCATCCACGCCCTTGCTGGGCACCGCGCGGCCCACGAAGAGGATGTTGGCGTGGCCATCGTCCAGCTCGGCGCGCAGGGTGGGGTCGGGCGCCACGTCGAAGGCGCGCCAGTCCACCGCGAAGGGGATGACGGAGACGTGGGGGAAGCCGCCCGCCACCAGCTCCTCGGCGCTGAAGCGCGAGTAGGCGAACGCGCACTCCACGAGCGGCTGGAGGGCGAGCAGCTCCTCCCGAGCCGCCACGCAGCCGGCCGCCACCTTGCGCTCGAAGCCCTCGAGCAGCCGGGCGGGCGTCACGTTGTGGTACACGAGCGCCTTGCGGCCGGGCGAGCGCCTGACGAGCGGGACGAGCCGCGACTCGTAGCTGTGGTGGATGAGCAGCAGCGAGTCCCCATCCGCCTCTCGGGGGTAGTCCCGGGCCGGGCGGACCTGGGCGCGGCACTCCTCGTCCCACTGGTCCGCGTAGATTTCGGAGGGATAGCCCCAGCCGCGCAGCAGCTCGCGCAGGTAGCGCACCTGGTTGCCCACCGCATCGCCCCAGGCGAGCCGGGGGACCAGCTGGTGGACGGCACGAAGCGGGGGAGCGGCGGAGCGCTGATCTCGTCGCGGTGGGCTCAAGGCGCCTGCTCCCTTACAACCCGGGCCCCGTGGCGCACAAGCTCCTCGGGGCCGGCTGCCTTGACGGCTGGTGCGGGCTCCGTTACTCGGGAACCTCTCCTCGCTCCGGCGGCAGGTTTCATGAACGTCCTCGTCACTGGCGGTTGCGGCTTCATCGGTTCCAATCTCGTCAGGTACCTGCGGCGGACCCGCCCGGACTGGAAGGTCGTCAATCTCGACGCGCTCACGTACGCGGGCAACCTCGAGAACCTCATCGACCTCGAGGGCGATCCGGGCCACCTCTTCGTCCGGGGGGACATCCTCGACCAGGCGTTCGTCGAGCGGCTGATGCGCGAGCACGCCATCGACGCGGTGATGCACCTGGCCGCCGAGAGCCACGTGGACCGCTCCATCCTCGGCCCCGAGGCCTTCGTGCAGACCAACGTGCTCGGCACCCAGCGCCTGCTCGAGGCGTCGCGCAAGCATGGCGGCATCCGGCGCTTCCTCATGGTCTCCACCGACGAGGTGTACGGCTCGCTGGGGCCCACCGGCGCCTTCACCGAGACTTCGCCGCTCCAGCCGTCCAGCCCGTACTCGGCCTCGAAGACGAGCGCGGATCTGCTCGCCCTGGCCTGGCACCACACCTTCGGTCTGGACGTGGTGGTGACGCGCTGCTCGAACAACTACGGCCGCTACCAGTTCCCCGAGAAGCTCATCCCCCTGATGGTGGTCAACGCCCTGCACGACAAGCCGCTGCCGGTGTACGGCGATGGCGCCAACGTGCGGGACTGGCTCCACGTGGAGGACCACTGTCAGGCGCTGCTGCTCGCCCTGGAGAAGGGCCGGGCCGGCGAGGTCTACAACATCGGCGGTGGGGCCGAGCGCAAGAACATCGAGATCGTCAAGGCCATCCTCGCGCTGGTGGGCAAGCCCGAGTCCCTCATCCGCTTCGTGAAGGATCGCCCGGGGCACGATCGGCGCTACGCGATCGATCCCTCGAAGAGCCGGGCCGAGCTGGGCTGGACGCCCGCGCACACCTTCGAGCGGGGCCTGGAGGAGACGGTGCGCTGGTACGTGGACCACCGGGACTGGTGGCAGCGGGTGATGAGCGGCGCCTACCGGGACTATTTCGACACGCAGTACCGCGCGCGTCTCCAGGTGACGGGGTGAACCGATGCGAATCCTGGTGACTGGAGCCAACGGGCTGGTGGGGAGCAGGACGTGCCATCTGCTGGTGGAGCAGGGGCACGAGGTGGTGGGGCTCGGGCGGGGCGAGCGCCGCGCGACCGGGAGCTGGCGGTACGTGCCCTGCGAGCTCACCCGGGAGCAGGAGGTGTCCGCCGCCTTCGCGGACGCGTCCCCCGAGGTCGTCATCCACTGTGGCTCCATGACGGAGGTGGATGCGTGCGAGCGGGAGCCGGAGCTGGCCTTCGCGGCCAACGTGGACGCGACGGCCTACGTGGCCCGGGCCTCGCGCAGGGCGGGGGCGCATCTGGTGCACGTCTCCACGGACTACGTCTTCGACGGCGAGGCGGGCCCCTATGACGTGGAGGCCCTCCCCAATCCGCGGGGCGTGTACTCCGTCACCAAGCACATGGGCGAGCAGGCCGCCCGGGTGCTCGCGCCCGGCTGTGCCATCGCCCGGACGGCGGTGGTGTACGGCTGGCCTCCGGTGGCGGGCCGCCTCAACTTCGGGGCCTGGTTGCTGACCACGCTGGAGAAGGGCCAGCCCGTCCGCCTCTTCGAGGATCAGTTCGTCTCACCCAGCTACGCGGAGAACGTGGCCGCCATGGTGGCGGAGCTGGGCGTGCGCCGGCTCGGAGGCATCTGGCACACGTGTGGCGCCGAGGTGCTCAGCCGCGTGCACTTCGGCCGGGCGTTCTGCGAGGTGTTCGGCTTCGACGTGGGGCTCATCGTCCCGGTGAAGCTGGCCGAGCTGAAGCTGCCCGCGCCTCGCCCCCTGCGCTCGGGGCTGCGGGTGGACAAGACCCGGCACGAGCTGAAGGCCCGCCCCCTGGGGCTGGCCGAGTCGCTCACTCGCTTCCACGCGGACTGGCGGCGCACTCGGGGTTGAGCCCGGCCGCGGCATCGGGCCCCTCGGGGGTTTTCTCCGCGGTCTTCTGCTCGGCCCGCTGTTGCCACCAGTCGCGAGCCTTCTCCACCTCGCCCAGGTGGGCGGTGGCGTCGCGCAGCTGGGTGCTCGTGTCCTGGGCCTGCTGTTGCCACCAGTCGCGCGCCTGCTCCACCTCGCCCAGGTGGGCGGTGGCGTCGCGCAGCTGGGTGCTCAGGTCCTGGGCCTGTTGCTGCCACCAGTCGCGAGCCTTCTCCACCTCGCCCAGGTGGGCGGTGGCATCGCGCAGCTGGGTGCTCAGGTCCTGGGCCTGTTGTTGCCACCGGTCGCGAGCCTGCTCCACCTCGCGCAGGTAGGTGGTGGCGTCGCGCAGCTGGGTGCTCAGGTCCTGGGCCTGCCGTTGCCACCAGTCGCGTGCCTCCTCCAGCGCACGTGTCTCCTGGAGGAGCGTGTCGGTTCGCTGCTCGATCGAGGAGGTCAGGTCCGCGAGCGCCGTCATCAGTCGATCCGGCGGAGGAGGCCGCACGGGCCGCAGGTGGCGGCGCAGGGTCTCCAGCAACACCCGGGGCGAGGCGGTGCGGGCCACGCGCTCGACCACGCCCTCCAGATCCGCTGTGGTCATCTGCCCGAGCGTGGCCCAGACCTCGGCGGGTGGCTGCTCCGGCAGGCCCAGCCCCGCGAAGTTGGTGGCCTGGAGGGTCGCCCAGCTGCTCGGAGTGAGCGCTCCGGCGAGCCCGCCTCCGGGCTTGGCGGCCACGGCCACCCGGCGCCCTCGTACCGCCGCCTCGAGTGCCACGAGTCCCACGGCCACCACCACGTCGGCCTCCCGCATGTACGTCTCGAAGTCACCCGATTCGATGACCTCGGCGCTCAGGCCGGGCAGGGACTCCAGCCAGGCGCGGAACCCGGCCGCGTGCGGACCCTGGCCCACCACCTTCAGCGGCACGTGTCCCGCCATGGCGAGTTGCGCCGCCGCCTTCAGCACCCACCGCTTGTCGTCGCTCAGCCGCATTGGTGCCAGCACGGAGCCCATGCCCGGGAGTGAAGAGGGGGGGCACTCGGGCAGGGGCGTCGCGTTGGGCAGGACGGAGACCTGCTCGGTGGAGATTCCGAACTCCCGCGCGACGCCGTCGACGTACGCCTGTCCGGGAACGAGCACCTGGGGACCCCCGGGCGCGCCAACGGCCGTGGCCAGCACCTCGAAGCGCTCCGCGCCGAGCCACTCCCGGTTGGTGCCGGGCGAGCCGTGCACGCCCACCACCGCGGAACGCGCCTCGCCGAGCGCCGGTGCCAGCAGCGCTGTCTGCGGGGAGCTCAGCAGCAGCACGTCCGCCCCCTTCATCCATCGCAGCACCTGTCTCTGCCCGGCCCCGTTCCAGGCCTCGAGGAGGCGGACGTCCACTCCAGTCAGGTGCTCGGAGACATCTCGCGCGCCTCGCACCGAGACGATCGTCGCCGGCATCCCCTCCCGGCCCGCCTGCCTGGCGACATCGCAGGCATGGCGGAGCAGTCCTCCCAGAGTCAGCTCGGGCAGGAGGATCAACAACCGGGTATCTTGCACTGTCATTGAGCTATTTCGTGTTCTCTGAACGGGCATCCGGCACATGCCCGCTCGTTCATGGGAGTCCTTGGATTCCAAACTTGTAATGCATAAGAAGCGAGAGGGGTCAAGAGGACGAGGGGAGGATGGGCCGCTCGCGGGGTTCGACGCCCCTCGTCACGAATTCTCAAGAGGGCCGAATACAGGCGCCAGGCCGCCTGCTCGCCGGGGTGGGTTGCCTTGACACCACAGCATCAATCCCGTAACACACGCGCGGCCAGCCGGGTCAGGGTGCTGGGCCGCGTCGAGGCATGTGGGTAGGGCCGGAGCTCCCGCGGCAGAGTCTGGCGATGGGCTGAACCCTGTTCGTCCCAGCGCCACTCGCCATCTCCTCACGCCGGGGTGGGGGCGGGTGCACCGCCGGTGAGTGAGAACGGTCATGAATCGCCAGGGAAGCAAGCAGTCGCTAGTCGCCACGGTGGTGAAGGGGAACGAGCGGTCTCCGGCACCCCAGGAGAAGTCCGACGCGCCGATGGGCGATGTCCTGCCCTTGCGCCAGAAGGTCGCCTCCAAGCCCAAGCCACCCAAGCCGCCCGTGAAGCGTCAGCGCGCCTCGAGCACGATGGACGAGGCGGTGCAGATGCGGGAGCGGCTGCGCGAGATGGAGCGCAAGCTGACGCAGCTCCAGGCCACCAACAACTGGCTCCAGTCCGAGCTCAACGCGCGCGAGTTGCAGGTCCGCAACTACAGGACGCACCGCGCCTTCGAGTTCGCGCAGGAGCTGGTGGACATCAAGGATGATCCGACGCGGGCCTGGCGGCTGCCGCTGGCCATGGCGAAGCTGGCGGTGCCAAAGCCGGCCCGCAGGTGGCTGGACCAGAACGTGATGAACCCGGCACTGAAGGTGAGTGAGCGCCTCCTGGAGATCGCCCTGGAGCAGCCGCTGCGCAGCCTGCCGGATCCCCAGCCCCTGGTGGACGGGGCCTCGGCGCTCTACCGCAAGGTGGAGCGCAATGTCTTCGGCAATGCCCGCCTCGAGCCCAGCCGTGAGCGCTGGCCCGCGTCCCAGCCGCTCGTGTCGGTCATCATCCCGTGCTTCAACTACGGGCGCTTCCTGCCCGACGCGCTGGTGAGCCTCGACAAGCAGACGCTGCAGGACTTCGAGATCATCATCGTGGAGGGTGGCTCCACGGACGGCACCACCCAGGAGCAGGTGCTGGCGCTGGAGCACCGCAAGGTGCGGAAGATCTTCCAGCCCGAGCCCACGCTGGTGGGGGAGAACCGCCTCGCCGGGCTGCAGCAGGCGCGCGGCAAGTACATCGTCTTCCTGGACGCGGACGACATGCTCGCCCCCACGTACCTGGAGAAGGCGGTGATGGCGCTGGAGCTGCTGGGCGTGGACGTGGTCTACCCCTCCGTGCAGCTCTTCGGCCGTGAGAACCGCATCTGGGAGACGGCGGAGAAGTTCTCCCTGGCCGACCTGTGCAAGACCAACACGGTGGCCACCGTGGCGGTGTTCCGCTACGACACGTGGAAGTCGCGGAACATCGGCTACGGCAGCAACAAGGACGGCTCCATCGAGGACTGGGACTTCTGGCTGCGCTTCGCCGAGCGGGGCGCCCGGGGGTACAAGATCCGCGAGCCGCTGATGCTCTACCGCATCCACGGCAACAGCCTGTCGGACGCCATCAAGCCGAAGCTGGAGCAGGCCTACCGCAAGACGCTGGCGGCGCACCGGCGCTACCTGGGGCCTCGCCGCGTGGCGCGCATCACCCGCGAGCAGACCCAGCCCATCGAATCGCTGGGGCCCTCGCCGGACCTGTCGCGCGCCCTGCTGCCGGCGCGCACCTCGCTGCGCATCGCCCTGGCCCAGCCGTGGATGGTGATGGGCGGCTCCGACAGCCTCATGCTCCAGGTGTTCGCCACCTGCCACAGCGAGGACACGCGGCTCACCGTCTATTCCACCATCGACACGCCTCCCAGCATGGGCAGCTCGGCGGGGGCCTTCCAGCGCCTCACCGACGACGTCTTCGAGCTGTCCAAGGAGCTGCCCGACTCCGCTCACGACGAGGCCATCCTCCACCTGCTGCGCACGCGCCAGGTGAACGTGCTGATGCTCATCGGCTCGGCGCGGACGTACGATCTGCTGCCGCGCATCCGCCGGGAGCTGCCGCACATCCGGGTGGTGGACCACCTGTACAACACGGTGGGGCACCTGCAGAACAACCGCCGCCACGCGGGGGAGATCGACTTCCACATCGTCGCCAACGAGGAGGTGCGCGACGCGCTGCTGCAGGGGGGCGAGTCGCCCGAGCGCATCCGCATCATCCACCATGGCATCGACATGAAGCGCTTCTCGCAGGACACCGTGCCCTATGTGGCCGGAGGTCCTCCCCGGCTGGCGCTGGCGCCCGGTGAGCGGCTGGTCCTGTACTCGGGCCGCTTCTCCGAGGAGAAGGGCGTGCTGCGCTTCGTGGAGATCGTCCGCCGCATGCGGCGCGACAAGCACGTGCGCTTCGCGATGACGGGTGACGGGCCGCAGCGCGCGGAGGTGGAGGAGTTCATCAAGCGCCACGGACTGGCCGATCGCGTGGAGCTGCTGGGCATCGTGGAGGATGCGCGGCCCTACCTGCGCCGGGCGGACGTGGTGGTCATCCCCTCGGACGTGGAGGGGCTGCCGCTGGTGTGTCTGGAGTCGCTGGCGCTGGGCACGCCGGTGGTGGCGTCGAAGGTGGGGGCGCTGCCCGAGGTCATCCAGACGGGCCGCACGGGCTTCCTCGTGCCGCCCACGGACGTGGACGGGTTCGTGCGTGACATCCACGGCGCGCTGAGCCTGGACTCGCGGCGCACGCGCCTGGCGCGCACGTGCCGCCAGAGTGTCGAGCAGCGTTTCTCCATCGAAACGGCTCGACAGAAATACTACGAAGTGTTCCGCCAGCTGACGTCCGATCGGGCGACGAGCGGCACCGTTCAAGGGAGTCGATGACGTGAAAGTGCAGGGTGCGAAGGTTCTGGTGACGGGGGCGGGTGGCTTCATCGGGAGCCACCTGGTGGAGGCGCTGGTCGCGCGCGGTGCCGAGGTCACGGCCATGGTGCACTACGATGCCCGGCCGGATCTCGCCAACCTGGAGTTCGCGCCCGCCGCGGTGCGCTCGAAGATCAAGGTCGTCTCCGGCAACATCGAGGATCCGTTCTTCGTGTCCTCCGCGGTGGCCGGCCAGGACGTGGTGTTCCACCTGGCGGCGTTGATCGCCATCCCGTACTCGTACGTGGCGCCGGCCAGCTACGTGCGCGCCAACGTGGAGGGCACGCTCAACGTCCTGGAGGCCGCGCGCACGCACAAGGTGTCGCGCGTCGTCCATACCTCCACCTCCGAGACTTACGGCACCGCGCTCTACACGCCCATCGACGAGAAGCACCCGCTGCAGGGCCAGTCGCCCTACTCGGCGTCGAAGATCGGCGCGGACAAGCTGGCGGAGAGCTACTTCCTGAGCTTCGGCCTGCCGGTGGCCACCATCCGCCCGTTCAACACCTTCGGGCCGCGGCAGTCGGCGCGCGCCGTCATCCCCACCATCATCAGCCAGGCCCTGTCCTCCGCGCCGGTGGTGAAGCTGGGCTCGCTCACCCCGGTGCGCGACCTCAACTACGTGGCCGACACCGTGGAGGGCTTCATCTCCGTCGCCGAGAGCGACAAGGCCCTGGGCGAGGTGGTGAACGTGGGCTCCGGCAAGGCCATCAGCATTGGCGAGCTGGCCAAGCTGATCCTCCGCCTGGCGGGGGTGAACAAGGAGATCGTCTGCGAGACCGAGCGCACCCGCCCCGAGAAGAGCGAGGTGATGACGCTCCTGGCCGACTCCCGCAAGGCCGAGGCGCTCACCGGGTGGAAGACGCGCGTGGGGCTCGAGCAGGGCCTGCGCGAGACGATCGAGTTCATCCGCAACCACGCCGACCGCTTCCGGCCGGACGTCTACAACCGGTAGGTCACCACCTTGCAAGCCATCATTCTCGCGGGTGGAAAGGGCACGCGCCTGCGGCCCTACACCACCAACTTCCCCAAGCCGCTGATGCCCATCGATGATCTCCCCATCCTGGAGATCGTCGTGCGGCAGCTGGCGCGCGCGGGCTTCGACCGGCTCATCATCACCACCGGCCACCTGGCCGAGCTCATCCGCGTCTTCTGCGGGGATGGCAGCAAGTGGGGCGTGCACATCCAGTACTCCCACGAGGAGGAGCCGCTGGGGACCGCTGGGCCGCTGTCGCTCATCCAGGACAAGCTCGACGAGAACTTCCTGGTGATGAACGGTGACCTGCTCACCACCATGGACTACCGCCGCGCCTTCGAGTCGCACGTGGCCAGCGGCGCCATGGCCACCATCAGCCTCTACCAGCGCGACGTGAAGATCGACTTCGGCGTGGTGGAGGAGGAGCCCACCGGGCAGCTCGGCCGCTACATCGAGAAGCCGACGCTCTCCTACAACGTCAGCATGGGCATCAACTTCTTCAATCGGGGCGCGCTCCGCCACATGGAGCGTGGCAAGCGGTTGGACATCCCCGAGCTGATGATGCGCCTGAAGCAGGCCGGTGAGCGCGTGGCCTGTGCCCGCCAGGACTGCTACTGGCTCGACATCGGCCGCACGGACGACTACCAGGTCGCGACGGACGAGTTCCAGAAGCGCCGGGATCAGTTCCTCCCCCGCCATGGCTGAGTCCGTCCTCATCACCGGGAGCGCCGGCTTCGTCGGACGGGCCCTCGCCGCGCGAGTGCGTGCCGAGGGTCGCCCGTGCCTGGGCGTGGGCCGATCGCCCCGGGAGGAGCAGGGCTACCACGCCATCGATCTCTCCGCGGGCGCGGGTCCCCTGACGGAGCTGCTCTCGCGCGAGCGGCCCTCGCTCATCTACCACCTGGCGGGTGGAACCGCGGGCGGGGCGCAGGGCATGTTCTCGTCCAACGTCTCCTCCACGCTCCACCTGTTCCAGGCCGTGCAGGCCGTGCAGGGCTACCAGCCGCGTGTCCTCGTGTCGGGCTCGGCCGCGGAGTACGGAGACCTGGGCCCCGAGCCCATCTCCGAGGACGCCCGCGAGCGTCCGGTGGGCGAGTACGGCGTGGCCAAGCTCGCCGAGACGCGGCTGGCGCTGTTGGCCCGGCGCCGCGGGCTGCGCGTGGGCGTGGTGCGCTTCTTCAACATCATCGGTCCGGGCATGCCCGGCTCGCTGGCGCCGGCCCGCTTCGCCCGCGAGTCCCTGGCCCTTGCCGCCGCCGGCGGTGGGGTCCTCACCGTGGGGGACCTGTCGCCCGTCCGGGACTATGTGGACCTCACGGACGTGGTGGACGCCCTCTGGACGCTGGGACAGCGCGATCCGGAGGAGGAGCTCCTCAACATCTGCTCCGGCCAGCCCGTGCGCATGGGCGCGCTGCTGGAGGAGATCCTCCGGCAGGTGGGCGTGCGCGTGGAGGTCCGCACCGCCGAGAACCTGCTGCGTGGCCCCGGCGACGTGCCGGTGAGCGTGGGAGACACCCGGCGCCTGGAGCGCGTGCTGGGACGGCGCTTCACCTTCGATCTCTCGCGCTCGGTGGCGCGGCTGGTGGAGAGCCTGCGGGGCGGCTCGCGGGCCTCGTGAGGAGCACATGAAGGGAATCGTGCTGGCCGGTGGCTCGGGCACGCGGCTGTATCCGCTGACGCGCGTCGTCAGCAAGCAGCTGCTGCCCATCTACGACAAGCCGATGGTGTACTACCCGGTCTCCACGCTGATGCTGGCGGGCATCCGGGACATCCTCCTCATCTCCACGCCCGCGGACCTGCCGCGCTTCGAGGAGCTGCTGGGCAGCGGCGAGCAGTGGGGCGTGCGCTTCCAGTACGCCGTGCAGCCGCGCCCCGAGGGGCTCGCGCAGGCCTTCCTCATCGGCCGCGAGTTCGTGGGGACGGACCGGGTGTCGCTCATCCTCGGGGACAACATCTTCTACGGGCACGGCCTGGTCGAGCTGGTGCGGCGGGCGGCGGCCCGGGAGAAGGGGGCCACCGTCTTCGGCTACTACGTGAGGGACCCCGAGCGGTACGGCGTGGTCGAGCTGGACGCGAACAACCGCGCGCTGAGCATCGAGGAGAAGCCGGCACAGCCGAAGTCCAGCTACGCGGTGACGGGCCTGTACTTCTACGACAACCAGGTGCTGGACATCGCCGCGGGGCTGAAGCCCTCCAAGCGGGGCGAGCTGGAGATCACCGACGTCAACGCGGAGTACCTGCGGCGCGGGCAGCTCGACGTGGAGCTCATGGGCCGAGGCTACGCGTGGCTGGACACCGGCACCCACGAGTCGCTCATGCAGGCCTCCAGCTTCATCCAGATCATCGAGGAGCGGCAGGGGCTCAAGGTGGCCTGTCCGGAGGAGATCGCCTGGCGGATGGGCTACATCGACGCGGCGCAGGTGGCGAAGCTGGCCGAGCCCATGCGCAAGAACGAGTACGGGCAGTACCTGCTGCGGCTCCTCGAGAACAAGGGAGCGCGGGGGTGAAGGTCCTCGAGACGGCGCTGCCTGGTGTGCTGCTGCTGGAGCCCCAGCGCTTCGGCGATGACCGGGGCTTCTTCATGGAGATGTTCCACGCGAGGCGCTACGCCGAGCTGGGCATCCCGGGGCCCTTCGTGCAGGACAACTTCTCGCGCTCGATGAAGGGGACGCTGCGCGGGCTGCACCTCCAGGAGCCGAACGGGCAGGGGAAGCTGGTGCAGGTGCTGGCGGGCGCCGTCTACGACGTGGCGGTGGATGTCCGCCGGGGCTCGCCGACCTTCGGCCGGTGGGTGGGGGTGGAGTTGTCCGCGGACAACCGGCGCCAGCTCTGGGTGCCCCAGGGCTTCGCCCACGGCTTCTGCGTCCTGAGCGAGAGCGCCGACTTCCATTACAAGTGCACCGACTTCTACGTGCCCGCCTCCGAGCGCGGCATCCTCTGGAGCGACCCGGATCTGGCCATCCCCTGGCCCGTGACGGCGCCGTTGCTGTCGCCCAAGGACTCGGTCGCGCCGCGCCTGAAGGACGCGCCGGTGCTGCCCTCGTACGTGCGCTAGCCCTCCGGGCCGGGGCGGGAAGGGTGCCCACCGGCCTCCCAGCCGAGCGGCGGAACCCCGCCCGAGCATGTTCACGTCTCCTTCGATGTGAGAAACCTTGGCGTCCGGGCCCGGGGGCGTCGATGCTCCCGCTGGCTCTCGCGATGTCCCGTCCGCTCCCACTCGCGCCAGTGCTGCTGTTGTCCATCCTGCTCGCCACGGGCTGTTCCACCATGGCCGCTGGCGCTCGGAGCACGCCCTCCTTCGAATCCCTGCGCATCCAGACGGAGGACGGCTGGAACCTGTCGATGCGGCACGTCCCCGCCGTGGGGCCGGTGCGCGGGCGTCCCATCCTGCTCGTGCCGGGGCTGGCCTCGGGCGACGTGAGCCTGTTGCTGGATGAGGAGCACAGCCTCGCGTACTGGCTGGCGGCCCATGGACGCGAGGTGTGGACGGTGGCGCTGCGGGGCACCGGCGAGTCGGACCGGGCCGACGTGGCGATGGGACGTGCACCGGGCTATGGCTTCGACACCCTGTGGCGGGAGGACTTCCGCGCGGCCCTGAGCACCGTGCGCCAGCGCACCGGCGTGGACCAGGTGGACGTCGTCGCCTACAGCCTGGGGGCGCTGGTGCTCTATGCCTACCTGGCCGAGGACGGGGACGGTGTCGCCGCGGCGGTGGCCATGGCCGGGCCCACGCGGTTGGATCGCAGCGAGGCGTGGCTGGTGGGGCTCGCGCGGGTGGGAGACCGTTTCGTCTCTCGGGACGAGACGCTCGACATGGGCTTCATCTCCTCCGTGACGGCCCCCGTGCAGGCGCACCTGCGGGGCAATCCGGTGGAGCGCATCGCCCTCAACACGCGCAACACCCCGCGCGAGCGCTGGAAGCTCTTCGCCCGGAGCGTCTTCGGTGAGCTCTCCGGAGGGGTGGCGAAGGATCTGTGCCGGATGATCCTCACCGGGCGCTTCACCAGCTCGGACGGGCGCCGAGACTACCGGGCGGGCCTCTCCCGGGTGCGCGTGCCGGTGATGGTGATGGCGGGGGAGGGCGACCTGGTCGCCACCGTGGGCGCGGTGCGCGATGGCTATCTCGCCCTCGGGGGACCCAAGGCGTGGCGGCTGCTGGGCACCCGCGCCGGGCTCGCCGCGGACTACGGCCACGTGGACGTGGTCATCGGTGACCGCGCGCCCTACGAGGTCTGGGCGCCCCTGCTCCAGTTCCTGGATCGCTCCGCGTCCGGCCGCGCCGAGTGACGGCCCGGGAGCCGCCGCTCCGCATGCTCCGGGAGGAGGCGGGCGAGCACGGCTCCAGGGCGTGGGGGCAGGTGGGAGGAGTGAACATCCTTGCCCTGTCACCTAGGAGGAGACGCGATGGTGCTCCCGGGCAAGGGAATCCGTTGGAAGGAGTTCTTCACCGACCTGAAGAACGAATACCAGAACGACAAGGTGAGCAACGTGGCCGGCGCCGTGACGTTCTTCGGCGTGTTGGCGCTGTTTCCCTTCATCCTGTTCCTCGTGGCGCTCGCGAGCGTCATCATCGATCCCGCCCAGGCCGAGGTGCTCATCAAGGAGCTGGGCCGGGTGGCTCCGGAGGCGGTGACCCAGATATTGGGCCAGCGGCTGCACGACCTGGCGGCGAGCAACAGCGTGGGGCTGCTGTCGGTGGGTGCGTTGGGCGCGGTGTGGGCCGCGTCGGGCGGGGTGGTGGCGCTGATGGACGCGCTCAACACCGTCTATGACGTGAAGGAGTCCCGGCCCTTCTGGAAGGTGCGCGGCATCGCCATCCTGGTGGCGCTGGGGGGAGCGGCGCTCTCCATCCTCGCCTCGCTGGCCATGGTGGGCACGCCAGCCGTCGCGAAGTGGTTGGGGGAGCCGCTCGGCACCGTGGTGACGTGGCTGCGGCTGCCCGTGGCGGGCCTGCTCATGATGCTGGTCTGGGCGCTCATCTACTACGTGCTCCCGGACGTGAAGCAGACGTTCAAGTTCATCTCGCCCGGCTCGGTGGTGGGCGTCATCATCTGGCTGCTCGCGTCCTGGGGCTTCTCGGTCTACGTGCGCAACTTCGGCAGCTACGACGCGAACTACGGCGCGCTCGGCGGTGTCATCGTCATGCTGCTGTGGATGTGGATCTCCTCGCAGGTCATCCTGCTGGGCGCGGAGATCAACTCCGTGCTCGAGCACAGGTCGCCAGAGGGCAAGGCCCCGGGGGAGAAGCGCCCGGGCGAGCACGGTGGCCCTCGCAGCATGACCAAGAGCGAGAAGAAGGATCGGGAGCGCAAGGAGATCGAGGAGCGCTTGCGCCCCCCGCCGCCGCGGCGGCCCGAGCCGGCCCGGATGTCGCCACTGGGAGCGGCGACCACCTGGGCCACGGGCTTCGGGCTGGGGCTGTTCCTGCTGCGCCGCAACCGCTAGCGGCGCTGGGCGGCGTGGTAGGGGTTCTTCTCGAGGAACTCGGCGAAGGTGCCGGTGAAGTCGTTGACCGGCTTGCCCTCCTCGAGGCTCCAGATGCGGGTGGCCACCTCGGAGATGAGCTCCTGGTCGTGCGTCACGATGATGGCGGTGCCCTCGTACTTCTGGAGGCCCTCGGCCAGCGCGCTGATGGACTCCAGGTCCAGGTGGTTGGTGGGCTCGTCGAAGACGAGCACGTTGTCCTGGTTGAGCATCAGCTTGCACAGCAGCAGGCGCACCGTCTCACCACCGGAGAGCGTGTCCGTGGGCTTCATGCGCTCCTCGCCGGAGAAGAGCATGCGGCCCATCACCCCGGAGATCTCCTCGTTGGTGAGCTTGGTGTTGATGTCGCGCAGCCACTCGAAGGCGGTGGTGCCCTTGCGGATGGTGCCGTGGTGGTCCTGCGGCAGGTAGGCCATGGAGGCCTGGTGGCCCCAGGTGATCTTCCCCGCGTCCGGCTCGAGCTGCCCGGCGATCATCTTCACCAGCGTGGACTTGCCCACGCCGTTGCGGCCGATGACGCAGATCTTCTCGCCCTTGAGCACCAGCGGGCTGAAGGGCCGGATGACCTGCTGTCCATCGAAGCTCTTGGCGATGCCCTCCACCATGAGCGTCTGCTTGCCGCTGGTCTGCTTCACGTCGAAGCGGATGAAGGGCCGCGCGATGTTCGAGCGCTTGAGATCGTCCGTCTTGAGCTTGTCGATCTGCTTGATGCGGCTCTGCACCTGCGAGGCGCGCGTGCCGGCGTGGAAGCGGGCGACGAAGTCCTGCAGCTGGGCGATCTTCTTCTTCTTCTCGGAGACCTCGGACTCGATGCGGCTGCGCACCTGGGCCTTCTGGCGCACCATGTCATCGTAGCCACCGGTGTACTGGATGATGGTCTCGTAATCGATGTCCGCGATGTGCGTGCAGATGGTGTTGAGGAAGTGCCGGTCGTGGCTGATGGTGATGAGCACGCCCTCGAAGGCCATGAGGAACGTCTCCAGCCAGCGGATGGAGGCGATGTCGAGGTTGTTGGTGGGCTCGTCGAGCAGCAGGCCCTGGGGCTTGCCGAAGAGGGCCTGGGCGAGCAGCACGCGCAGCTTGAGGCCGCCGGTGAGCTGCTTCATGGGGCCCTCGTGGAAGGCCGCGGGGATGCCGAGACCCTCGAGCAGCGAGGCCGCCTCGGACTCGGCGCTGTAGCCGTCCTCCTCGGCGATGACCATCTCCAGCTCACCCAGCCGGTTGCCGTCCTCCTCGGTGATGTCGGACTTGGCGAGGATGACGTCCTTCTCCTTCATGACGTCCCAGAGGGCCTTGTTGCCCATGACGACGACATCGAGGACGCGGTTGTCCTCGTAGCGGAAGTGGTCCTGGCGGAGGATGCCCAGCTTCTTGGGCCGGGAGATGGTGCCCATGTCCGCTTCCTCGTCTCCGGCGAGGATCTTCATGAAGGTGGACTTGCCCGCCCCGTTGGGGCCGGTGAGGCCGTAGCGGCGGCCGGGCGAGAAGGCGACGTTGACCTCCTCGAAGAGCTTCTTGGGCCCGTAGGCCTTGGAGACGTTGACGATCGTGAACATGGGGGGCGCTTTCTAGCGGAAGGGGTAGGCGGCCGGAAGGCGCGCGACAGGTGGATTTCACCGGGACCGACGGTGAGGACCCCTTTTAACCCCAGAGGAGGCGCTTTCTATGCCGCCGAAGTGGTGGGAGAGCCCGCTCCCGGGTAGGCGTCGATGTGGGATACCCACCGGGCCCCTGGATGCCCGCTTGGAGGGCTGGGGGAGGGTGGTGCCCCAACCGGGATGCTCAGTCCCGTGGTTCGGGGGAGATGAGGTCCGTGCCGTTGAAGACCCTTCCGTTCAAGCGGCGCGCCAGTTCCAGCGCTGCTTTCAGGAAGACATCATCGGAGAGAACCTCCGAGGTTCCCACGACACCGACCAACCACTTGGTTCCTCCCACGAAGCGAATCAGTTCCTTCTTGGTGGATTGATCAAGGTCCTCACGTCGCCAGAAGTAACTGCTGGTACCGAGGATGAGCTTGCCGAACGGATCCATCGGTCCGGTGAACACCAGGGAATTGAACTTGAGCGTGCCCTGGGCGCTCGTGAAGCTCGCGGAACTCCACTGCCCAGGTTCGCCCTCCCAATGTAGCAACCACCCGGGGAGGACATCTCGCACGGACTGGATGGCCTGATGGTCAATGACCGGACTGTAGATGGTGCAACGCACGTCTGGTCCTCTCTTTACTTGGGACGCCCACCGGAGGCTTCCCGGCCTCCAGAATGGCCCGTCCTAGCGGTCTTTCGGGGGACGTGTCCGGCTGGCTGCCCGGTGGACCCCGTGCGCCTGGGGCCTGGGTTCGTGGGATGATGGAGTCATGGCGAGGCCATTGATCACCACCATCGGGTACTGCACCAGCACCACGGCCCGCATCTGCGTCACCGCGAAGGATGGGCTCTCTTACGCCCGGCTCGTCTTCCGCTCGGGAGACGGCTCGTTCCAATCGCGTGAGGCGCGGCTCTCCCAGCCCACGGGCTCCACGTTCCTCCATGGCACGTTCGACCTCGACGGCCTCGCCGAGTCCTCCACGGTCGAGTACGCGGTGGCTGTCTCGGCCACGCCGGAGGGACTGCCCTCCCTGTCCCAGCTCTCCCAATCTGGCGGGCTCGGCCGCTTCCGGCTGCTGCCTCCCCCCGGCCAGCCCCTGCGCATCGGCCTGGTGAGCTGCAACGGCGGCTACGTGGTGAGCGATCACGTCCGTCGTCATGCCATGTGGAAGCGGCTGGGCGAGGTGGTCGCGGCGGGGGAGGTGGACCTGCTGTTGCACATAGGCGATCAGATCTACGCGGACCACATCCGCGAGGCCTGGCAGCGCAATGACCTGGACGACCACCTGTCGCCGGAGAACGAGGAGTTGATGCGGCGGCTCCGGGAGTCCTTCCGCGTCCTCTATTGCGACACGTGGCAGCGGCCCGAGCTCGCCGCGGTGCTCGGCTCGGTGCCCTCGATGATGATGTGGGACGACCACGACATCTTCGACGGGTGGGGCTCGCATGACGAGGTGACACCGGCGGATCGCGCCTTCTTCGAGGCCGCGCGGACGACGTTCGCGGAGTTCCAGGCGCGGCTGAACCCGCCAGCGTTCAGCGAGCACTCGTATGCCTTCGGGTGGGTGAGCAACGGCCTGGGGTTCCTGGTGCTCGACGCGCGTACGCACCGGAGCTGGAAGGACCAGACGATCATCGGCCGGAGGCAGTGGGCCGAGGTGGATGCGTGGCTGGAGGCGCAGGTGCCCGCCGGGCTCAAGCGGCTCTTCGTCGTCACGGGAGTGCCCCCGCTGCACGCGAAGGTGGCGGCGGCCAGCAAGCTGCTGGAGAAGCTCGGCTTCGACTCGTTCCTGGGCGATGTGCGGGACTCGTGGATGGCGCCCAACAACACCGAGGAGCTGCGCAAGCTGCTCAACCGGCTCTTCGAGTTCCGCAAGCGCTCGCCCGGCACGGAGGTGACGTCACTGAGCGGGGATGTCCACGTGGGGACGACGGCGCGGTTGCGCTCGCGGGTGCCCTTCCACAAGCGCTCCGAGTCCGACCTGCCGGAGATCACCCAGGTGGTGTCCAGCGGTATTGGCTCGATGCCGCCGGACGGCCTCATCCGCAAGGTGGTGGAGCTCGGCCTTGGCTCCGAGGCGGTGGACATGTACCAGGACCTCTTCTCGGGGCGGTTGCTGGAGCTGCCGGGCAACCCGGATGGGCGCGTGCTCTTCCGCAGGAACTTCGCCGTGCTGGACCTGGGCGCGAGTGGCAAGGCCGGTTGGGACCCCGACCAGAACCTGCGCGTCCGGTACTACGCCGAGGGCCTGGAGCGCCCCATCGAGCAGACGCTGCTGGCCCTCTGAGACTGTTCTCCACCGGGTGGATGTCCGCACCCCCGAGACGGGTTGTGAGGGGAGGGCGCGTGCTTCAATCTCCCGGGCCGCAATGGCAAACGCGGGTCCGGGGGATCTCATGAACGCACTGCGACATGTACGGCTGGCCTGGAGTCTGGTCTTCAGCTCACTGCTGCTGGTGTCCTCGCCAGGGTATGCTCACCCCTCCGATGCGAGTGGTTGCGCGGATCGTCAGAGGGAAGGATTCCGGGACATCTCCCGCTGGCCGGACATCGCGGGATGTGCGGGCGCATGGCGGATTCCCGGTCTGCACACGGAGAACCCGGGCGAGGCCCCCGCCTGTCCTGGCCTCCCCACGTTCGACACCCTGACGCCTGCCTGTGGCCGCCAGGGCGGTGACGATGGCCCGCGTCCGGGCGGCGCCGGGTGCAACGTGGCGGACCTCTGCGCCGTGGGGTGGCACGTCTGCGCGAGCGACGTCGAGGTGGCGAGCCGCTCCCCCACCGGCTGCGTGGGGGCGACCCGTGAGGGAGACAATCCTCTCTTCTTCACCACCCGGCAGAGCAGCAACGGCTGCGCCGTGTGCGCCAACGGAACCTCGACGGGCCCGGAGTGCGACTCCGCGAGTTGCACCGAGGGTTGCAAGCAGACCGCGCGGACGTCGAACGACTTCTTCGGCTGCGGCAACTTCGGCTCCGAGGCCACCTGCGGCCCCCTCGACCGGTTCTCGAATGACCTGTGCTTCGGACTCGCTGGCTCGCCGTGGTCGTGCGACGCCTCGACGCCCGCCGACGACAATGGCCTCTGCGAGGCGTACACGGTCACCAAGACGGGCTCCCGCTTTGGCGGAGTGCTCTGCTGCCGCGATACCTGCACCGACACCGACAAGGATGGCGTCTGCGACAGCGTGGACCGGTGCGCGAGGACCGTCCTCCCCGAGCTCCCGTCCGAGGGCCAGCCGGGTGTGAATCGCTTCGCGGACACCGATGGCGACGGTACCTTCGACACGACCCTGGCGAGCGAGGGCGAGCCGCGGCGGCACTTCACCCTCGCGGACACCGCCGGTTGCAACTGCTCGCAGCTCATGAATGAGCTGGGGCTGAGCGACGAGCACACCCGAGTCGGGTGCAGCCTCGGTGCCATGGAGGAGTGGGTGTCGCGCGTACGGGGGAAGTGAGCGCATGCTCGGGGCCCGTGCATCGCGCCCGGTGCCCCACGAATTTCTCCGCATGATTTTTCAGGTCACCGGCTCTGAACGATTGCGGGGCGAGTCGTTCGAGCCCTCCATGAACCCGATGGAATGAAAACGGTGACCGCCATGAAGAAGTACCTGCTTGCCTGGATGTGTCTTCAGCTCCCCGTGATGGCTCAGGCCGCCACTCCGGCCGCCGCGAAACCCGAGCGCCCGGCCGTCCAGGTTCCCGAGGCCGATCGCTACGCGCGGCGGTGCCAGTTCCAGGCCCCCCACCGCACCGTCAAGCCCCAGGGGACGATGCTGTGGGGCACCAAGCGGAGCTGGGACACCGAGAAGACGGCCCCCGAGCTCAGCAGCGTGCTCGTCTCGGTCGACCTCGCGCCCCTGCGTCAGGCGGATGCCCAGGTGAAGGCCCTGACGCTCGAGGGCGGACGTCTGGTGGCCTCGGGCAAGGGCGTCGTCGGCACCGTGCTCCAGGGCACGGCGAGCGACGGCAAGCCCGTGGAGGTGGCCATCTGCGGCGCCGAGCCCTCCCCCGAGGATCCCGGCATGATCTGGTACCGCATCGAGGCCTGGAACGCGGTGGCCCAGGAGTGGGAGAACCCCTGCGTCGCCCTCGACCGCGTGCCCGACCCCCGGGCGCTCGCGGTGGGCGGCACCTGGGACGCGAGCGGCGCTCACCAGGACGCCCCGGGCAAGCTCACCTTCGCCTGTGAGAACGGCGCCATCACCAAGTGCATCCGCTGGGGCTACAAGCCCTGGGAGAGCCGCGACGGGCATTCCCTGGCCGACCTCCACCAGGCCTGCACGCGCATGGCTCGCGCCGACTACTGCGGCAACGGCCGCAGCCACACGCACCAGGACACCGCCATCGACATGTACGATCGGCTCGGCGTGCTCGCGCGGACGACGGAGGCCGCCGACGGTTGGGATCCCGCGCGGGCCTCGTTCGAGGCGGCCTGGGCTCCCGATGGGGCCACCTGCCTGGCCCGGACCCGCGATGGCCGCGCACTGGAGACGATCCTCAAGGAGTGTCCCAATCGCTTCCAGACGGGCGCGGCGCTCGAGCTGGGCCAGGGGGATCGCTGCACGGTGCGGCGCGCGGACGCGAGCCCCGCGACGGCGCTGCTGCGGAACATGTCCTATGGCGCCCCGAAGGGCGCCTCCGCGAGTGAAGGGCCGTAGCACTCCTGGTGGAGTGTTCCCCCCCGCGTCAGTCCTTCCCTGGAGGCCGGGGTACTCCATCCCGCACACCCAGGAGCTGACTGATGTTCAGCTCGAGCTGGCTGTCGAGGACGGCCAGGAAGCTCTTGAAGTCCCGGGTGGAGAGACCCAGACGCTCCTGCAGACGACGCCGGGTCTCCTCGTAGACCTCCTGCCGTGCACTCTTCAACCAGCGGGAGACTGTCGATTGATTGACACGAAAGAGCGAGGCCAGCTCGTACATCGAGAGCTGATCGACGAAGTAGAGGCGCAGCAGGTGGCGGTCGTCGGCCGAGAGCTCGGAGAAGGCCTCGCGCACGGCCTGACGGAAGTCCGTTTGGTAGCGCCGCTTGATGAGCTCCAGCTCCGCGTCCCCCCCCGGCGTTGGGATCTGCTCCAACTCGGGGTCCGAGTCTTGATCGGGCGCGGGCTTCTGGGCGGCCTGCAGCTTGATGGCGATGCGCACGGTGATGACACGCACCCAGCTCAACAGCGCGCCCCGGCCCGTGTACTCGGCGATCTTCGGGGCGCCTTCGGGCGTGGGGACCAGGAGCTTCACACGTGCCAGCTGGCAGATGTCGTCGATCATCGCCTCGGGCTGCTTGGGACCCCTGAGCAGCCCCGGCAGCTTCGCGAGGTAGTTCCGATCGAAGAGCTCGATGGCGGCGGGCGCACCCCGCAGACAGGCGCACGCCAGGTAGAGCTCCGCCAGGGACAGCTGCGCGAGCAGCGGCTCGATGGGGCTGTCGGGACTCGCCTCGGGTAGCCGCTCGGCGAGGTGTGTCACGAACGCCTCGGCGGGGAGCTCCACGGCCGGCCACCGCTCACGGGCGGTCTCCCATGCACGCAGGAGCAGTCCGTCGAGCTCGGCGGATGCCTCGGGTGGAATGAAGCGTACCTTCGCGTGTGCGAGAAACGTCGCGGCCAAGCCGGGCACCTGCGCCATTCTCATCCCTGTACCATGCGCTTCCTCGGGCCAGCAACGGGGGGCGTTGAGTGGCTCCCGGTCCACGACTAGCCTGCGCCCATCGACTCCATGCGTCAGTCCACTCCCAGTGACAGCGGGTCGAGCCCATCCGATTGCCTGACGGATGAAGTCCTCGTCGATCTCCTCGATGGCCGGTTGTCGGACGAGGCGCTGACCCTCGCCCATCGACACGCCGCCGGGTGCGTCCCCTGCCGGCTCCTCCTCTCCTCGGTGTCGCGCGGTGGCGTCGGGGGAGAGCAGAGCGTCGCGGAGAGTCCGGAGCCGGTCGTCGTCACCGCCGAGGAGCCGGGTGTCTCCTGGACGCCGCCCGACACGTTCGACGAGTTCCGTCTCGAGCGCATGCTCGGCCGCGGCGGCATGGGCGTCGTCTACCTGGCGCACGACACCTCGCTGGACCGGCGCGTGGCGGTGAAGTTCATCGCCTCGAGTCAGCCCGAGCCCTGGGTCCGCGCGTACTTCGAGACCGAGGCCCGTTCCATCGCCCGGTTGCAGCACCCGAACGTCGTCAATGTGTTCCGCGTCGGTGAGGTCGGCGGGCACCCGTACATCGTCTCCGAGTACGTCGTCGGCCAGAGCCTCGCGGAGCTGCCACTGCCGGTACCGTGGCGCCGCGTCCTGAGCCTCGGCATCGGTCTGGCCCGGGGGCTCGCGGCGGCGCATCGCCAGGGCGTGCTCCACCGCGACCTCAAGCCGTCCAACGCCCTCGTCACCGAGGACGGCGAGGTGAAGCTGCTCGACTTCGGTCTGGCCGAGCGTTTCGATCCGGGTGCGGCCTCGCCGTCGTCCAGCTCGAACCTCATCGTCGGCACGCGGCCCTACATGGCGCCCGAGTTGCTGGAGCGTGCTCCGGCGACTCCGAGGAGCGACCTCTATGCCCTGGGACTCGTGCTCCACGAGCTGTGCACGGGCGAGCTGCCGCGGGGCATGCCTCGACGGCCGGAGGAGGAGCCACCACCGGCGGGAGGAGGGCAGGGGATCGATCCGGACTTCGCCGCGATCATCGCGCGGTGCCTCGCGCCCGACCCGCAGGACCGCTTCGCCTCGGCCGAGGTGCTCTGCGAGGCCCTGGAACGTCTCGAACGGAGCAGCGCCCCCGCGCCCCTGGTCGCCGGCAATCCCTATCGTGGCCTCGCGCCCTTCGAGGCCGAGCACCGGGAGCTCTTCTTCGGACGCGACGCGGACATCCGCGCCGTGCTCGACCGTCTCCGCCACCAGCCTCTCGTCCTCGTCGCCGGGGACTCGGGGGCCGGCAAGTCCTCGCTGTGTCGCGCCGGCGTGCTGCCCCGGGTGGCCGCCGGGGCCCTGGACGATGCGCGTGAGCAGAGACCGGTCACGCTGTGGCCCGGCCACCGCCCACTCGAGGCCCTGGCCGCCGCGCTCGCGCCCGTGCTGGATCGAAAGGAGGCGGAGCTCGTCACCGCGCTCGCGGACACGCCGGGCTGGCTCGGGCGGGCGCTGCGTGAGGCACACCAGGGCGGGCGGGGTCTGCTCCTCTTCATCGATCAGCTCGAGGAGCTCATCACCCTCTCCGAGCCCACCCAGGCGGCGCACTTCGCCCGCATCCTCGGGGAGCTCGCCCTGCCGTCGGCGGGGGTGCGCGTGCTGCTGGCGGTGCGCGGCGACTTCCTGACGCGCCTGTGCTCCCTGCCCGGTCTGGGCGAGGAGGCCGAGCGGGCGCTCTACATCCTCCGCCCCATGTCTCCAGAGGGCGTGCGCGAGGCCATCGTGGGGCCCGCGCGCGGCCGTGGCGTGGTCTTCGAGTCCGCCGAGCTCGTCCAGACGCTCGTGGCGTCCACGGCGCACGGCGTGGGCAGCCTGCCCCTTCTCCAGTTCGCGCTCGCCGAGCTGTGGGAGCGGCGCGATCCGGCGCGAGGCCGCATCACGCGGGCGGCGCTCGAGGAGATGGGCGGAGTGGCCGGAGCGCTGTCACGGCATGCGGACGGAGTGCTCGCGCGCCTGAGTCCCGCCGAGCGCGAGGCCGCGCGGCGCCTCCTCCTCCAACTCGTGACGGGGGACGGCACGCGCATCGAGCGCGGCGAGGAGGAGCTCGTCGAGGCCTCGGATGGGGCCTCGCTCGTGGCCCTTCGCGCGCTCATCGAGGGTCGCCTCCTGCACACGCGCACCGCGCGCGGCCAGCCGCGCTGCGAGATCGCCCACGACTCGCTCATCGAGAGCTGGGGCACGCTCCGAGACTGGCTCGACGATGACATCGGCCATCGCGCGGTGCGCAAGCGGCTCGAGGCGGCGAGCGCCGAGTGGGATCGCCTGATGCGCACCAGGGAGGCCCTCTGGGGGCAGCGTCAGCTCGACGAGGCCCGTGCGCTCGAGCCCTCCACCCTGGGGTCGCGCGAGCGTGCCTTCCTCCTCGCCTCCCGCCGCGCGGTGATGCGCCAGCGTTGGGGCCGATGGCTCGCCGCGCTCATCCTCGCGCTCGCCATCGCCGCCTCCTATGGAGGGCTTCGCCTGCAGGCGTACCTCGAGGACACGCGCTTCGTCGCCGCCCGGATCGGTCTGGCGCGGGAATTCCTCACCGAGGGGCGTGCCCTGGCCCAGCAGGCCAGCATGCGCCGGGAGGAGGCACTGGAGCTGTTCGACGGCCGGCCTTCTCCGTCCACGGGCTTCGAAACCCTGACGGGTCCCCAGGACCTCAGGAAGGCCGCGGAGCGGCAATGGACCGAGGCGCTCTCCCTGCGCGAGCGGGCCAATGCGGCCTATGCCCAGGCCAGCCGGACGCTCGACAAGGCCCTTGATCGCGAGCGTGGCCACGCGGGCACGCGCCAGCTCATCGCGGAGGTCACCTATGAACGGCTCCTCCTCGCCGAGCGCTTCCACCAGCGGCGCGAGCGCGACGAGTGGGTCCAACACCTGGAGCAGGTGACCGATACCTCGAAGGAGGGCGCGGAGTGGCGACAGCGGCTCCTGGCTCCGGCCGAGCTCGAGCTCGTGACGGAGCCCCCCGGTGCCCGCGTGGTGATCGAGCGCTACACCGACATCCAGGGAAAGCGACGCCGCGAGCCCGTTCCGGAGGCCGGTTCCCTGGGCCCGACGCCCCTCTCCCGCGTCCTCCTGCCCGAGGGCTCCTATCTCCTCCACGTCACGCATCCAGGGCGCGTGCCGGTGGAGCTGCCGTTGCTCCTCACGCACGGTGCCAGCGAGCGGATCCGCCTCATGCTCCCCACCCGGGTGCCCGCCGGCTATGTCTACATTCCGCCCGGGTGCTTCCTGCTGGGCAGCGCCGAGCCGGAGGAGGTGCGGGGCTTCATGCTCAGCCCGCCGATCCACCGGTTCTGTCTCAACGAGGGCTACCTGATCGGACAGCGGGAGGTGACGTTCGGCGACTGGCTGGCCTACCTCGACGACCTGCCCGCGGATGCGCCCGCGAGACGGGTCCTCGAGCAGCCGCGTTTCAGCACCACCGGGGCGGTCTCGCTGCGGCATCGGCCCGATACGGGCTGGGTCTTCTCCTTCTACCGTTCACGCGAGGACGTCTTCACGGCGAGGGAGGGGGAGACCTTCCGCTACCCGGGGAGGAGCCGGCGGAACACCGCCGACTGGCGCCGGTTTCCCCTGTCCGGCGTCTCCGCCGAGGACCTGGCGGGCTACTTCTACTGGCTCGACTATTCGGGGCGTCTTCCGGGAGCGCGCCTGTGCACCCAGAACGAGTGGGAGTTCGCCGCTCGCGGCGCGGATGGCCGCGGCTACCCCCATGGCGACCAGCTACTGCCCGACGATGCCAACATCGACACGACCTATGACCGGCAGCCCACGGCCTTCGGACCCGACATGGTCGGCTCCCACCCGGTCTCGGTGAGCCCCTTCGGGCTGGAGGACATGGCTGGCAATGCCTTCGAGATCACACGCTCCGTGACACCGGAGTTCGGGCGCGTCGTCCTGCGGGGTGGGGCGTGGTATTACGACGACTTCGGCGCGCACATCGCCAACATCTCCGTGGGCGATCCGACGGCGCGCGATGCCGCGATCGGCGTGCGCGTCTGTGCCTCGTTTTCTCCGTGATTCAGAGGGGGGTTGGACATGCGACGCATTCTTGGATGGATGACGGTTGTCATTCTTTGTTGTTGGGTGGGGACGGCGGTCGCGGAGGAGCCGGCGGATGCGCGGCTACAGGAGGCGCAGACGGCCTTCGACGAGGCGAAGCAGCTCCACAACGCGGGCAAGTTCGTGGATGCCACCTCGCGGGCCGAGCATGCGCTCGCGCTGCGGGAGGCGGTGCTCGGGGGCGCGCATCCAGAGGTCGCCAGGAGTCTGCAATTGCTGGGGGCCATCTACCTGGCGCGAGGGCAATTCGCCCGGGTCGAGCCCCTGCTTCAGCGCGGACTGGAGATCCGGGAAGCGGCGCTCGGGAAGGACCATCTCGACGTCGCCGACTCGCTCAATGGCCTTGGCAAGTTCTATTCGGATCGAGGGTCGTATGAGCGCGCCGAGCTCCTGCTTCAGCGCGCGCTGAAGATCCGGGAAGCGGCGCTCGGCGAGAACCATCGCGACGTCGCCATGACGATCAACAACCTCGCCAACCTCTACAGTGCACAGGGTTTGTACGCGCGTGCCGAGCCCCTCTACCAGAGGACGCTCGCGATCTACGAAGCGGTTCTCGGCACCCAGCATCCCCTCGTCGCCCGATCACTCAGCAACCTCGCCATCCTCTACGCTCAACAAGGGTTGCACGGCCAGGCCGAGCCGCTCCTCGAGCGTGCACTCGCCATTCTCGAGGCGGCGCTCGGGAAGGACCATCCCGACGTCGCCCAGGTACTCAACAACCTCGCGGGCCTTTACCATGATCAAGGTTCGTACGAGCGGGCCGCGCCACTTCACGAGCGCGCGCTGGCCATTCGCGAAGTGGCCCTGGGCAAGGTCCATCCCCTCGTCTCGATGTCGCTCATCAACCTCGCCAACGTCTACCTTGCCCAGGGTCTGTATGAGCGGGCGGAGCGCCTCTACGAACGTGCGATTGCAATCAATGAAGCAACGTTCGGGAAGAGCAGCCCTCACGTTGCCACCGCCCTTGGCAACCTCTCCACCGCCTACATCACCCGGGGTGCTTATGACCGGGCCGAGCCGTTGCTTCAGCGTGCGCTCGCGATTCGGGAAGCGGCCCTGGGCAAGAATCACCCGGATGTCGCCCACTCGCTCAACGGCCTCGCCAATATCTACAGGTTCCAGGGGTTCTACGATCGCGCCGAGCCGCTTTATGAGAGGGCCCTCTCGATCTGGGAAGTGGCCCTGGGCAAGAACCATTCCCTCGTCGCCACCGTGCTCGGCAATCTCGCGCAGCTCCACAAGGTCCGGGGGCAGTACGAGCGGGCCAGGTCGCTCAATGAGCGTGCGCTCGCGATTCGGGAAGCGGCCCTGGGCAAGAACCATCCCGAGGTCGCTGAGTCACTCGACAGCCTCGCCAATCTCTACGTGAATCAGGGGCTCTATGCTCGGGCCAGGCCGCTCTTCGAGCGCGCGCTCGCCATCCAGGAAGCAGCGTTCGGCAAGAACCACGACCGGAGCGCTCGCGTGCTCAACAACCTCGCCGGCTGCTACGAGAGCCAGGGGGCCTATGAGCGGGCCGGGCCGCTGTTCCAGAAGGCGCTCGCCATCTTGGAAGAGACCGTCGGTGCGAATCACCCCAACGTCGGCAGGGCGCTCGGCTCCCTTGCCCAGATCCGGTTGGCCCAACATCGTCTCACCGAGGCCTTGCCGCTGTTCTCTCGCTCCTTCGCCATTTCCGAGGGGCGTTTGCGGCAGGAGGCCTTGTCCTTCTCGGAGTCTCGCCTGACGAGCTTCCTCGCGCTTCTGCGTGCCGAGGAGGAGCGGCTCTACGCGTTGCTGCGCGCGCATCCAGACGACGCCGCCGTGAGGCGTCTGGCCCTGGGTGCCGCGCTCCTCCTCAAGGGCCGCTCCGTCGAGGAGACGGCCGACACCTCGCGCACCATCTACCGGAGCCTGGGCACCGAGGACCGTGACGGTTTCGAGCGGCTGCGAGGACTGCGCGCCCGGATCGCCAAGCTGTCGCTCGATGGCCCCGGCTCGCTCGCACCCGCCGACTACCAACGGCGCCTGAAGGAGCTCACCGAGCAGGGTGACGCCCTCGAAGCCGATCTGGCCAGGCGCTCGGCTCCCCTGCGCGTATTGAGGGCGTTGCCGGCTCCCGATGAGATTGTCGAGCGCGTCGCCGCGGCGCTTCCCGAGGACGGCGTTCTCGTCGAGCTCCTCGCCTACACGGACTATCCACTCAATCGCAAGCGCAAGCCCGGCACGCCAGAACGGGAGACGCCGGGTGAGCCCCGCTATCTGGCATTGGTGCTCTTCCCCGACGGGCGGACCCGAGCGCTCGACCTGGGGCCCGCCGCGCCCATCGATGCCGCCGCCTCGCGCCTGCGCGATGCCCTGGCCATCCGCGACGCCTCCTTCCAGACCCACGCCCAGGCGCTTCATGACCAGGTCTTCCGGCCCCTGTTGCCGCTGCTGGGTGAGACCCGCCGCCTGTTCCTCTCTCCCGACGGACAGCTCGGCCTCGTCCCCTTCGCCGCCCTGCACGATGGCCAGCGGTTCCTCGTGGACGCCTTCGACATCACCTATCTCACTTCGGGCAGGGACCTGCTGCCACGCCCCCAGGACACGGCTGCCTCGCACTCGGTGGTCGTCCTGGCTGACCCGGACTTCAGCGCCGCTCCCCTGGCACCCACCTCCTCGGAGGCTCCTGCCTCGGAGCTGGCCGAGCGTTCCGCGTCCCTCGAGCGTTTCTTCTCCGCGCGGAGTGCCGAGCTGGCGGAGGGCTCGTGGACACCCCTGCCCGGCACCCGCCAGGAGGCCGAGGCCATCCAGCGTCTGATTCCCCAGGCCCAGCTCTTCCTGGGTCCGGAAGCCACCAAGGAGCGGCTGCTGCACCTGGCCACGCCCGGGGTGTTGCACGTGGCCACCCATGGCTTCTTCCTGGATGACGCTCCGGTGCCCGAGGGCTCGCGCGCCGTGGGCCACTTCGGTGCGTTGGGAGACCCGGCCCGAGCCCTGGCGCCCGACCCGCTGTTGCGCTCGGGGCTCGTACTGGCGGGAGCGCGTGCCCCGGCACCTGAGGGCTCCGCGAAGACGCCGTCCGAGGGCGCGCTGGTGACGGCGCTGGAGCTGGCGGGACTCAACCTGTGGGGCACGGAGCTGGTGGTGCTGTCGGCGTGCGACACGGGGCGAGGGGACGTGAAGCCAGGGCAGGGGGTGTACGGGTTGCGCCGGGCCTTCGTGGTGGCCGGAGCCGAGACGGTCGTCATGAGCCTGTGGAAGGTGAAGGACGACACGACGAGGCAGTTGATGGAGGGCTACTACCGCAACCTGCTGGCGGGGCAGGGGAGGGCCGTGGCGCTGCGCGAGGCGATGCGCGCATTGCGTCAAACCCAGCCCCACCCCCACGACTGGGCGCCCTTCATCGTCCTGGGCCGTGACGCCCCCCTGCGCTCGCTCGCGCCCGAGCCCCCGGGGGTCGCCGGAGAAATCATCCGCTGATTTCCTGCATGACTTTCCAGCTCAGGGGCTCTGCCTTCATGGGGGGCACCTGTTCGGGCCCCGAATTTGACACTTGCCTGCTGGAAAGGGCCCATGCGCATGCGCATCCGTTGGTTCTCCGCTTTGGTTGGAGCAGTCCTCTTCTGTGCCTGTACGGAGCAGCCACCCCCCGCCGACTGCAAGGCATCGCAGTCGCCTCCGGTCGCCCAGGCGGGACCGGACCAGACGATCAAGCCAGGCGCGCTCGTCACGCTCGAAGGGGCGGCCTCCACCGTCCCCGGAGAGCAGGGCCGCTATCACTGGACGCTCTCGAACGTTCCCAGCGGCAGCAAGGCCGGGTTGTCGGATGTCTCCAGCCGCACTCCCACCTTCACGGCGGATCTGCCGGGCCTCTACGTGGCCACGCTGGTCGTCTCGGACAGCTGCCAGCAGAGCAGTCCGGACACCGTCCTCGTGAAGGCCGAGCAGCCCGTGCCGCCCGAGAACCAGCGACCGGTGGCCCGCCCGGGTTCCTCCAGGCAGGTGGAGCTCGGCCTGCCCGTGGAGCTCGACGGCAGCGCCAGCTCCGATCCGGAGGACAGCGCGCTCACCTACAGCTGGTCCTTCGCTTCGGTCCCCTCGGGCAGCGCGGCCGTGCTCTCGCAGCCCACCTCCGCGAAGCCCTCCTTCACCCCGGACCTGGTGGGCGCCTACATCGTCCGGCTGGTGGTCAGCGACGGAAAGCTCGAGTCCGAGCCGGTGTTCATCACCCTCACCGGCAAGAACACCGGGCCCGCCGCGCCCGTCGCGCGTCCAGGTGCTTCACGCACCGTGCTCAGCCGCAGGCCGGTGACGCTGGATGGCAGCGCGAGCTCCGCCGCGAGCGGGGAGCCGCTCACCTACAGCTGGACCTTCGTCTCGGTCCCCACCGGCAGCACCGCCGCGTTCTCGGACGCGACCCTCGTGAAGCCCACCTTCACCCCCGACATGGACGGGGACTACGTCGTCCAACTGATCGTCAGCGACGGCCTGCACCCGTCCGCGCCGGCCACCCTCACCCTGACGGCCCAGAACCGGGCACCGGTGGCCAACGCGGGTGCCGACCTCATCGTCTCCGTGGGCTCCGCCGCGACTCCGAAGGGGCAGGGGAGTGACGACAATGGTGACACCCTCACCTTCACCTGGACGCTCACCCGCAAGCCCACGGGCAGTGCCTCGACCCTGAGTGGCGGCAACACCCCGACGCCTTCCCTCCGGCCGGATCTCGAAGGCACCTATGAGCTGTCGCTCGTGGTGGACGATGGCCGCGCCACGAGCCCCGCCGACACGGTGGTCCTCACCGCCGAGCGCCCCACCACCCACGGGCTCGGCCACCGCGTCCTCGACGCCGAGTACAGCAAGTCGCTCGACCGGGTCGTGATGGTCGCCGCCGACCCCAACACCCTCTACGTCTACGACCCCGCGACGCACACCGAGAAATCCGTGGCGCTGCCCCTGGCTCCCACCGCCGTGAGCGTGGCGCCGGACGGCAAGTTCGCGGCGGTGGGCCATGACGCGTACATCTCCTACGTCGATCTCTCCACGCCCGCGCTCCTGAAGAGCATTCCGGTGAGCGCGGACGCGTTCGACGTCGTTCTCGCGGGCAATGGCTATGCCTATGTCTTCCCCCGCGTGGACCAGTGGGTGGGGATCCACTCCATCGAGATCGCCACCGGGAAGGAGTCGCTGGGCTCCTCCTACTCCATCCGCGCGGGCACGCGGGCGCGCCTGCACCCGGGTGGCACCGCCATGTACGGAGCCGACAACGGACTGTCCCCGGACGATATCGAGCGGTACGACATCAGCACCGGGATCGCCAAGGTCGCCTACGACTCGCCCTACCATGGCAACTACTACATGTGCGGAGACCTCTGGTTCTCCGAGGACGGTGCCCGCATCTTCACCCGCTGCGGCAACACCTTCCGTGCCTCCAGCGTCAGGTCCGAGGACATGGTCTACGCGGGAGCGCTGTCCGGAGCCAGTGCCATCCATCACCTGACGCACTCCACCGCGGCCAACCGCATCGCGCTGGTGCAGGAGAGCTATGGCACCTCGGAGGTGGGCAAGCAGGTGCGCCTCTACACGCCCGACTTCCTCAACTTCGATCAGGCCATCCCGCTGCCGCCCTTCAAGGTGAACGCCACCGAGTACGCCAGCTACGGCCGTTTCGTGTTCTACTCCGCGGCGGGTGACAGGCTGATCGTGGTGGTCCAGGCCGCCGCGAGCTCCGGAATGCTGAACGACTACGGCATCGTCACCTTCTGAGGCACGATGCCGCGCCTGCGTGCGCGACGAGGGGGGGAAATGCGGCGGTTTCTCACGTGGATGACGGTGGTGCTCCTGTTCTGTGCGGCGGGAGCCGCCGCCGGTGAGGAGCAGCCGGATGCGCGGTTGCAGGAGGCGCAGACGGCCCTGGATGAGGCGAAGCAGCTCTACGGCGCGGGCAAGTACGCGGAGGCGACTTCCCGGGCCGAGCATTCCCTGGCCCTACGGGAAGCGGTACTCGGGGGCACGCATCCAGAAGTCGCCAAGAGCCTGCATCTGCTCGGCGCCATCTACCTGGCTCGAGGAGAATTCGCCCGGGCCGAGCCCCTGTTCCAGCGCTCGCTGGAGATTCGAGAAGCGGCGCTCGGGAAGAGCCATCCCGATGTCGCCGCCTCGCTCAATGCCCTCGGCAAGCTCTACTCGGACCGGGGGTTGTATGCTCGCGCCGAGCCCCTGCTTCAGCGCGCGCTGGAGATTCGGGAAGCGGCGCTCGGCGAGAAACACGACGACGTCGCCATGACGCTCAACAACCTCGCCAACCTCTACAGGGCACAGGGCTTGTACGCGCGCGCCGAGCCCCTCTACCAGAGGACGCTCGCGATTCATGAAGCGGTTCTCGGCGCCAACCATCCCCTCGTCGCCCAATCGATCAACAATCTCGCCATCCTCTATTATGGACAGGGGTTGTACAGCCAGGCCGAGCCGCTCTTTCAGCGTTCACTCGCCAGCCTCGAGGCGGCGCTCGGGAAGGACCATCCCGACGTCGCCTACGTGCTCAACAATCTCGCGAGCGTCTACCATGCTCGAGGTTCGTACGAGCGGGCCGCTTCACTTTACGAGCGCGCGATTGCCATTCGAGAAGCAGCCCTGGGCAAGGACCATCCCCTCGTCGCCACCGCGGTCGGCAACCTCGCCAACGTCTACCGCGATCAGGGCTTGTATGAGCAGGCCGAGCGCCTCTACACCCGTGTGATTGCCATCAACGAGGTAGCGTTCGGCAAGGACAATCCCCGCGTCGCCACCACTCTCGGCAATCTCGCCAACGTCTATATCGATCAGGGCCAGTATGAGCGGGCCGAGGCGTTGTTCCAGCGTGCGCTCTCCATTTGGGAAGTGGCCCGGGGCAAGGAGCATCCCGAGATCGCCCCATTGGTCACCGGCCTTGCCATCATCTACAGGCGCCAGGGGTTCTACGAGCGCGCGGCGCCATTCTATGAGAGGGCTCGCTCGATCTGGGAAGCGGTCCTGGGCAAGGACCATCCCCACGTCGCCACCGCGCTCGGTAATCTCGCGCAACTCTACAATGATCAAGGGCAATACGCACGGGCCAGGCCGCTCTATGAGCGTGCGCTGGAGATTCGGGAAGCGGCTCTGGGCAAGAACCATCCCGAGGTCGCTGACGCACTCGACAGCCTCGCCAATCTCTACAAGGAACAAGGGCAATACGAGCGGGCCAGGCCGCTCTTCGAGCGTGCGCTCGCCATCCATGAAGCGGCCTTCGGCAAGAAACATCCCGCGAGCGCTCGCGTGCTCAACAACCTCGCCACCTTCTACGATCACTCAGGGGCCCAGGAGCGAGCCGAGCCTCTGGTGCGGCGCGCGCTCGCTCTCTGGGAAGAGACCCTTGGCGCGAATCATCCCAACGTCGCCACGGCGCTTGGATTGCTTGCCCATATCCGGCTCGCCCGACATCGCCTCTCCGAGGCCCTGCCACTGCTCACACGCTCCTTCGTCATTTCCGAGGGGCGTCTGCGGCGGGAGGCCCTCGACTTCTCCGAGGTGCGTCTGGCCAACTTCCTCCAGTTCCTGCGCGCCGAGGAGGAAGGTCTCTACGCGCTGCTGCGAGCCCATCCAGAGGATGCCCGGGTCCGACGCCTGGCCCTCGGCGCCGTGCTCCTCCTCAAGGGCCGCTCCGTCGAGGAGACGGCCGACACCTCGCGCACCATCTATCGCAGCCTGAGCGCCGAGGACCGCGACACCTTCGAGCGGCTGCGAGGTTTGCGTACCCAGCTCGCGAAGCTCTCGCTCCAGGGCCCCGTTTCGCGAGCACCCGCCGACTATCAGCGGCGCCTGAAGGAGCTCATCGAGCAGGGCGACGCCCTCGAAGCCGACCTCGCCAGACGCTCTGCCCCCCTGCGCGCGCGCAGAGCGCTGCCGGCTCCCGATAAGGTCGTCGACCGGGTGGCCGCCGCTCTTCCCAAGGATGGGGCCCTCGTCGAGCTCATTTCCTACGTGGACCATCCGCTCGTTCACGCGCCCGGCACGAGCGAACCGAAGACGCCGGGTGAGCCCCGCTATCTGGCCGTGGTGCTCTTTCCCGACGGGCGGACCCGGGTGCTCGACCTGGGGCTCGCCGCGCCCATCGATGCCGCTGCCTCGCAGCTGCGCCATGCCCTGGCCATCCGCGACGCCGCCTTCCAGACCCATGCCCAGGCGCTCCACGACCAGGTCTTCCGGCCCCTGTTGCCGCTGCTGGGAAAGACGCGCCGCCTGTTCCTCTCGCCCGATGGACAGCTCGGCCTCGTCCCCTTCGCCGCCCTGCACGATGGCCAGCGGTTCCTCGTTGACGCCTTCGACATCACCTATCTCACCTCGGGCAGGGACCTGCTGCCGCGCCCCCAGGAAACGGCTCCCTCCCACTCGGTGGTCGTCCTGGCCGACCCGGACTTCAGCGCCGCTCCCTCGGCACCCACCTCCTCGGAGGCTCCTGCCTCGGAGCTGGCAGAGCGCTCCGCGTCCCTCGAACGATTCTTCTCCACGCGGCGCGCGAGTCTGGCGGAGGGCTCCTGGACGCCCCTGCCCGGCACCCGACAGGAGGCCGAGGCCATCCAGCGTCTGATTCCCCAGGCCCAGCTCTTCCTGGGCCTGGAGGCCACCAAGGAGCGGCTGCTGCACCTGGCCACACCCGGGGTGTTGCACGTGGCCACCCATGGCTTCTTCCTGGATGACGCTCCGGTGCCCGAGGGCTCGCGCGCCGTGGGCCACTTCGGTGCGTTGGGAGATCGGGCCCGAGCCCTGGCGCCCGACCCGCTGTTGCGCTCCGGCCTCGTGCTGTCGGGAGTACGAGCCCCGGCGCCTGATGGCTCCGCGAAGACGCCGTCCGAGGGCGCGTTGGTGACGGCGCTGGAACTGGCGGGACTCAACCTGTGGGGCACGGAGCTGGTGGTGCTGTCGGCGTGCGACACGGGCAGAGGGGACGTGAAGCCAGGGCAGGGGGTGTACGGGCTGCGCCGGGCCTTCGTGGTGGCAGGGGCGGAGACGGTCGTCATGAGCCTGTGGAAGGTGAAGGACGACACGACGAGGCAGTTGATGGAGGGCTACTACCGCAACCTGCTGGCGGGGCAGGGGAGGGCCACGGCGCTGCGCGAGGCGATGCGCGCATTGCGTCAGACCCAGCCCCACCCCCACGACTGGGCGCCCTTCATCGCCCTGGGCCGTGACGCGCCCCTGCGCTCGCTCGCGTCTGGACCCCAGGCGGCGCTGGAAAAATAGCCCGCGAATTCTTCGATGCATGAGTTCCCGGGTCACGGGCTCCTGTGTTGTAGGGGGGTGGGGTTCCCCCGGGCCCCTGGAGGAGGGGCGGGGCCCGGGGGCACTCCGTGCCATGTGCCCATCAGTACCTCAGCCCGGGAACCAGAGCGCCCAGCGTCCACTCACGATTGGCGCTGAAGCTGCCCACGCCGTAGGCACTGCCCCTGGCCTCGATGGTCATCCCGTTCCCCAGGCTGATGGCGACATGCTCGGGCCTGAAGAGCAGCGCTCCCCGGGTGCGCTTGGCCTGGTCGATGGAGATGACCGTGTTGTTGCGCTGGCAGTAGGGGATCTGGTTCATCGTCCCATCCGGCATGAAGACGCCCACCTGGTGCGCCGCCCATTCCACCAGCTCCGAGCAGTCGAAGGCCGAGGGGTTGGGATCGGCCAGATTGACCTCCGCGCCGTAGACGTAGCGATCGCCGGACTGCGACAGGGCTCTCTGCACGAAGGCCTCGGCCGTGGCGCTGGTGCCTAGCAGCCGGCTCCATGTCATGGGACCGACAATGCCATCCACCACGAGGCCATTGGCGCGCTGGAAGGCCATCACCGCCTGCTTCGTCTGCGCGCCGAAGATGCCGTCCACCGGCCCTGGGTTGTAGCCAGCCGCCAGGAGCCTGCGCTGGAGCTCGACGACCGCGGAACCACTGGAGCCTTCCTTCAACGTTTCGTAACTCATGATGTCTCTCCTCATTCGGTGGCGACGGAGTCGCCGTCGCCGGGTGATTGGTCATTTCGACCAATTGGACTGATGGGAGAGACACGGCATGTGACGAAAACTTATGAATGGCGGGGACCTCGCGGGTTTCTTCCAACGGATGGAGCGAGCCGCATGGTTGGTTCCCTCCCCGGGGAGCGGCCGTGCGGATAGCGGGCATGTCCAGCGCCCGCCGCGGGTATAAGGCGGAGCCAATGGCCGTCCGTTTCGAGCTCGTCACCACAGACCCCACCGGGGCCCGTGCCGGGGTGCTTCACACCCGGCGTGGCTCCATCCCCACGCCCGTCTTCATGCCGGTGGGCACCCACGCCTCCTTCCGCCACCTCGGCATGGACGAGGTGAAGGCCACCGGGGCGAAGATCCTCCTGTCCAACACGTACCACCTGATGCTCAAGCCGGGCATCGACGTGTTCCAGCGCTTCGGCGGCATCCACCCCTTCATGCAGTGGGACGGGGCGGTGCTCACGGACTCGGGCGGGTTCCAGATCTTCTCGCTGCCCGAGGACCGGCTCATCACCGAGAAGGGCGCGCACTTCCGCAGCTTCCACGACAACAGCCGCCAGCTCCTCAGCCCCGAGTCCAGCATCGCCATGCAGCAGGCGATCAACTCGGAGATCATGATGGTGCTGGATGTGTGCATCGACTCGCGCACGGAAGAGGCGGGCACACGCGAGGCCATGGAGCGCACCCACCGCTGGGCGCTGCGCAGCCTCGCGGCCAAGAACAAGGTGGACACCGGCCAGGCCCTCTTCGCCATCGTCCAGGGCGGGGTGCACCCGCACCTGCGCGACGAGAGCGCCGCCTTCCTCACCCAGCACCCCTTCGACGGCTTCGCCATCGGCGGCCTCGCGGTGGGCGAGACGAACGAGGAGCGCAAGGCCATGACGGCCCGCGCCGCCGCCTCGCTGCCCCAGGACAAGCCGCGCTACCTCATGGGCGTGGGCACCCCCACGGATCTGCTCGAGGCGGTGCTGCGCGGCGTGGACATGTTCGACTGCATCATCCCCACGAAGATGGCGCAGCAGGGCTATGCCTATACCTTCCAGGGGCTCGTCCGGATTACCCGCCAGGTGTTCCGGCTCTCGGACGAGCCGTTGGATCCCACGTGCGACTGCTACGTGTGCAAGCGCTACAGCCGCGGGTATCTGCAGCACCTCATGAGCGGCAAGCACCACACGGGCTCGCGCATGCTGTCCGTGCACAACGTGCACCACTACCAGCAGCTCACCTGGAAGATGCGCGATGCCATCCTCAAGGGCTCCTACGCGCAGGCCTACCGCGAGCTGAAGCAGGCCGTCGCCACGCCCAAGGATCTCAAGGACGCGAAGCTCGAGGTGGGGCCCGGCGCCGTCACCCTCAAGGAAGTGGGCTGAGCGCGTGGACGCACAGAACCCTCGGGATGGCGACTTCGAGCTGGTGACGTTGCGCAACGGCTCGCGGGCGGTGCGGCACCTCGGGCACGGGGAGGTGATGCACCCCTCGGTGGGCCCGTGGCAGGAGGCCCTGCGCCTCTACGTGGAGCAGTCGCGTCTGGCCGAGCGTCTGCGCACCCCGGGCGAGCCGATCGTCATCCACGACGTGGGCCTGGGGGCGGCCACCAACGCGGTGGCGGCGCTCACCTGCGCGCGCGAGCTGGGGGCCGAGCGCAAGCGGGGGCTGGAGCTGGTGAGCTTCGAGGTGGACCTGGCGCCGCTGCGGCTGGCGCTGGCGGACGCGGCGGGATTCCCCTTCCTGCAACCCTTCCGCGAGGCGGCCGAGGCGCTCATGCGCGACGGCGTGTGGGAGGTGGAGGGCCTGCGCTGGCGGCTGCACCTGGGGGATGCGCAGGGGCTGATCGGCGCGGGGCTGCCGAGGGCGGACCTGGTGTTCTTCGACCCGTTCTCCCCGGCGTCCAACCCGGAGATGTGGACGCCTCGGGTGCTGTCGCAGGTGAGGGCGTGCTGCCGGGAGGACGGAGAGGGCGCGCTGCTGCTGACGTACAGCGCGGCCACGCCCACGCGGGTGACGCTGCTGCTGGCGGGCTTCTACGTGGGAGCGGGGCTCTCCACGGGAACGAAGGGGGAGACCACGGTGGCGGCCACGCGCCGCGAGTCCCTGGCCGCGCCCCTCGGAGAGCGCTGGCTGGACAGGTGGCGCCGCTCCTCGTCCCGGGCCCCCCACGGTGAGCCGCTGACGCCCGAGCTCGAGGCGCGCGTGCTCGCCCATCCCCAGTGGCGAATGGCCTGAAACGACAAGAGGGTCACCCCCTTTCCCAGGGGCGACCCTCCAGTGGGTATCGCCGGAGCCATTCATTCGCGGCTCCGACGAGACTCGGGTTCAGGCTCCCTAGGCGGGAGGACGGGGCGCGGACGCGCTGTTCCCGGCGGCGCTCCGCGCGGTGAGCTCCGTGCCCACCACGGCCTCGGCCTGCTCGGACCAGCGCACGTGGTAGGTGGCGGACCGGCCGTCGAAACCCTCGGGGATGGCGACGACCCGCTGGCCACCCGCCAGCTCCGTCGCCCGGGCCAGCACGCCCGCCGCGAACGTCGGCTGGTCGGCCATGATGTCGCTCAGCCACACCTCCATCGAGGTGGACTCACGCTCCACGACCCGCACCTCGCTGCAGTTGGTGCTGCTGCGGAAGCCGAGCCGGACCTGTGCCAGTGCCCGCCGCGGACCCGCCAGCCGGACCATTCCCAGCAGGGCGCGACCGAACAGCGTGGAGAAGTACCCGTCGATGAACCGCTCGCCGAGCGAGTAGTACGCCGCTTCCACGGGCATCCCCGCGTAGATGTGATCCGCCGCCACGCGGAGGAACTGCCTCCACTGCTCATGCGTGTAGGTGGGAGACAGCTTCTGGTCGAGGTCGAGTCCAGCCTCGCGCAGACGCATCCGGCACGCCGGCGTGAGACGGTTCTCGAGTGCCCTCTGGAACAGCGCCTCGATGGTTCCTGCGTATACGAGCTTTTCGTCGCTCATGGGGTATTCGATATATCCGGTAAGCAGGCGTGAGCGCTACATGTCCGTTCAGGGACCGTGCAGTTATGCACGTTAGATGAATTCGTCCACCCCTATAAAGAGTGAGCGCATGTGGGCAGATCCGCTGCCGTTGATGGTCTGACAGGAAAAAGGAGGGGAGTGGGCTCACATGAGCGGTGCTCGTGTGGGGGAGGCCTACAGCCCCAGCACCTCGCGCCACCAGGTCAGGAGCGCCTTCACGCCGACCTTGCGGTCCCCGAGGCGGGCGGCGAGCACATAGGTGAGGGTTCCGGCCAGTACGAGGACGGCCCAGAGCCACGGGAGCCAGCGCGGGGTCTCCGGGGCGTTGCCCGCGGACTCAGTGGAGGATCTTGCGGAGCTCGAGTCCATCATCCGTCTCCTCCCTGAAGAGGGTCTCCGTGGCCAGCCCCGCGAGCTCCCTGTCCAGGGTCGCGCGCTTGCCGAGCACCACGGTGGGTTTCAAGCGCCGCACGGCCTGCTGGAGGCTCTCCTTGAGGAGGCTGTGCCCCAGGATCCGGTTGCCGAGGTCCGGCTTCCACAGGGCGGCCACGAAGGACACGTCCTCGGTGTACAGCAGCACGTCCTCGTCGCGGAGCCGGGAGGGCAGCTCCCCGAGGAAGGCGCCATGGAACCAGGGCCGCGACGTCGGGGTGCGCAGGGTCGCGAGCTGACGTGCCTCCTGGGGGCTCAGGTACCCGAAGCTCGCGGTGCCGAAGACGCACCAGGCGAGCCCGGCCAGCCACAGGGCCGCCACGGTGGTGTGCGCGACGCGCGGCAGGCGCCCGAGCAACGCCCCCAGCGCGACCGCCGCGAGCATCGGTACGTGCATCGAGTAGCGCCCGTACTGCCGGCCGGGATCCATCACGTGCAGCCCCACCGCCAGCAGGACGAACCAGGCCAGGGGCGTGAGGCGGCGGGCGCGCGAGGAGTCGACGGCGGCGAGTACCCCGGCGGTGAGCAGCGAGGGCAGTAACAGCATCAGCCACAGCGGGCCGAAGCCGGCGAAGTTGGTGTCGAAGTTGTAGAGCGGGCCGAACCACGTCCTGGCCTCGAGCCACGCGAAGAGCCAGCGTTGCAGGGGGGTGAGGGTGCTGGGCGGGCCCTGCCACGTGGCGACGAGGGCGGGGGAGAACCGGCCGGGCAGGTGGAGCGGCCCCACGTCGAGGATGAAGGGCCAGAGCGGGTTGCCGTACAGGAAGATGTTCCGGACGAACCAGTGGCCGCCGAGCAGCAGCAGGGCCAGACCCACCACTGCCGCCAGCCGCACGATGGCGCCCCTGGAGAGCTTCTGGCGCCAGCAGTACAGCGCGGTGGCCACGGAGGGCAGCGTGGCCCCCAGGTAGGGCCCCGTCGGCTTGCAGCCGGCCAGCACGCCTCCCATCACCACGCAGATGAAGAGGCCGGCGCGTCCACCCCGGGCGGCCAGGAAGAGGCCAGCGAAGACCATGCAGACCAGCGACGCGTTGGCCACGTCGATGTACGCGGTCTTGAGCTGGCACATCACCATGGGGATCTGGAAGGGGACGAACGCCAGGGGAGCGGCCAGCTCGCGGTCCGCGCCGAGCCGCCGGGACAGCACGTAGATCGCGAGGCACGCGCCGGGCAGGAACAGCAGCTGCACCAGCTCCACCCACTGCATCGAGCCGGAGAGGATGACGAAAGTGGTGCCGATGAGCTCGAGCGACTTGGGGTAGGCGTTGATGTAGTCGACGTTGTCCGCCACCGGGAATGGCCCCAGGTCCCCCGTCTGGAAGGCGTGGACCATGAAGGGCAGGTGGTAGAAGTAGTCGTCCCACCCGAGGGAGGGCGTCTGTGCCGCCAGCAGCGCCCAGAGGCACATCAGCGCGGCCACCGCCGCCGAGACGCGGAAGAGCGGGCTCCGGGGCCATTCGAGGGCCCGGAGGGAACGCAGGCCCTCTCCCAGCTCCGCCAGCGCGCCGCGGCGGACCAGGGTCGCGGCCCCGAGTGCGAGCGCCGTCCCGAGCAGCACCGGTCCGCGCAGCAGCCCCGCGGCGCCGAGCACCGTCGGGAGCGCCACCGCCAGCCCGAGCAGGGCGGACCCGGTGAGCAGCAGGCGCTCGGCTCCCCGGGCCTGGGGGTCCACCCGGAGACCGATGCGCCGGGCGGCCAGGAGCAGGGCGGCCAGGTAGAGGCAGATGAGGAGGAGCGCGAACATGCTCTCAGGAGGCGGCGAGGAGGACCCCGGCGGCGATGACTCCCACCGCGTAGCTGACCTTGTCCTTCAGCGCGAAGACGAGCGGATCCTCGTTCACCTCGCCACGGTGGGCGAGCAGCCATACGCGCCCCACCCAGTACATCATCACCGGGCACAGCAGCCACAGCCGTTCCGGGTGGGTGTAGAGGGCCGTCACATCCTTGCTGGTGATGTAGAGCGCGAGCACCAGCACGGACAGGTAGCCGCTGGAGACGCCGAGCATGGAGAGCTGCTCGTAGTCGCCGGCCACGTACCCGCGCCCGTGCGCCGCCGTCTCGTTCGTCTGCCGCAGCCTGCGCACCTCGCTCAGCCGCTTCACCAGCGCCAGGGAGAGGAAGAGGAACATGGAGAAGGTGAAGAGCCAGCTGGAGGTGGGCACGCCCACCGCGAGCGAGCCGCCGAAGATACGGACCGTGTACAGCCCGGCCAGCACCAGCACGTCCAGCATCATCACCTGCTTGAGGTAGAACGAGTACGCCAGCGTGATGGCGTAGTAGGTGCCCAGCAGCGCGAGGAACTCGCGAGGCAGCAGCGACGTCACCGCGACCCCGGCGCCCAGCAGCACCGGGGCGAGCCACAACCCCGCGTGCACCGACAGCGCCCCCGAGGCGAAGGGCCGCCGGCGCTTGGTGGGGTGCCGCCGGTCCGAGTCCAGGTCCAGCAGATCGTTGAGCACGTACACGCTGGAGGCGCACAGGCTGAAGGCGATGAAGCCCAGCACCGCCTGGAGGAGCATCGGCAGGTTCAGCGCCTTGTGCGCGGCCAGCAGCGGCACGAAGACGAGCACGTTCTTGGCCCACTGGTGGACCCGCAGCGCCTTGAACATGGCGCGGGGCCCGGACACGGTGGCCCCCTGGGGGCGGGCCTCCTCGGGCCGCTCGCCCAGGGCCTCGCGCAGGCGGGCCTCGCGGCGGACCCCGGACAGCTCCTGGGCGCCATCGCTCGCGTACACCGCCTCGAAGAGTCCCAGGTGGGCGGCCACCGCCTCGGCCACCTTCTGATCGGCCGCCGTGGCCAGCACCAGCCGCCGGCCCCGTGCCTTCTCCTCGCCCAGGTGCGCGACGAGCGCCTCGTCATAGGGCAGCCGCGTGACGTCCAGCTCCACCCGACGGGCGACCTCGGCGCGCACGAAGGCACGGCCCTTGAGCCTCCACCCCAGGGACGCGAGCGCCTGGAACGGATGGTGCTTGAGCAGCCGCAGCAGCCCCTCGTGAAGGGTATGGGTGCGCGTCAGGACCCCCTCCAGCTCGACCGCGAGCGGCGGGTTGCCCCGCTGCGACTCGGAAGCGGTGGACGCGGGAGGTGAGGTGACGGGAGGTGAAGGATGCATCGCGTGCGGCCGGGCAGGATAGCGTGGCCGGGGGACCCGGCGACAGGCCTTCTCTGGAATGCAGAGGAGGGAGCGATCCGTTTCCCACCGAGCGGCTCCGGAGTCCACCCTGCATTTTTCCGGGCTGGCTGCCCACGCTCCCGCCTAGAGTCCTTCATACATGGTCACGCTCGATACCCCCCGTGCGCCGCTGGCGGCGCTGCTGCCCGACCGCTCGCAGGGCCCCCTGGACTCCGATGAGATCCTCAGCCGTTTCGTCGGCTGGGTGGAGTCCACCGGCCTGTCCCTCTACCCGGCGCAGGAGGAGGCCATCCTCGAGCTGCTGGGGGGCAAGCACCTGTTCCTCAAGACGCCCACCGGCTCGGGCAAGTCGCTGGTGGCCATGGCGCTGCACTTCAAGGCCATGGCCGAGGGGAAGGTGTCCTTCTACACCTGCCCCATCAAGGCGCTCGTCAACGAGAAGTTCTTCGCCCTGTGCGAGGCCTTCGGTCCGGAGAACGTGGGCCTGCTCACCGGTGACGCGGCCATCAACCGCGAGGCCCCCATCCTCTGCTGCACGGCGGAGATCCTCGCCAACCTGGCGCTGCGCGACGCCATGCTGCGCGCGGACTACGTGGTGATGGACGAGTTCCACTACTACGCGGACCGCGAGCGCGGCATCGCCTGGCAGATTCCGCTCATCACCCTGCCGACGACCACGTTCCTGATGATGTCGGCGACGCTGGGCGACACGCACCTCATCGAGGAGCGGTTGCAGGAGTTCAGCGGCCGCGAGGTGGTCAGCGTGCGCAGCGCGCAGCGCCCGGTGCCGCTGGACTTCGAGTACCGCGAGACGCCGCTGCACGAGACCATCCAGGAGCTCATCCGCCAGAACAAGGCGCCCATCTACCTGGTGAACTTCTCGCAGCGGGCGGCGGCCGAGCAGGCGCAGAACCTGATGAGCGTGGACTTCTCCACCAAGGAGGACAAGGAGGCCATCCGGCAGGCGCTGCTGGAGGCGCCCTTCGACACGCCCTACGGCAAGGACTTCCAGCGCTTCCTGCGGCACGGCATCGGCATGCACCACGCGGGCCTGCTGCCCAAGTACCGGCTGCTGGTGGAGAAGCTGGCGCAGACGGGCCTGCTCAAGGTCATCAGCGGCACGGACACGCTGGGCGTGGGGGTGAACATCCCCATCCGCACGGTGCTCTTCACGCAGCTCTTCAAGTTCAACGGCGAGAAGCTGGCCACGCTGAGCGTGCGCGACTTCCAGCAGATCGCCGGCCGCGCGGGCCGCAAGGGCTTCGACACGCAGGGCAGCGTGGTGGCGCAGGCGCCCGAGCACGTCATCGAGAACGTGAAGATCGCCCAGAAGGAGGCCAAGGGCGGCAAGCGCCTGCCCCGCAAGCCTCCGCCGCAGAAGGGCTTCGTCAACTACGACAAGAGCACCTTCGAGCGGCTGCAGACCGGTCTCCCCGAGCCGCTGGAGTCGCGCTTCGAGGTGACGCACGGCTTCCTCCTCAACCTGCTGCAGAGCGAGATGGTGGGCGGCGCCGAGGGCTACCAGCGGCTGGTGCGGCTCATCTTCCGCTCGCACGGCTCGGACTACATCAAGCGGCGCAACCTGAAGGAGGCGGCGGCCTGCTTCCGCACCCTGCGCAACGCGGGGCTGGTGATCGTCCAGAAGGGGCAGGAGGGCTCGGGCGCGACGGTGACGGTGGCGCCGGGGCTGCAGCGCGACTTCTCGCTCAACCAGACGCTGTCGCTGTACCTGCTGGACACGCTCAACAAGCTGGACCACGAGGCGGAGACGTACGCGCTGGACGTGCTGACGCTGGTGGAGTCCATCCTGGAGAACCCGGAGGTGGTGCTCTACGCCCAGCTGCACGAGCTCAAGGGCCAGAAGATCAACGAGCTGAAGGCCCAGGGCATGGAGTACGACCAGCGGATGGAGGAGCTGGAGAAGCTCGAGTGGCCCAAGCCCAACCGGGACTTCATCTACACCACCTTCAACGCCTTCGCGGAGAAGCACCCGTGGGTGGGCGCGGAGAACATCCGGCCCAAGTCCATCATGCGCGACATGTACGAGCGGTACATGTCCTTCCATGACTACGTGCGCGAGTACGGCCTGCAGCGCAGCGAGGGCGTGCTGATGCGCTACCTGGGGGATGCCTACAAGGCGCTCACCCAGACGGTGCCCGAGCGCTACCGCAACCAGGAGGTCAACGAGATCATCGACTGGATGCGGGCGATGATCCGCCACGTCGACCAGAGCCTGCTGGACGAGTGGGAGCGGATGAAGAACCCGGGCGAGGTCGTCGTGCGCCGGGCGGAGGCGCCGGAGCGCCGCCCGACGGACCTCACGGACGACCCGCGCGCCTTCGCCGCGCACGTGCGCAACGAGCTGCACCGGCTGCTGCGGGCGCTCGGGTACAGGCGCTACGCGGACGCGCTGGCACTGCTGCGGCTGGAGGCGGGAGGGGAGGACTGGACGGTGGCGAAGCTGGAGGCGGCGATGGCCCCCTACTTCGAGGCGAACGGGAGCGTGGTGCTCACCCCGCAGGCGCGCCGGCCGGCCAACACCTTCCTCAAGGAGACGGGTCCGCGGCAGTGGGAGGCGCAGCAGCGCATCCTCGATCCCGAGGGCCATGGCGACTGGATGCTCGACTGCGTCATCGACCTGACCGGGCGCAAGGTGGACGACGGTCCGCTGCTCACCCTGCGCCGGATCGGCACGTGACGACGCCGTGTCATCGCTGAGAGTCCCTCTTTCAACGTGAATCGGGCCGCGTGAGCGGCAGTAGTCTGGTGCCTCGTATGTCTTCCATCCGTCGTCGCGTCGATTCGCAGTTGCGCCGGGATGTCCGGCTCCTGGGCCGCCTGCTCGGTGAGGTCCTCATCGAGCAGGAGGGACAGGCCCTCTTCGATCTGGAGGAGCGCGTCCGGCACCTCTCCATCGAGCGCCGCCGCGGGCCGAAGACCGGCCGCCGGGCCGCCGCCACGCAGCTGGCCGCGCTGCTCCGGGAGATGCCCCTGGAGCAGGCCGAGCCCGTGCTGCGTGCCTTCTCCACGTACTTCCGCCTCGTCAACCTCGCCGAGCAGCATCACCGCATCCGCCGCACCCGCGAGCACGCCATCGGCGGCCAGGGAGGCCCGCAGCGGGGCTCGCTCGAGGCGGTGATGCAGACGCTGCGGCAGGCCGGCGTCCCCGCCCAGAAGGTGCGCGAGCTGTTGATGTCCATGCGGGTGACGCTCACCCTGACGGCGCACCCCACCCAGGCGGCCCGCCGCACGGTGCTGGAGAAGACCTACCGCCTGGCCCGGCTGCTGGAGAACCGCGATCGCTGCCACCTCACCCCGCGCGAGAAGACCGACACCCAACTGTCCATGCGCGAGGAGATCACCGCCCTCTGGCAGACGGACGAGCTGCGCCGCGAGCGTCCCACCGTGGGCGACGAGGTGAAGAACGTCCTCTGGTACGTGGAGGAGGTGCTCGGTGAGCAGCTGGCGCTCATGCCGGAGACGCTCGACTGGGCCTTCGAGCGCGTCTATGGCGAGCCGCTGGGAGTGCTCGCCACGCCCGTGCGCCTGCACTCGTGGGTGGGCGGGGACATGGATGGCAACCCGCTGGTGACGCCGGAGGTGCTGGCGGACACGCTGCGCGCCCACCGCGCCCGCGGCCTGCGAGCCCTGATGAACCAGGTGGCCCGGCTGGGCTGGGTGCTCACCCAGTCCGAGCGGCATGCCTTCGTCTCGGAGGAGCTGAAGGCCTCGCTCGCCGAGGACGCCGCGGCCCTGCCGGAGGTGATGGCCCGTTACGGCTCGCGCACCACGGGCGAGCCCTGGCGCCGCAAGCTGCGCTTCATCGAGGCCCGGCTCCAGGCCGCCCTGGCGTACGTCGAGGGCCGCCGCGCCGGCCGCACCGAGCCGCTTCCTCCCGCGGCCTACCGCTCGCCCGCGGATCTGCTGCGCGATCTGGAGATCCTCGAGCGCTCCCTCATCGAGGCCAAGGCGAAGCAGGGTGGGTTGAGCAAGGTGCGTCGCCTCGTCTCCCTGGTGCAGGCGGTGGGCTTCCACCTGGCCGAGCTGGAGGTTCGCACGCCCGCCGAGGACGCGCGCAGCGCCGCCGCGTCGTTGGCGGGAGGGCCCGCGCCGACGGAGGGCGGAGCGAGATTGCTGGCCGTGTTGCAGCGCATGCGCGAGGCCCAGGCCGAGTCGGGAGAGGGGTGCTGCCGCACGCTCATCCTCTCCATGGCCGCCAGCGCCGAGGACGTGCTCGCGGCCTTCCAGTGCGCGCGGGGGGCGGGCCTGTGGGACGAGGCCCGGGGGTGCGCCACCGTGGACGTGGTGCCCCTGTTCGAGCAGCTCGGGGCGCTCGATGATGGCCCTCGCATCCTGCGCGAGCTGTTCACCCACCCCGAGTACCGCCGTCACCTGCAAGCGCGAGGCGTGCAGGAGGTGATGGTGGGGTACAGCGACTCGGGCAAGGAGGTGGGGCTGCTGGCCGCCAGCGCCGCGCTCTACCGCGCCCAGTCCGCGCTCACCCAGGTGGCCCACGAGGCCGGCGTGCGCCTGCGCCTCTTCCATGGCCGGGGCGAGACGGTGGCCCGTGGCGGTGGCCCCGCGCAGGAGGCGATCCTCGCGCTCCCGCCCGGCAGTGTCGCCGGCACGTACAAGGCCACCGAGCAGGGCGAGGCGTTGGATCACAAGTACGCCCGGCCCGAGCTGGCGCGGCGCACGCTGGAGTTGGTGCTCGGCGGGGTGCTGCTGCACTCGCTGGATGCGCAGCCGCGCGTGGCTCGCGAGGAGGAGGCCTCGTTTCGCGCCACCTTCGACGAGCTGGCGGAGATCGGCCGCCGCGCCTACCGCGCGCTCGTGTGGGAGGATCCGAACTTCGTTCCCTTCTTCCAGGCGGCCACGCCCATCGAGCAGATCTCCGCGTTGCCCATCGGCTCGCGGCCCAGCAAGCGTTCCGCCGGGGGATTGGAGTCGCTGCGCGCCATTCCCTGGAGCTTCGCGTGGACGCAGAACCGCGCCATCGTCCCGGGCTGGTACGGCGTGGGCTCGGCGCTGGAGGAGCTGGGCTCACGGCCCGGAGGCCAGGAGTTGTTGAGGCGCATGTACCGCCAGTGGCCCTACTTCCACACGGTCATCGACAACGTGGCCATGGTGCTGGCGAAGGCGGACATGGCCATCGCCTCGCGGTACGCGGCGCTGGCGCCCGAGTCCACGCGTCCGTTGTGGGAGCGCATCCGCGCCGAGTACACGCGCACGCGCCGCTGGGTGAAGCAGGTGACGGGCGAGACGCGCATCCTGGAGGGGAACCAGCAGTTGCGGCAGAGCATCGCCCTGCGCAACCCCTACGTGGACCCCATGTCCTTCCTCCAGGTGGAGCTGATGCGGCGCAAGCGGGCGGGGTGTGAGAACTGCGAACGGCCGCTGTTGCTCACCTTGAGCGGCATCGCCGCGGGCATGCGCAACACCGGGTGAGGAGGGGGCTCCAGGCCGCCGGACGCCTTCCTCCAGACGCTTCCGTCCGCCCCGGCTTGGTGCATGCCCCACGAGGCATTACTCTGTCCTCAGGCCCATGCGCGTCCATCCCTATCGCGTCGACCCGGACGATCCTCGCGCGCCGCCCCAGGAGGAGTGGGAGCGGCTCTCGTCGGAGGAGCGCGCTCGCATCGTCGACAGCCTGCCCTCCGAGTTCCCCGTCTCCGAGGCCTCGACACCCGAGGGGGACCCCCACTACGAGGCCAAGTCGCGTGCGCGCGAGGTGCTCGGTGGCTACTTCGCGCGCATCGGCCGCAAGGTGTACCTGGGATGTGAGCTGCCCGTGTACTACCCGGGCGAGCCCATGTTCGCCCCGGACGTCATCGCCGTGGTGGACGTCGAGCCCCACTCGCGCATGCGCTGGGCGGTGAGCGCCGAGGGAAAGGGAATCGACCTGGCGCTGGAGATTCATGTCGCGGGTGATCGGCGCAAGGACCTGGAGAAGAACGTCGAGCGTTTCGCCCGGCTCGGCATCCGCGAGTACTTCCTCTTCGATCGGGGACGCTTGCGGCTGACTGGCTGGCGGCTGGAGGAGGGTCGGCGTGTCTACCGGCCCATCCTGCCCCAGCATGGCCTCTACTCCTCCGCGGTGCTGGGGCTGGAGCTGCAAATCGAGGACGAGCGGCTGCGCTTCTTCCATGGAGGAGCGGTGCTGCCGGAAGCGAACGAGTTGATCGCCCGGCTCGAGCGGATGGTGGAGGGCACGGAAGCACGCCGTGCCGAGGAGGCCCGCCTGCGCGAGGAGGAGGCCCGCCTGCGTGAGGAGGAGGCCCGCCTGCGTGAGGAGGAGGCGAGCCGTAGGAAGGAAGCCGAGCACAAGCTGGCCGAGGAGGCGAGCCGCAGGAAGGAAGCCGAGCGCAAGCTGGCCGAGGCGCTCGCCGAGCTGGAGCGACTGCGCGGCGGCCGGAGCTGAGCGTGGCTACGCCGCGTCGAAGTACACGCCCCGCACCCAGCGGGCGCCGGTGAAGTTCGTGCGCGCGTGGAGCATGCGCCAGTTGTCGTAGATGAGGAAGTCGCCCTTCTCGAGGCGGAAGCGGTACTGGTGGCGCTCGTCCCGTACGAGCTTCGCGAAGCGGTTGTACGCGCGGTACCACGCCTCCATCTCGGCGAAGGGCCGGCGGTGGGGCGCGAGGGTGAAGTAGCTGTAGCGGATGCGGAAGCCGCCGGGCGCGTCGAAGTCGAGGATGGGTGAGACGAGCACGCGCTCGAAGGCCTTCTGCTTGCGGTGGAAGGTCACCGGCACCGTGCGCAGCAGGTCGAAGGCGGGCCGGTCGAGGTCGGCCAGGTGGTGCGCCGCCGCGAGCGCGTCCACCACGAAGTTGTCGCCTCCCGTTTCCGCGGGCCGCTGACAGTGCAGCAGCTGGTAGCGCGGTGGCCTGTCGAGGAATGGCTGGTCCGTGTGCAGTTGGACGGCGCTGTCCGTGTAGCCGAGCTGGTCGGTGTTGCGGTTCGTCGTGTTGTCGGTGCGCAGGTCCTCGATGCGCCCGAAGTGAGTCTCGATGACGGAGAGTCCCTCGCCGCCGATGGCGTCGATGAGGGCCTCCGTGTCGGTGCCGAAGCCGCGCACGACCAGGGCTCCGGTGCGCTGGAGGGCACGCACGGCGAAGCGCCCGAGCGGCTCGTCCAGCCGCGAGGCCTCCACGGTGATGGCGGCGCTGTCGGAGGGAGGAGCGGGGGAGGGGACCCGGTCGGCCGCGTAGGCGTTCTCACGGAGCCAGTCGGCGGCGTAGCGGCTCACCTGCCCGTCGGAGCGGTCGCCCCAGTCGATGTCGAGGGCAGCCGCGTCCTCGGTGAGACGCACGTGGCGGGGGCGGAGCTCGAACGGTAGCTCGGAGGAGCAGACGATGCGCTCGCGGGTGAGGGGGTGCCGGTCCAGCTCGGAGTTGTGCCGCAGCCAGAACCAGTGGAAGTCGGCGTGGCGCGGGCCCTCTCCCGAGGCGAAGTGGACGCGCAGGAAATCATCGTGGGGCTCGAATCGGGCAATGGGCATCGGCACTTCCTCTTCCAGGAATGGCCGGACACACGGTGGGGCCGGCCAGGCTCGAGCACGCGCCCACGACGGCGCGTCGGAGACGCTCCGTGGCGAGACGCCGTGCTCAGGGGGGCGAGACGAGGGCTCCCTCGCGCCGCGCCAGCGGGTACTCCGCTGGTGCTGTCAGAGGGACGTGGCTGCTCGCCTAACAACACTCGCCGCAGCAACAGGGGCTGCAGGCGGTCGTCAGGAAGCGGGCGCACGTTGCACTCATGGTGAGGCCAGCTTAACGGCGGGTCGCGGACAGATCAACCCGCCCTACGGCACGCAGGCCCCCACGCCCGGGAAGTCCTGCAGGGGTTCGCAACGCCCGCTCTCGCAGCCCGGCGTTCCCGAGGGCGTCCGGCACAGCGCGCGGCACACCAGGCCCGCCCCGTCCCTCACGCAGGCGCTCCCCGGCCGGCAGTCGTTCGAGTACGTGCAGGGCGCGCCGTTCTCCACCGTTCCCGCCGGCACGCACACCGGTCCGCTCCTCGTCGAGGGGTAGCACCCCAGCGAGCTCGCGCAGCCCTGCGCCAGCAGATCGCACTTCGGCCCCGGTTCGCCGCACACCCGGGGCAGCTCGTCCGAGCCCTCGAAGCGCAGCACCTCGATGCAATCGCGCGGGGCCGTGCACTGCGCGCTCCCGTAGCAGAACCTCTGGCACGTGAAGGTCGTGCCCCCATCCGCCGCGGTCTGGTCCGTGCAGTACAGCCCCGCCTTGCACGTGTCGTGGAAGTGGCCCTCCGGGGTCGCCGTGCTCTGGCAGGCTCCGCCTTCCTCCACCATCTGGTCCCGCACGCAGCGCCGGCTCGTCGTGCTCCCCTGGCGCACGTAGGTGCACTTGTCCCCCTCCGGACAGTTCTGCGCCACCAGATCGCATTCGTCCGCGGGGAAACAGCGGTTGCCCTGCCCACCGTCCTCCAGGAAGCCCCGCAGGCACAGCGAGCCCGCGTCACAGCCCTGTTGCCGCGCCACGTCACAACCCGAGAGCACCTCTCCCGCGTCCCCGTCTCCCGAGTCCGGTGTCCCTCCGCCCCCGTCGTTCTTCGCCCCCGGCCCACCGTCGGCCAGCGTCCCGGAGTCATTCCCCGCGCCCCCGTTGCCGTTGCGGCAGCCACTGGCTACCCATCCACCCAACAGGAGAACACTGCACACTAGGAGAACTTTGGCCCGCATTCCTCGCCCCGTCTGGAGTAACGAACGGGACTAATAAGACGTCCGTGGAGAAACGGGCCCCCCTTGAACAAGACCTGGGGTACAGCGGACACTTGGTACTGCCACACGGTCTCCGACCGAGTGCGTCATCTCAGTGCCATTCACCCAAGACGAGAGCCCGAGGAATCAGTGCGCATGACCATGAAGACGTCCGAAGCCGCGGAGTCGCCGGCGGTGCTGCACTCCAACCGGAGGGCCCATGAGAGGGTGACGGCGACGTTCGATGTCCGCTTCCAGGAAGCCCAGGACGCGGCGCGAGCGCTGCGGGCCTACTCGCTCAACCTGTCGGCGGGAGGCCTGTGCCTGCGCACGCGCCGCTCCTACGACGTGGGCTCGCGCGTGCGCCTCCAGATGACCGTGAGCGGAGAGGACTTCGACCTCGAGGGCATCATCTCGTGGGTCCGTGACGACGCCGAGGCCATTGGCGTGCGCTTCGTCGACGTGACCGAAGCCGACCAGGCGCGCCTGCAGCGCGTGGTGGGCAGCTTCAAGCGCTGAGGCGGGGCGAGGCCGGGTGCCGCGCTACTGGCCGTGCTGGCCTTCCAGCTCGGCGTAGCGCAGCACCTGCCGGTCCATCTTCACGAAGCCGCAGGACTCGTAGAAACCCCGCAGCTCCTCCTGACCGTAGGAGCACACCTCGAGCCGCTTGACGCTCAGCGCACGCGCGCCACAGCGCTCGATGACCTGCTGCATGAGCGCCCGGCCCACGCCGCGGCGCCGCCAGCCCTCGGTCACCACCAGCTCGTCCACCGTGGCCACCCGCCCGCGCAGCCTCAGCTGCGGCCGGTGCGACAGCGACACCATGCCCACGGGGCGATCCTGCACGTCCGCCGCCACGAAGATTTCAATCTCCGGATGGCTGATGACCCAGTGGACCGTCTGGGCATCCGAGCCATGGGGGTAGCCCATCTCTCGCAGGAGCGCGGCCAGGCTCTCGGCGTCACCGCGGCGAGCACGGCGGATGCGGAAGGAGGGAGCGTCCGGGGCGGGGGTTCTGGAGGGGATCGGTTGCACGGCGCGCACAGTCTACTCAAGGGGCGGTCGACCTCGCAAAGGTAGAGGGCGGCTCCGGACTCTTCTCCGGGCCGCCCTCGCACACTTCCGCCTACCGTGAGGTGAGAATCAGGGCTGCTCGGACGCCAGCGAGCGGATGGCGGAGGTGATGTCGCCCTGCTGGGGCACCGAGGCCATCTCCAGCGTGTCCGCCAGGCCGATGCCCGGCACGAACTTGCCAGCAAGCAGCCGGGGAGGCGCCATCAGCTTGTAGAAGAGCTCCTCGACCGTGCGGCGCACCAGGTGCTCGCCGAAGTTGGTCACCTCGGTGTCCTCGTTCACGTAGAGCACGCGGCCCGTCTTCTCGACGGAGCCCTTGATGAGCTCCCAGTCGTAGGGCCACAGGGTGCGCATGTCGATGACCTCGGCGTCCACGCCCTCGTTGGCCAGGTCGTCCGCGGCCTTCTTGCACAGCGGCAGCGTGCGGCCGTAGCTGACCACCGTCACCTGCGCGCCCGCGCGCACCACCTTGCCCTTGCCGATGGGCACCGCGTACGCCTCGAGCTGCGGCCACTGCGGCTTCCACTGCGTGCGGTCACCCAGCGGCGCGTCGATCATCTTCGACAGCAGCTTGTCGTCCTCGGGCTCGCCCGGAATCCGCTCCTCGCCCTTGATGCGCAGCAGCGCCTTGGGCTCCAGGTACATGACGGGGTTGATCTCCTGGCAGGCGGAGATCATCAGCCCGTACGCATCCAGCGGGTTGGAGGGGATGACGATCTTCCAGCCCGGGATGTGCGTGGCCGTCGCGTCGAAGGAGTGCGAGTGGTAGATGGACCCGCGGATGCCACTGCCCACCGGGGTCTTCACGACCATGGGCAGGTTCCAGTCGCCGTGGGTGGCCCAGCAGGTGTTGCCGGCGATCTTCAGCAGATCGATCGTGTTGTAGATGTAGTCGGCGAACTGGATCTCCGCGACGGGCTTCGAGCCGGCCATGGCCAGACCGATGGCCATGCCGATGATGCCGCGCTCGTCCAGGGGCGAGTTCCACGCCGTCTTGAGGCCCTGCGTGGCGGTGAAGACGCCGCCCAGGGGAGCGCCCACGTCCTCGCCGAAGATGTCGGTGACGCCGAGGTTCTCCTCGGCGTAGTGCAGGGCCATGCGAACGGCCTGTGCCATGTTGGCCATGGGTTACTTCCTCTCCGCGAAGATGTGGTTCCAGATGGTCTCGGGGGCCGGCAGCGGCTCCTCGCGGACCTGACGGGCCATGGCGGCCATGTCCTCGGTGTAGCGGTTGCGCAGCTCGTCCATCTCCTTGCGCGTGAGGATGCCCTGCTTCTCCAGGCGCTCCTCGAAGGCGGCCAGGCAGTCCTGCTCGTTGCCCACGAAGTTGGCGCCGGACGCCGAGGAGTGCCCGTACAGGCGCGACACCAACGCCTCCATGAGGAAGGGCTTGCGCTCCTTGCGCACGTACTCCATCGCCTCCTTCAGCTCGAGGTAGGCGTTGATGGGATCGTTGCCGTCGATCGTCTTGGTACGGATGTTGAAGGCCTTGCCGCGATCCGCCACGTGCGTCTCTCCGTGCTGGCCGGCGGCCGGCGTGGAGATGCCCCACTTGTTGTTGGTGACGATGATGAGCAGCGGCAGCTCGTTGCCAGGGCGCGAGCTCCACACCAGGCACGAGGCGAAATCGCCCTCGGCCGTGCCCGCGTCACCGCCGGTGACGATGGTGATGCCGTCGCCGCCGTGGCGCTTCTGTGCCAGCGCGGTGCCCGGGGCCATCACGTACTGCACCTCGATGGGGGAGGAGACCGGGGCGATGTTCCACTCGCGCTTGGAGAAGTGGCCCGCGAAGTTGCGGCCGCCGGAGTAGGGGTCCGCGGCCACGTTCTTCATCTGCCGCAGCGCGCCGATGGGCTCCTCGCCCAGGGCCATCATCGTGGCCGACTGGCGGTAGTGCGCGTGCAGGTAGTCGTAGGCCGGGCCCTGGCCCTTCTTCATCAGCAGGCCGAGGGGGACGTTGAAGGCCTCCTCACCCGGGCCACCAATCCAGAAGTAGCCGTGGCCCTGCTTGTACATCTGGATGAGGCGCTCTTCGAGGACGCGCGCCTTCACCATCAGGTCGTGCATCCGGACCAGGAGCTCCCGCTCGAGCGGAAGCGAATCTTCATCGCGGTTGAGGAGGCGGGGTTTCGGCACGCGCGTCTCTCTTGGGAAGGGAAAAGGACGGCGCCCCCTATACCGCAAAGGTGCCCCGGAATCTCAAGCACACGAGGGTGTCACGGGCCCGTCGAACATGCCGCGCCGCGGCGTAGACGGACGGTGCGTTACGGTGAACACACCCCCGGCGTGGGACGCTCGTTTCCGGGGGGGAAAGGGCTGCTGGCAGCCAGCAGGGAGACTGATGGGGCGGCTGTGGTGGGAGACGCGTCCGCGGAGATCGGGATGAGGTGGGCGGTGGCCCCTTCAGGACCCGCCAGGTCATGCCCGCGACCGCATGCCTGGCGGCGGGTTGGCGAGCACGTACGCCACGTAGTGGAGGAGACGTATCGAGAGAGGGAGGGCCCGTGGGGGAGCGGGCTCCCAGATTCTCAGGATCCACGTGGTAACCCGATGGGGGTGCTCGCCTAATCGGAAAAGTGCGCTAAAGTCGCGTCCGGTCTCCCTGTTTCAACGCCGTCGCGCCCCCCAGCGCCCCCCCACAGAGTTCCGCCTTGTCCAACGCCCCGCTGCCTTCCCAGCCCCCACCCGAGGGGTCGTTCGAACAGCACGAGCCTACCTTCACGGCTACCCGTGTGGCAGGCCTCACGTCGACGAAGCTCTCCCCGCTCCATCCGGAGATGACGGGGACCATCGTCGCCCCGCTCGAGGCCGGCGAGCTGCCCGATGTGGCCGCCATCCGCGGCCTGCGGTTGGAGCAGCTCCTCTTCGTCACCACCGGTGTGCTGGTAGGCGTCATCGTGGGCCTGCTCGCCTCCGTGGCCTGGGTCTCCACCAAGGCCCAGTTCGAGGAGTCCTCCGGGCGCTTCCGCGCGCAGATCGAGCAGCAGGCCCGCGAGCTCGGCCAGACGGTCAGCCATACCCTGTCGCTCACCTCGGCCACCTCGCTGCGCGACAACAACTACGCCTTCCTCAGTGAGGTGGCGCGCTCCATCATCACCGACAACCCCAACATCCTGCGCGTGCAGATCTACGACGCGGAGAGCCAGCTGGCCGCGGACTCCGCGCCGGACGCGAAGCTGGGCACCCCCACCACGCGCAAGCCGAAGCGCGACTGGGAGAACGGGCTGTATCAGGGCAAGCCCATCATCGTGTACCAGGAGCCCATCGACTACGGCTCGCAGAGCGGCCAGGGGCTCGTCGTCATCAGCTACTCGATGGAGGCGCTGCAGAAGCAGCTGGGCGATCTGGAGGAGACCAAGCGCGAGTCGCTGCGCCGCAACGCCACCACCATGTCGGGCCTGGGCCTGGGCTTCGTGCTGCTGGCCGGCGTGCTGGTGGCCTTCCAGAGCCGCCGCATCACCCGGCCGCTGGGCGTGCTCACCGGCAAGGTGATGCAACTGGCCGCCGGAGACCTGGGCGCGCGCGCCGAGCAGGCCCGGGGCGCTGGCCGAGAGGTGACGACGCTCGGCGTGGTGTTCAACCACATGGCCGAGCGCATCAAGGTGCTGCTCGAGGACGTGCGCACCAAGGCCCAGCTGGAGCGCGACGTGTCGCTCGCGCGCACCGTGCAGGAGACGCTGCTGCCCGGCCGCGAGGGCTTCCAGGCCGGCCCCCTGCGCATCGCCGGGCTCGTCGTCACCGCGGATGCCTGCGGCGGCGACTGGTGGATGCGCGCCGCCCTGGACGAGCGGCGCGTGGTGGTGGGCATCGGCGACGTCACCGGCCACGGTCTGGCCACCGCCCTGGTGGCCACCAGCGCCACCAGCGGCTTCACCGCCGCCATGACCATGCGCCCGCCCGAGGAGCTCTCCGCCCAGCTCCTCATCTCCTCGCTCAACGTCACCATGGCCCACGTGGGCCGGGGCGAGCACCAGATGTCGAGCGCGCTGGCCGTCATCGACGTGCGGACGGGCGTCGTCGACTACGCGAGCGGTGGCCACCCCAGCCCCATCGTCTACAACCGCCTCTCGCGCCAGGTGGCCTCGCTGCCCGCCCGTGGCGCGCTGCTGGGCGCCTCCGCCAGCTCCCAGTACGCCTCGCGCCAGGCCCAGCTGCGGCCCGGTGACATCATCGTCTGGTACACGGACGGTCTCACCGAGTCGCGTGACGCCAGCCAGAAGCAGTATGGCACCCAGCGCCTGGCCGCAGCCCTCCAGGCCAACGCCCACCTGTCCGCCGAGGGCTTGCGTGATGCCATCCTGGCCGATGCGCGCGCCTTCAGCGCCGGCCTGCCCGCCCAGGACGACATCACCGTGGTCGTCGCCGAGTTCAGCCCCGCCTCCCCATGAGTCGCATGAGACGCTCTTTCCGTCCCTCCGTCCGCCGCCTCGCCGCGGCACTCGTCCTCGCCCATTCGCTCGCCGGCACGGGCGCGCTCGCCCAGTACCGTCCTCCTCCCATGACCGAGTCCCAGCGGCTCGCCCGGGAAGGGGAGGCGGCCCAGGTGGACGCGAGCGCCGCCGCCACCTCCGGCGACAAGAAGCGCGCCGACGCCAAGTACCGCAAGGCCCTCGAGCTCTTCGAGAAGGCGCTCGCCGCCGAGCCCGGCTCCGTCCAGGCCGCCGCCGGCCTCGGCGCGGTGGGGCTCGCCCTCCAGGACTACACCCGCGTCGCCGAGCGCCTGACGCCCGTGTACGCGGCCAACCCCGACTCGCTCGAGCTGGCCTATCCCCTGGGCATCTCGCTCTTCAAGCTGCGCCGCTACGAGGAGGCGGTGCCGGTGCTGCAGAAGGTCACCGTGGCCAACCAGCCCGAGCACCTGCTCGTCCACTACTACCTGGGCAACTACTACGCCCTCATCGCCATGGACGGCGAGGCGACGGTGGCCGAGCTGCAGGCCTACCTGGCCCAGCGCCCGGACAAGGTCGCCGCCAACGACTATCAGATCCACGAGCTGCTCGGCCGCGGTCACCTGTTGAAGGGGGACCCGGCGGCGGCACGCCTGTCCTTCCAGCGCGCCCAGGTGGGCCGCGCCGAGTCCGTCTCCATCCAGATGGGCCTGGGCGCGGTGCTGGAGATGGAAGGGAAGATGGCGGAGGCCATGGCCCTGCTGGAGGGCCTCACCACGCGCTTCCCCCAGGTGCCCGAGCCCAAGGAGCGCCTGGGCCGGCTGCTGCTGGACTCGCGGGAGCTGCCGCGCGCCGAGGTGCAGGCGCTGGCCCAGTTGAAGCTGGGCAGCACGCCCGCGGCGCACATGCTGATGGGTGACGTGCGCATGGCCCAGGGCCGCCCCGCCGAGGCGGAGACCGAGTTCCGCAAGGTGTTGGACCTGGCCCCCGGTGACGTGGGCGCGCAGATCTCCGTGGGCATGGCGCTGCAGAAGCAGGGCCGCAACGAAGAGGCCATCTCCTTCCTGGAGGGCGCCGTGCAGTCGGGCGCCGACAGCCTGGAGCTCTGGGCCACGCTCGGCAGCGTCAACCGCCGCGCCGGCCGCTACGCGCGCGCCGTGGAGGTGCACCGCCGCGTGGCGGAGATGGCCCCCAAGCAGGCGCTCGGCCACGTGCTGCTGGGCGCGGACCACTTCGCCACCGGCCAGTGGGACCTGACCATCGACGACTACACCCAGGCCCTCAAGCTGGAGCCGGAGCACGCCGGCGCGAAGAAGTGGCTGGCCCGTGCCCTGGCCCACCGCGCCCGGGACCGCGCTGGCAACGGACGCCTGGACGACGCGGTGCGCGACCTGCGCCGCGCCTTCGACCTGGAGCGCAGCTCCGCCATGGCGCGCCGCCTGGGCGCCGCCCTCATCCAGCAGGGCTCCCACGCCGAGGCCCGCAAGGTGATGGAGCAGGGCATCCAGCTGCCCGAGGCCGCCTGGCGCGAGCACCTGGTGCTCGGCTACGCGCGGCTGGGCGCGGGCGCTCCGAAGGAAGCGCTCGAGGCCTTCGCCCAGGCCGAGAAGATGGCCCCGGACGTGGCGGCGATCTCCGACGTGTCCGCGGGCTCGGCCCTGGCGGAGATGGAGCTCGGCCAGGTGGACGCGGCCCTCAAGCGGCTGACGGATCCCGGCACCTCCAAGCGCGCCCTCGAGGTGACGCGTGCCAACCTCTCGCGCGCCTACCTGCGCCGCGCCTTCTCCCGGCTGGAGGCCGGTGACGGCGCGGGCGCCCGCCAGGACGTGGAGTCCGCGGAGCGCGCCGGTGTCGGCGGCAACTCGTCCGACCTGGGCCGCCTGTCGGGCTTCGCCAAGGCGCTCGCCCAGACGGAGGAGGGACGCTTCGCGGACGCGAACACGCTCCTCAAGCGCGTGCTGTCCCCGACGCCCTCCTGGGCCCGTCCCAACATCCGCCAGCTCGCCGACGCCTACGTCCTCTACCGCCGCGACATGCTGCCCCAGTCGCGCAAGTTCCTCACCGCGGCCATCAAGCGCCCCATCCCCGAGCAGTCGCAGTGGACGAGCGCCCTCACCAGCGCCCTCCACCGCCGCGAGGCCGAGCGCGCCTACGCGTCCGGCAACATGAAGGCCGCGGAGAAGGCCCTCAAGGCCGCGCTGGCCCTCGCGCCGGACAGCGCCGCCCTGCAGCACAACCTGGCCTGCGTGGCCTACCGCGGTGGCAAGTCCGCCGATGCCGTGGCCACCTGGCGCAAGCTGGAGGGCACCGTCCCCCAGGCCACGCTCAACCTCGGCATCGACGCCCAGGAGCGCCGCCGCAGCATGGGCGAGGCCGTGGACGCCTACCGCCGCTACCTCGCCTCGGGCACCGCGTCGCGCGCCGCCACCGTCCGCGAGTGGAAGGATCGCCTGCAGATGCTCTACGGCATCTCCGACTCCGCTCCGACCTCCAACCCCGAGCCCTCCAGCGCCACCGCTTCGGACACCACGCCATGAACCTCCTTCGCTCGCTCTTCCTGGCTCTCACGCTCGTGTGCGCGTGGGCGCCCGCCGCTGGCGCGGCCGCCAAGAAGGCCACCCTGGGCGTCTTCCTGCCCACCACCCTCACCGACGGCCAGCAGCGCTTCCAGTACGCCGAGGCGCTCGCCGCGAAGCTGTCGACGGCCACCGGCCGGCCCACCGCCGCCAAGAGCTTCGCCCGCTACGAGGACTTCTCGAAGGCCGTCTCCGAGGGCATCGTCGACTTCGCCGTCGTGGACTCGTGGGCCGCGGTGCAGCTGGCCAAGGCCACCCCCGTGGCGCTCGCTCCGCTCTCCGGTGAGACGTCCCAGCGCTGGGCCATCGTCTCCCTCTCGAAAGGCTCCATGAAGGAGCTGGCCGGCGCGCGGCTCGCCATCGTCAAGGGCGCGGGCGCGACGGATCCCAAGTTCGTCACCAACGTGGTGCTGGCCGGTGACCTGGACGCCAAGAAGCACTTCAAGCTCACCCCCGTGCCCAACGTGGAGTCCGCCCTCAAGATGCTCGAGGCCAAGGGCGCCGAGGCTGCCCTGGTGCCGCTGACGCACGTACCGCAGGGCGTCAAGGTTCTCTTCCGCAGCACCAAGGTGCCGGGCGCCGTCCTGGTGGGAATGAAGGGGGACGTGGAGGACCTGCAGGGCAACCTGCAGAAGCTCGACGCGGTGGCCCCCTTCGGTGCCTTCGTGGCCGTGCAGGCCAAGGAGCTGGAGGACTTCCGCAAGCTCCTCCAGAGCGGCCCGCCCCGCCGCCAGCCCGTGCTGGTGGATGCGCCCGCACTCCGCGTGGAGACCCGGGCCTTCATGGAGCCGGCGGCCCTCCAGCCCGTGCTGCCTTCCTTCGCCGATGCCCTGGACGTGTCTGCGGAACAGCCGGATGACTGACCCGGGCGGGGGGCGACTTTTCCCTCGTCTAAAAGATAGAGTACCCACCATTCAACAACCTGGACGTTCGGGGACAGCCGTCTCGAGGACGGCGCGGGGAGCGCACCGGTCGGCGACCATGGACGTGTCCTCGAACGCTTCTTCTTCAACTCGCGGGACGTAGAGAACGATGCACTCGACTCGAAACGCTTGGCTCCCGGCCCTCGTCGGGCTGGTGTGTGGCCTCGCCGCCAGCAGTGGTGGGGCGGCGCAGACGAAGTCTTCCCCGGCTGCTCCCGCGAGCACCACGACCGGGCCGGTGGCCCAGGCTCCGGCCTCCTCGGGCGCGGATGCCCCGAAGGCGCGCAAGCCGCTGCCGCTGCCGGCTCCGTCCTCGTCCAACATCCCCAAGAGCGCGCCCTTCACGGGGCCGTCCGCCTCGCGCCCGCTGCCTCCGCCGTCCGCCCTGGCTGGCGTGGACATCCCGGATCCGCTCGCCGGCCCCGGCGCCGACTCCCTGGAGGAGTCCGTGCAGCAGCTGCTGAGCGAGGCGGTGGTGTCCACGGCCTCCAAGCGCAGCCAGCGCATCGCGGACGTGCCGATGACGGTGTCCTGGATTCCCGCCGAGGAGCTGGAGGGCACCGGCCAGTTCACCTTGTGCGAGGCCATCCAGTACTTCCCCGGCATGGAGTGCCGGCGTGGCTCCATGCGCAAGGCGGCGGTGAGCGCGCGCGGCCTGGGCTCCAACTACCTCTCCAACCGGCTCCTGCTGCTCAAGGACGGCCGGCCGCTGACGGACCCCTGGACGGGCCAGTTCTACGCGGACGAGACCACGCCGCTGAACAACCTCAAGCAGATCGAGGTCATCCGCGGCCCCGGTTCGTCGCTGTACGGCTCCAACGCCTTCAGCGGCGTCATCAACATCATCGAGCGCCAGCCGTCGGACCTGATGCAGGACGGGCGCAACTGGGGCGTGGACGCGCGCCTGCTGGCGGGCCAGGACCGCACCTGGCGCGCGCAGGCCACCGCGGCCGGCCGCGGCGGCCCCGTGGAGGCGCTGGTCAGCTACTACGGCTTCGGCTCGGACGGCCCGCAGCTCTTCAATGATCCGCAGATTGGCCGCGTGGACACCAACGAGGACTCGCTGGTGCACCAGGTGAGCGGCAAGCTGAACGTGAAGGGCGTGGCGCTGGACGCCTCCTTCACCGACGCGGAGATCGGCCGCCCGGGTGGCCAGCAGATCTCCACCGTGGGCAACTGCGGCCGCTGCCACTACACGCCCAACGACGTCGAGCGCGTGCAGAACTTCAACGCGAGCGCCCAGGTGGACCAGCAGGTGACGGACAACCTGCGCCTGTTCGCCCAGGGCTACACGCTCTTCAAGCGCCGCGACGTGCAGATGGAGAACGCCTTCTCCGACACCCCCAACACGGCGCTCGGCAAGCGCCGCCGGCTGGGTGCCGAGGCCCGCGCGCTGCTCACCCTGGGCGACCTCACGCTCACCTTCGGTGGTGACTACAAGAACGACCTGGTCAACAACCCCAACGTGCTGCCCGGCCTGACGCTGGAGGAGACCCGGCAGGACATCGCCGGTGGCTTCGTCGACGCGGAGTACCGGCCCCTCAGCCAGCTCGTGGTCAGCGCGGGCGCTCGCTACGACAAGTACATGATCCCGGAGAAGATCTGGCAGGCGCGCACGGATCAGATCTCCCCGCGTGCCAGCGTCGTCTTCCACGCCCGGCCGGACCTGACCTTCCGCGCCAACTACGGCCGCGCCTTCCGCGCTCCCACGCTGGCGGAGCTGGCCATCAACCAGCAGATGTACGCGTCCACGCTGCTCGGCAATGGCAACCTGCGCGCCGAGACGCTGGACACCGTCGAGGCGTCGGTCGACTTCTGGCCGTTCGACCGGACGGTGCGCGTGACGGGCACGGGCTTCTACAACCTGGCGAAGAACTTCATCAACCAGGAGCTCCTCTTCGGCTCCACGTCGCAGTTCAAGAACATCGGTGATGCGCGCGTGAGGGGCTTCGAGCTGGAGGCCGCGGCGCAGGTGGCGGCCATCAACTCCTCGTTCGACGTGGCGTACCAGTTCCTGGATGCGCGCGCGCTCGCCTTCGAGAGCCGGCCCGAGCGACCGCTCGACTACGCGCCCGCCCACCGGGTGTACGCGCGTGGCCGGACGAACTTCGGCAAGTTCGCCTTCGCCGAGTTGTACGCCCTGTACGTGGGAGACCGGTATGATCCGGGCTTCATGACGAACGCCCAGACCGGAGAGCTCGAGCAGGTGAAGCTGCCTGGCTACTTCACCGCCACCGCGCGTGTGGGTGCCAACGTCACCAAGGGGCTGACGGTGTCGCTGCTCGGCTCCAACCTCTTCAACGCGAAGTACGAGGAGTCCCACGGATTCCCCGCGCCGCCGCTGAGCATCTTCAGCGAGGTCAAATACCAGTACTGAGACGCCGAGCCGTCACGTGAGAGCCGCCCATCGCCCGGAGGCCGCCACCGGCCTCCATCTGGTCGCAGATCCCTCCCTGGCTCCCGCCGCGCTGGAGCAGGCCACGCCCTCGCTCGTGCGCAGTGGCCTGCCCCTGGTGTCGGGTGGGGGGCGCACGCGGGCTCCGGCACGCGAGCTGGTCCTCTTCGACGGCCGTCTGGGTCCATCCCATGCGGCGCTCCTGGAGAGGACCCCACCGGCCCTGCTGCTGGCCACGCGCGAGCCGGGGGGCACCCCGTCCGCGTGGGAGATGCGGGTGCTGGCCTCGCTCCTGCGGGGTGAGTCGCTGATGCCCCCCGGGGCGGCGGTGGCGAAGCTGTGGCTCGAGCGGGTGGTGGATCTCAAGGGCGCCTCGTCCGAGGCGGCCGCGCTGGTGGAGGCCTCCAAGGGCAGCCGGAGCGCGGCGAGCCTGGCGGCCGAGGTGATGCACGAGCTGGCCGCCAACGCGCTGCTGGACGCGCCCGTGGACGCGAGCGGTACGCCGCTCTATGCCCACCGGCGCGAGTCCGTGCAGGCGGTGGCCCCGGAGCATGTCTGCCAGGTGTCCTTCGCGGTGGGGGAGGGCGGCATCTACCTGGAGGCGGTGGATCTCTTCGGGAGGCTGACTCCCGGGCCCATCGCGCGGGCGGTGGCGTCGCTGGGCGGACGCATGCAGGTGAATGCGTCAGGGGGTGGAGCAGGGCTCGGGATGCGGCGCATCCTGGAGGCGTGTGAGCTGATCGCGGTCCGCGTGGTTCCGGGCAAGGAGACGCGGATGCTGGGCGTGGTCGGATTGGGGGAGGCGCGCCGCCGCGCGGCGCTTCCCAAGTCGTTGCTGTACTTCCAGTCGGAATGAGGAGCGGGACGGTGGAGACGCAGGGTTCCAATGCCACTATCAGCCGCGTGCGCGTGGGTACCATCAACCACGTCCGCATCGCCGGCATCATCGACGAGACGTTCCCGCTGACGTCGGCGTCGCCAGATCTCGGTGGGCTCCTCATCGTGGATCTGGGCCAGGTGGAGCGCATCAGCTCCTTCGGCGTGCGGCGGTGGATCGAGTTCGCCAGCAAGCTGCCCCCCGGGGGCATCTCGCTGTACGTGGTCAACGCGCCACCGGTGATGGTGGACCAGCTCAACATGGTGGAGGGCTTCGTCGGTGTGGCGCGGGTGCTGTCGGTGCTCGCGCCCTACACGTGCCGCACCTGCGGGGAGGACCGGCTGCGGCTGGTGGACCTGCAGACGGAGTCGGCCGTCATCGCCGAGGGCCGTGCGCCGGAGCACTCCTGCCCCGTGTGCGCGGGCAAGCTGGAGTTCGCGGATCTGCCGAGCGAGTTCTTCGACTACGCCAAGCGCCAGCAGTTCGGCACGGTGGATCCGGTGGTCATGCGCTATCTGCGCGCCACCACGCCCAGCGCGCCGGCGTCCCTCTCCACGCACCTGAAGATCGTCCAGGACGACATCACCTACGTCACCCTGGCCAGCGAGCTGAAGGGCGACTTGAACGTGCGCCGGCTGGCCTCGGGCCTGGAGGGGCGCGTCGCGTTCGACTTCGCCCACGTCTCCAAGGTGGAGCCGGAGGCGGTGCCCAAGCTGGAGCAGGTGCTGGCCATGGCGGCGCAGGGCGCCAAGGAGGTGGTGCTGTGCCGCGTGCCACCGCCGGTGCTCAGCGCCCTGGCGCGCTTCACCAAACCGATCTCCGCGAAGATCGGCACGCTGTGGCTGCCGTGCGAGTGCCGCAACTGCGGCCATGAGCACCAGCAGCGCGCCCTGGCCTCCGAGTACCTGGCCAAGCTGCGCGCCAACGCCAGCCCGGAGCGCCAGTGCCCCATCTGCGGTGGCACCGCGCGCCTTCCCTCCGTGCCCCAGCTGATGCCGCTGCTCAACCGCTCGTCGCTGGTGGACCAGCCGCTGGAGGACATCGAGGCGCTCGAGCCGCGCGCCCTCAGCCAGTACCTCTTCGGCTCCACCAACGTGGACCCGAGCGGGAACAAGGGCAGCAACTCGGACATCAGCAACTCCATCTCCGCCAGCAAGCTTCAGGTCATCCGCCGGCTGGGCCAGGGCGGCATGGCCGAGGTGTTCCTCGCCAAGCAGGTGGGCGTGAAGGGGTTCGAGAAGTTCCTGGTGATGAAGAAGATTCTCCCGCAGTTCGCGGAGAACGCCGAGTTCGTCGACATGCTCTTCGCCGAGGCGCGGGCCAACGCGCGCCTCACGCACCCCAACGTCGTGCAGACGTTCGACGTGGGCATGTCCGACGGCGTGGCCTACATCCTCATGGAGTACGTGCGCGGCCCGGACCTCAAGAAGTTGATGAACGAGCTGCGGCGCAAGGGCCTCGCGCTGCCCATGGAGCACGCGCTGCGCATCGTCGCCGAGACGGCCGCGGGCCTGCACTACGCGCACAGCTACGTGGACCCGGCCGGCGTGCCCCACCCGGTGGTGCACCGCGACGTGAGCCCCCACAACGTCCTCATCTCGCTCGACGGCGCCATCAAGCTGAGTGACTTCGGCATCGCCAAGGTGCAGGGCGAGGAGAACACCCAGGCAGGCGTGCTCAAGGGGAAGATCTCCTATATCTCCCCGGAGGCCGCCGCGGGCCGCGCCCTGGACGCGCGCAACGACGTGTTCGCCCTGGGCGTGATGCTCTTCGAGCTGCTCACCGGCCAGCTGCCCTTCAAGCGGGACCACGACGCGGCCACGCTCAACGCGATCGTCCGCGAGCCGGCCCCCGTGCCGTCGCAGCTCAAGCCGACCATCCCCCAGGACGTGTCGGATCTCATCCTCCGCGCCCTGGTGAAGGACCCGGCGCGCCGCACGCCCTCCGCCGCCGCCATGCGCGAGGAGATCGAGGCGGTGATGGCCCACCACCGGCTCAACTCGTCGCCGGCGGCCGTGGCCCAGTTCTTCAAGGCCACGCTGGGAGAGCGGCTCGCGGAGTTCGGTCCCATCACCGGCCCGATGTCCGGCTCGTTCCCGGGCGTGAGCGGGGCGCCGGGGCTCACGGGCAGCGGGCCTCGTCCTCCCGCCCCTCCAAGCCCCACGCTGGAGATGGCGGCGCCCGCGGACACGAGCGCGGCGGTCAAGCCCGCGGCGGGCGCTCGGCCCGGAGTGGGCTCTGGCACCGGGCAGTATGGTGCTCCGCCGCCCGTGCCCCAGCACCCCGTCGCGGCCCCGCGCCCGGCGCCGAGGCCTCTGCCCACGGGAGCGCTCCCTCCGGACGAGCGCACCGAGGTCTACCGCCCGGTGCAGCAGGGCCTCATCGCCCCCAGCGCCCTGCCTCCCGAGCCTCCGACGCAGAACGAGCACGCTCCGGCGCCCGCGGCGCAGGGCCGGCCCTCGCTGCCCGTGCCGGCCGTCGCGCCCCCCGTGCCGCCTCCGCCTCCGCCGACCGTGGCGGCGCGTCCGTCGGCGTCCGTTCCGCCGCGCGCGTCTCTCTCCAATTCCGCCGTGCCGCCCCGCTCGTCCGGAGCCGGGCAGCAGCCCTCGGTCCCGGTGTCCAACCGCACGGTGACCCAGGCGGCCTCCCCGGCTGCTCTGGCTCAGGTGGCCGCGTCTCCCCGGGCTCCGGCCGCCCCGGCTCCGGCCGCTCCCGTCGCCGCCGCGGCCCCGAAGTCCTCGCCGCTCAAGTGGGTCCTCCTCGGCGGCGTCGCGCTGCTGATCGTGGGAGGGGTGGGACTGGTGGCTCCGAAGCTGTTCTCCGGCGGAGGGGTCGAGGTGATCAACCGCGCGCCGGGCGAGCAGCTCTACATCGCGGGTCTCCGGGTGGAGGACACCTCGGGCCTCAGCCTGGAAGGAGCCCGTCAGAACGTCGTCTCCACGGCGGTGAACGGACGCCTGCGCCGCTTCGGCATTCCGGTGCGCAAGGATCTCATCGACGTGCACACCCTGCCCGAGGCGAAGTCGGAGTCGGACGGCAAGGGCACGCTGCGCATCGGCGGGCAGCCGGGCTGCTTCGTCAAGGTGGGCGCGGACATGCTGCCCGGTGCCACGCCGGTGACGGCGCCCATCGATGCCGGCAAGGAACTGGAAGTCGTCGTCACCTGCCCGAACCTGCCGGTGTGGTCCCGGTGGGTGATGGCGGTGCCCGGACAGGAGATCGAGGCCGTACCGCTGCCGAAGAACTAGGGATGCTTGCCTCTCCAGAGGCCGTTGGGCCGGGGTGCGTCACCCATGAAGGGTTGGAGTGTCTTTCCTCACCTCGTCGTGCGCACCACCGGCTTCTCCTTCGAGCGGCTGGAGCGGCTGCGCTGTCCCGAGGCCGCGGCGAGCGCCCGGAAGTTGTGGACCGCGCGGCGTGAGTTGGAGGGGTTGAAGGCCAGCGGTCCGCGCCTGCGCCGTCCTCCGCCCGCGGTGCTGGCGGCGTTGAAGGCGGGGCGCCCGGTGGAGGTGGAGGGACTGGAGTCCCCCGAGTCCTTCGCCGCCTACAACACCCAGGCCCGGGCGGCGCAGGAGGCCGCGTCCGCCTTCGAGGCGGCGTTCACCCGGGAGTCGGCCTTGGTGGAGGAGTCGCTCGCGGCGCTGCGCACCGAGCCGCGCTTCCTGGAGGCGGTGGCCAGCTCCAGCCCTCCGGTGGCGAGGGATCTGATCTCCGGCCGGGACGGGGCGCGGCTGAAGCGGCAGGTGGCCAGCTACCTGCAGCGGCTGTGCGCGAAGAACGAGACGATGAGCTTCTTCGGCCCCATCAACTACGGCCGGGTGGAGCCCGACGCGCCCACGGGGGTCTCGGTGCGCTGGTCCGGCCCGGAGTGGCTGGTGGGGCGCAACACCTTCGCCGCCTCGTGGCTGGTGCTGGGCCTGGTGCGCGCCATCGCGGCGGATCCCGAGGTGGCGCCCTGGCTCGTCCTGCGCCGCAAGTCCTTCGCCACGCTGCCCCCGCGCAAGGGGCCGGCACCCCCGGCGGCGAGCGCGGAGGATGTGCTCCCGAGGCTGATGGAGGCGGTGGATGGGACGCGGCCCCTGTCGGCCCTGCGCGAGGCGCTCGGGGTGGAGTGGCCGCTGCTGCTCGAGTGCGTCCGCTTCGGACTCCAACGCAACCTGTTCACCCATCAGCTCGAGGTGCCCGCGGCCTCGCACCACCCGCTGGAGGATCTGGCCGAGCGTCTCGCCGGCATCCCCGGTCAGGTGGCGCGCGACCATCTGCGAGCGCTGGAGGGCCTGCTGCGATTGATGGCCCGCTACGGCGCGGCGGACGCGGCGGGCAAGATGGCGCTCAACGAGGAGCTGGCGAAGCGCGCCCGGGAGCGCTGGAGCGTGGCGCCACCGGCTCCGGGGTCGAGCGGAGACAGTCACAACTTCTACCAGGACCGTTTGCCGATGCGGGAGGAGTGCGGCGGAGACCTGCGCCTCACGGTGGGTGGCGAGCGTGCACGGGAGCTGACGCGGAAGCTGGAGCCGGCGCTCGGGCTGATGGGCGAGGCGGCGCTGCGCACGCGCGAGGCGGCTCGCGCGGCCGTGGCGGCCCTGGTGGGGGCTCGCACGGTGCCGTTCTGGAAGGTGGTGGCGGCGTATGGAGACCGGCCGCTGCCCTATGACACCACGGTGGCCGAGGCGCTCGCGGCGGCGATCCCCGACCCGGCGGCCTCCCGCGTGGAGTTGGAGCCGTCGGTGCTCCCCACGCCTCGCGAGGACGCGCACCTGCCGATCGTCACGTCGATCGATCTGCTCATCGGAGCCTCGGACGTGGAGGCCTGGAGCCGGGGCGACTACGAGCTGGTGGTGGGGGACGTGCACGACACGGCCCTGGTGTGGGGCTGGGCGCTGCAGTTCCACGAGGAGCGGAGGCGGGTGGAGAGCGAGATGGTGCGAGCGCTCGGCGCGCTGCGGCGGCCGATGCCGTTCGTCACCGTGCTGGCCTCGAGGCGCACCGGACTGCTGCCCGCGGAGTTCCCCGGGCCCGTGGTCGAGCTGGGGGGCGTGAGCGCCCGGGCCTCGGCGTGGCGGCTGCCCTTCGATGACCTCCTGGTGGAGAGCGACGGGCGCACGGCGCGGCTGCTGTCCACGCGGCTGGGCTCGGAGGTGTGCCTCTACAACGGGGAGATGGAGAGCCTGGTGCAGACGGCCTTCGCCCTGCCGCGCATCCGTCCCCTGCGAGTCTCCCTGGGTTCGCACACGCCCCGCGTGGTGCTGGGGGGCGCGGTGCTTCAACGTGAACAGTGGCGGCTGGAGGCGGAAGACCGGGACGCGCTCCTGGCGTGCAAGGATGACCGGGCCCGGCTCCAGACGGCGGTGGGCATCTGGGCGCGGAGGGGGCTGCCGGACCACGTGTTCGCGAAGTTTCCGGGAGAGCGCAAGCCGGTGCTCATCGACGTGCGGAGTCCGGCGTTGCTGCGCGTCTTCGTCAACCTGCTCGAACAGAAGGGAGAGGTCATGGTGTCGGAAATGCTTCCCACGCCTGGACAGCTCTGGCTGGGCGCTGCCGGCGGGCGGCACACGGCGGAGCTGCGCTGCTGCTTCCTCTGGGGCGCGGAGGTGCGCGAATGAAGCTGCTCGTCCTGCCTCCCCACCGTGACGTGACGTGCGTGCCGGACGCGCCCGAGGGGTGGTGCGTGGTCGACGTGGCACGTACCTTCTGCCAGCGAGTGCTGGCTCCGGAGACGCTCTCGCGAGCGGTGCAGGCGCGGGAGCGCAGCGCCGCCACGCCCCAGACGATGCGGGAGTTGTTGCTCCTGCGCGCCGCGCGCGTGTTGCTGAAGCGGGGTGGAGCGGATGCGCACCGGCCCCTGCGGGCCCTGGGCGCGGTGCTGACCGCGCTCTCCGGCCCTCCGTCGGGCGTGCGCCTGCGGCTGGATGACATCGAGCTGGAGGGCGGCACCACCCAGCGCGTGGTGGACGTGCTGCGCAACGTCCAGCAAGCCGCGCCCTTCGACGAGGATCTGGCCCGTGCGTCGGATTTCCTCTCGAGCGCGGAGCGGGTGAGGCTGTGGCTGGAGAGGGATTTGCAGCTCCCGGCGGCGGTGAAGCTGGCGGGGGCCTGCCCGGCCTCGGTCCCGCTGGAGGTGGCGGGCCCCTTCGCGAGCGCCCATCGCGCCGTGCTGTGCACGCTCCCGGCCTTCCAACGGGCTTCCTTCCCCGAGGACGTGGCTCCCCTGCGCTGGCGGGTGGAGTCACTGGATGTGGATGCACGGGAGCCGCTCACCTGGTGCCCCGAGGGCGCGCGTCCGCCCGCCGATGGTGGGCCCTGGGCGGGCCACGTGGCGCTGCGGGCGCTGCTCGAGCCGGAGCTGCTCGTGGCGAGCGGCTGCCTCACGGTGGTGGTGGGCTTCTGCGCGGTGGACGAGGACGGGGTGCTGGGGGTCGATGGTGTACGCGTGCCGCTGGAGGCGCTGGCCGGCTCGGTGGAGCGCCTGCGTTCCGCCGGAGTGCGCGTGGTGGCGGAGTGGTGGGTGGGGGCTCCCAGCGTGGACGAGCCCGCGCACGAGCGGACCCTCGAGCTGCTCGGCCAGCGACCCTTGTTCGATTGGGTCTCGGGGGTGAGGCGGTTCCACTGGACGCGCGGGCGCACCGGCGAGGACTTCGCGGGGGTGCCGGTGAGCTTCCTCCCGTCACCCGAGGGCTGGGAGCTGGCGCGCACCGTGCCCTTCGAGGCACCAGGGACGGTGCCTCGCGATCGGCTCCCGGAGCTGATGGGCTCGCTGGCGGGGCGGCTGCTGCAACGCGCGCCGCTCAGTCCGGGCCGGGTGGCCTGGGCCTCGCTCCACCCACCGAGGCCCCTGTCTTTCGCGGGGGATCGGTTGCGGTTGGATGGAGACTGCGCGCTGGTGCAACTGCCGGCGACGCTGGACGGAGTGGCGAAGCTCTCCTGGTACGCGGCGAACCTGCGCACGGGAGGGGTGCTGGCGGTGGACGCGCGGCTCGTGCCGATGATCGCGGGAGCCGAGCACCCGGTGAAGGCGGCGGAGCTCTTCGCGACGTTGCCGGAGTCACAGCGCGACAAGGTGGAAGCGACGCTGGTGGACCGGGGGATCCTCGAGAGGGTACAGGCATGAGCGGGCGGTGGACGCTGGGCGAGGTCTTCGTACTCCGTCACGCGGGCTTCCCGTTCGACTGGTTGGAGGGACTGGGCTTCTCGGAGTCGCTGCGGTCCGAGGTGGCGGTGCTGCTGGAGGACGAGCGGGCCCTGGTGGAGGCCGTGCGCACCGCGGGGGGCGAGGACGCGGCGCGCTCGGCCCGCGAAGCGCTGGAGCGGGGCAAGGAACCTTCCCTGAAATCGAAGTACGGGCCCGAGAGCCAGCAGGCGCTGGAGCGCTACCGTTCGCGCCGGGCAGTGCTGTCGGCCCGGTACACCGAGGAGCGGCAGGACCTGCGGAGACGCCTGCGTGAGCGAGCGGCGGAGCCAGCCATCCAGGAGGCCGTCTTCTTCTCCAACCCGGCGATGTACGAGAACGTCTGGTCGCGCTACCTGGAGGGGGACGCGCGACCGGACAACTCGGATGCGAGGCGGGTGGAGCGGCAGGTCTACACGTACCTGCAACGCTTCTGCGCGAAGAACGAGACGACGAGCTTCTTCGGTCCCATCTCCTACGGCGAGTGTGACGGCGAGGACGGGACGGACGTGCGCGTGGTGCCGAGCGGGAGTACACGGCGGCGCACCTTCCTCACGTTCTGGGCGGTCACCGAGCTGGCGCGGGCGGTGGGCCGGGAGCGGGCGGTGCGCCCGCGCCTGCCGTTGCGCGTCAATCCGATCTTCAAGGTGGAGGCGGGGAGGGCGAGCTGTGCGCCGCTGAAGCTGGAGGTGGCGCTGTCGCCGGAGGCGGAGCGGCTGCTCGGGGTGTTGCCCACGGCGCCGACGCTGGACGCGGCCGCGCGCGAGCTGGGCGTGCCGGTGGAGACGGTGGAGCGGTGGGTGGTGCCGCTGGTGAAGTCGGCGGTGGTGCTGCTGGGGCTGCCCTTCGTGGCCAACGACTTCGCCACGCTCGAGAGCCTGCGCGAGGCGGTGGTGGCGCTGCCCGCCTCCGAGGCGCGGGAGCGCTGGTTGTCGCGGCTGGACGAGTTGGAGCGCCTGCGCGCCGAATTCGAGGGCGCGGGGCTGGCACGCCGCCGGGAGCTGTTGCAGACGTTGGAGACGCGCTTCACCGAGTACACGGGCAAGCCCGCGCGCCGGGGCGAGGGGCAGGTGTACTCGGACCGGCTCATCCTCTACGAGGAGGCGTCCTCGCCCTTCCGGCTGAAGCTGGGCCGGCGCTTCAGCGAGGAGATGGCGGCGAAGCTGTCCGGAGGACTGGAGCTCTCGGCGGCCTACGGCGACCGGGTGCAGGGCAGCTACCGCGAGCAGGTGCGCGACGCACTGGGCTCCGAGGAGCGCCCGTTGGACTTCCTGGAGTACGCGGTGCGGTTGCGTCCGGATCAGGTGGCGGGGAGCCGCTTCGCGCCGGTGCCGCCAATCCTGCTCGACGAGGACCTGTCGCGAGCCCGGACGCTGCCGGAGGATTTCCTGGGCACCTCCAAGCCGGGAGGCCGCTACGCGCTGCCAGACGTGTGCCTCGCGGCGACGGGGGACGGCTACGAGGTGATGTGTGCCCGCGTGCACCACCACCTGATGTTGTGGAGCTGGCTGAGCGCCTTCTATCCGGACCGGGCGCGCTACGAGTCGGTGGCCGGACAGTGGTTGCAACGTGAGCCCGCGGCGCGAGGGCTGGTGGGGCTCGCGATCCGCCGGCGCAACAAGGGCTTCTACGTCTACCCGGGGCGGCGGCTGGTGTACTCGGTGTCGGACGTGCTGGACGTGGAGCAGGGGGCGCTGAAGCCGCACGACGTGAAGGTGCTGCCCACGCGGGAGGGCCCTGTGCTGGTGGATGGCGAGGGGCAGGAACTCTCGCTGTACATGCCGCTGGACGACTTCAACACGTATCCGCCGTTCGCGGCGCTGGCGCATCCGCAGGTGCTGCACGCGAAGCTGCGCACCCAGGGCCGCCACCTGCCGAGGCTGAGCATCGGCGGCGCGGTGTACCAGCGCGAGCGCTGGGAGTTGCCGACCACCACGTTCTCGCAGGTGAGCGGGGTGGATCTGCTGCTCGCGGTGGAGCGCGAGCGCCGCGCGAGCGGCTGGCCGCGCTTCGTGTTCATGCGCAGCTCGACGGAGCGCAAGCCGTACCTGATCGACACGGCGTCGCCGTTCGCGCTGGAGCTGTTGCTGTACCTGTCGCGAGCGGCGGATCAGCTCTCGGTGGAGGAGATGTACCCGGCACCGGAGCAGCTGTGGTTGAAGGACGAGCGGGGCCGCTACACCTGCGAGATGCGGATGCAGGCAGTGCGCTGGAGCGAGGCGGACTGATGAGCGAGACCCAGGACATCCTCGTTCTCGGGGCGGGAGTGATGGGCCTGTCCGTGGCACGCCGGTTGGCGGCGCTCGGGGCGCGGGTGACGGTGTTGGACCCGGTGGAGCCAGGCGGGCAGGGCTCGCGAGCGGCGGCGGGGGTGGCGATTCCCTCGGTGCGGCTGCTGGACGACCCGGACATGCTCGCCTTCACGCGGGCGGCACACGGAGCGCTGACCGAGGAGCTCGCCTCACTGGGTGAAGGACTGCACCTGCGCCGGGGCCAGGGAGTGCTCCGGGTGGCGATGGACGCGAAGGGCCGGGACGCGCTCGGACAGAAGGCCGCGAGCCATCCGGAGTGGCTGGGGACGTGGATGGACGCGGCGCACGTGGTGGAGCTGGAGCCCGCGCTGGAGGGCACGCCGCTCCTCGGAGCCTTCGTCACCGAGCAGGGCTACATGGTGGACACGGAGGCCTACCTCAACGCGCTGCTGCACGACGTGCACCGGAGGGGCGTGCGGGTGCGCCTGGGCGAGGGCGCGCGCTCGGTGGCCGAGGTGGACGGAGGCGTCGAGGTGCGGACGGAGCACGAGACGCTCCGGGCGGGGAGGCTGGTGGTGTGCGCGGGGGCGTGGTCTGGAGGACTCGTCGGGCTGCCGGCGCTGCCAGTGAAGCCCGTGCGAGGGCAGATGCTGACGATCTTCCACCCGGAGGTGAGGCTGACGCGGGTGGTGTCGGGGCCCACGTACCTGGCGCCGTGGCGCGCGGGGGAGATCGTCGTGGGGGCCACGGAGGAGGACGCGGGCTTCGCGTGCCACGTGACGCCCACGGGACTGATGCACCTGGGAGCGACGGTGGCGAAGCTGGCGCCGAGGCTGCGCGAGGCGCGCTTCGTCCGGGCCTGGGCGGGACTGCGCTCGGTGGCGCCTGGGAGCAAGCCCCTCATCGGGCGTTACCCGGGAACGAAATCGGTGCTGATCGCGAGTGGGCACGCGGGGCAGGGCATTCTCACGAGCGCGCTCACGGGCCGCGCAGTGGCCGAGCTCATCGAGCACGGGCACAGCGAGGTAGCCGCCGCCTTCGAGCCGGAGCGAGTGCTCGCGTCGGCCTCGGAGCGCTTCTAGACCCGAGAGCAGCCATGAGTGCTTCCATCACGTTCGACGACTCGCACTGGCCACTGCTCGTCACCCGGTTCCAGGGGGCCGCGACGGACGCGCAGTACGAGGAGTATCTGGCCCGGGGGACGGCTTATCTCCAGCGGGGAGAGCCGTACGTCAGCATCATCGACATGGGGCAACTGGCGATGCCCACGAACGCGCAGCGGCAGCGTCAGACCGAGTGGCTGAAGGCGCACCAGGTGCTCCTGCGTGAGCGCCTGCTCGGCTGCGCGCTCATCGATACCTCTCCGCTCATCCGGCTGGTGCTGAGCGCCATCTTCCACGTCATTCCCCTGCCCACGTCCTACGTCGCGATCCGGGACATGGCCGAGGGGGTGAAATGGGCCACGGCGCGGCTCGCGGAGGCCGGCCTCGGAGATGCCGCCGAACGCATCCGCCGCGACTTCAGCGCACAAGCCAGGCGTCGCTCCGGGCCAAGTCGTACGTAGCGAGGTGGACGGGTTTTGGTCGAGGCTTCAACCAATGAAAATCCCGGACACCTCGTCGAGGTTCACGTCGTCAAGTTCCTGCAGAATGAAATCGATGCGTTCCAGGATGGAGGCATTCTTTGGGTTGCTTGCCAGGGCCTCCCGCATCTTTCGGAATTCATTCGTCACTGCGGCCAGATCGTTCACATCGACAATGGGCCCGTCTTCGAACAGGGGCACCCACTTGAGGCCCAGTTTCTTCGCCGTGGGAAGCCACACGGTGTGATACGTCCCCTGCGTGGCTACCGGAATGGAAAGTGAGCCTCTATCTGTCGCTTTGAATTTGATGTGGATTGCGACGGACATCACCAGTTCTCTTGAGTATGGCCCACAGTGGCCCAATCAGGTAGGGGCGGCAATTGGATGTCGAGGCCCCAACGCACCTCGAATGTCCAGCTGGGGTATTTCGCACGGAGCGTTCGTAGCGCAACCTCCACTCCTGCACGCAGTCCCGGAAAGTCCGCATCGATGCGGAACTGCAAGTGCCGGAAGCCTTGTATTTCCGCGAGAGTAGGGGCCTCAGCCGATCCTCTCTGGGTTACCCGTGTTCCGGTCGCATCATGCATGAGCGCTTGGATGCGAGCGACGGTGGCTTCATGAATCGCTTCGTTGGCCCAGTCCGCCGGGTTTCTCGGTGGACTTGCCCGATGAAGTCTCCGCGCCGTCTTGTATTCGATGAACATCCTACGGAGCATGTCGATTCCGTCGAATTCTCCGAGGGCTCTGTTCTTTCCCTTTTTCGTCAGCTGGACGAGCTCCACTCCCCTGAAGAAGCGGGCTTCGACCACCCTTTGAGAAAGACGACCCAGGACTTCCCGCGGGCGTCCTGCACGCGCTTCTCGAAAGGCATCGATGCGTCGGTTGAGCCATTCCGCCAACCGAGCTTCTCCTATCTTGCGAGCAAGGGCCGTTCCGCGCAGCGCTCTCACCATCCAGGACACCCCGCGAGACATTGCCAGCATAAGCAACCCCTCCATGATAGCGCTGATCAGGGTTGCGATGGCCTCTGCGAACTCGCGAGCGGCGCGATCGACAGCGGTCGCGTTCCCTCGGGCATTCCACACGGTGCTGATGAATTTCTGGAACGCCTGGGCAACCTTCCAGAGGGACTCCACGACCCAGTTCAGCAGCATGGCCAGTCCCAACCACTCGAGAATGATGAGGCCGATCTCGAACCCGGCGGCGGCACCCGGTGCTGCGCCAACACCGCCAGCCAGTGCTCCGATCCCAGCCCCGATCGCGGTTGAAATCGCTAGCACCGCGATCCCTCCCAGAACCATCTCCGCAACCGCCATGACGGTATCACGCAGCACTCTCTCGGCCTGTCGCGTAACGGCCTCGCCGAGATACCGCGTTGATAGGGCAATCGCGCGGTGGAAATCGTCCCGGAGCTGCGTGACACGAGCGACCGTGGAGCCCAGCGTCGTCGCAAGGTTGTAGGAGAACGACCCGGAGTTGACGGAGTCGGATAGGGATTGAGCGTAGCGGCGACTCGGAATCCAAATCAGGGTGTCGTAACGAAAGTGTACCTCGCGCCAGCCGGTCGTTCGCGGCGGAACCGGCAGGCGATTCACGTGCGCGAGGACATTGACAAAGAAGCGCAGATCCTGCCCCCATTGGTTCGCCAGATCCCCGTAATAGTTTTCAGCGATGGCGATGGCGGTACCAGGGACGCCTGATTCAACCCGGTGCAGCCGTGCGCCGGGTTCGGGCAGATGGGTCCAGATGTATTCGGAAGCCACGAAGCCTGTTTGGCCGCCCCGAGTGGCGACCTGGGACCAGCCACTTGCCCAACGGCTGATGACCTGGACATTCGTATTGAAGGGCAACGTCTGGATGATGTTCGCTTCGGTGGTGCTGCGCGTCGAGCGAAGTCGTGCCTCGGAGGCCCCGTCCCACTGGATGATTCCCACCTGGCCTACGGCTTCGCCGTCGTTGCGAATGTCCCCCATACTGGTAGTTCTCCTGTCACCCGCGCCTTGTGGGTGCAGGCTGAGTGCTTTCAGGTGAGTTCGACTCCTGGACCTCCGTGATGGTACACGGGTGGGACGCGGCCGTGTCGCGGCCTACAGCGCCCACGGCATCGGCGCGATGGGGCCGCAGGTCGTCGTCATCTTCCTCGGGGTACCGGGCTCCACCGGGTGCTGGATGGCGAGGGTGACCTCGTTCACGTGCAGCGCGAACCGCGGGGACAGCCGGCACGGGCGCCCCTGATCCACGGCCTCGGCCACCTCGGCGATGCCTCGCGACACATCCATGACGTTGGCCTTCCTCGCCGCGCGGGGCTGGCCAGGACCGGGCACCAGGGGCAGTTTCTCGGGGCCCAGCCCCAGCAGCTTCGCCTTCAGCGGGTTCTTCTCCGCCTTCAACCCGAGCGCGTCGCGCCTCCGCAGGTACACCGGCGAGCCGTAGAGCCAGCACTCCTCCGTGCTCAGAATGCCCCTGTCTCCGATGATTCGCAGCCCGTGGTCATAGGGCGCGTAGATGCTGTGCGTGAGCCTCGCCACCGTGCCGGACGCGAACTCGATACAGGCCACGCTGAAGTCCGGTGTCTGCCGCTCCACCTCCTGGCCCTTGTCCGGCGTGAGCACGGTGGAGAAGGACGTGACGCGCACGGCCGGGCCGAAGAAGGCCACCATCCAGGTGATGTAGTAGCCCGCGTGCGCCAGCGTGCAGCCGACCTCGTACTCGTCCTTCAACGGCCACGGGTTGCCCGAGTCGCTGCGCCACCGCTCGGGCTTCATCAGGTGGATGGGCCCGTCGTCCAGCTCCGCGTACACCAGCCGCACCTGGCCGATGCGCTCCTCGCGCAGTGCCTTCCACAGCGTCTGCGCCGTCTCACTGAGCAGGTTGCACGGCGCGCTCGCGAGCTGGAGCCCCCGCGACTCGGCGAGCGCCACCAGCTCCTCGGCCAGCGGCATCTCCATGGCCAGCGGCTTCTCCGAGTAGACGTGCTTGCCGGCCTCCAGGGCCGCCTTCGTCAGCGTGTAGTGGCTGCCCGGGTTGGTGAGGTTCACCACGCACTCCACGCGCTCATCCGCGAGGAGCTCCTCGTAGGTGCGGTACACCCGGGGCACGTGGTGGAAGCGTGCGAAGCGCTCGGCACGGGCTCCATCCCGGTCCATGACGCCCACCAGTTGCAAGCGTGGGTGATTGGACAACGTCTTCAGGTAGTAGTCGGCGACGTAGCCCGTGCCGACGATGGCGATACGCATGTCTCCTTCATCCCCTGGGGCATCCCCCCTGCTTCGGTGCGCCTCTACTCCCGGCCCTGGCGCGCCCATTCACGGCGGATGGCATCCACCGTTCTCATCAGTTCCAAGGACTCGTCGAGCGGCATCAGCGGGCTCTCCTTCAGCCCCTCTCGCAGGCAGCGCATGACCTCGAGGGCCTCGTGCGCGTAGCCGTTGCCGAGCACCCGGCGCGTCACCCGCTGGGTCCTCGCGAGCTGGAGGAGCTCGCGCACGTCGCGCACCCGCGGGTGCTGCGCGAGTCGCTCCAGTCCGAGCCGCTCCGCGTATCCTCGCACCCGTGAGGCCGTGCGCGCACCGCCCTGCCGGGCCGCGCGCACCAGCGACAGTGTCTCCGGACGGTAGATGGGCTCGTGGAGGTGGATCATCCCGTCCGTGCCCATCAGGGTCGCGTCGTTGGGCGTGCGGTTGCGGATGCTGGTGGTGATCGCCGCCTGCCGACCCTCGGGAAACTCGAGGAGGATGGTGCATTGCTCGTCCACCCCCGTCTTCCCGAGCACCGCCTGGCTGGAGATGCGCGTGGGACTGCCCATCAGCCGCAACGCGAGGGCCAGCGGGTAGACGCCCAGGTCCAGCAGCGCGCCGCCGCCGAGCGCCAGATCGAAGAGGCGGTGCCGTGCGTCGAACTCCACGGGGAAGCCGAGCTGCGCGGTGAGCATGCGCACGTCACCGATGGCCCCCGCGCGCACCAGCGACTCCAACTCGCGCATCACGGGCACGCAGTGCATCCACATGCCCTCCATGCAGAACAGCCCTCGCGCCCGGGCCGCCTCGACGACGGCGGAGGCCTCGGCGGCGTCCAGGGTGAAGGGCTTCTCGCACAGCACGGGCTTGCCGTGCTCGAGCGCCAGCAGGCAGTTGTCCCGGTGCGCGTTGTTGGTCGTGGCCACGTAGACGACGTCCACCTCGGCGTCGCGCACCAACTCCTCGTAGGAGGCATGGGCGCGCGTGGCCCCGTGCTCGCGGGCGAAGGCGTCGGCGCTCTGGCGCGAGCGCGAGCCCACCGCGACCAGCCGGGCGTCGGGAAGCTCCCGCAGCCCGCGCGCGAAGAGCCCCGCGATCCAACCCGTTCCGAGGATGCCCCAGCGAATGGTGTTCCGCATGCTTCCCGGAACGCTATGACAGGGGCCCCCGTTGAGACAGCAAAGATCGGAGGTCCAACACCCTCAGTACAAGTTCACCGCGTCGAAGGGGCGGTTGAGCTTGCTGCGAGCGCGGGGTAGTGCCTTGCGCACGGCCTCTGCATCACCGCGAGAGAGTGCCTGCACCAGGGGTTCCGTCTCGGCCGGGGTGGTGGTGCTCGCGTTGGCGCAGCGCAGGGCCTCGGTCCAGTCCCGGCTGCCCTCGGCCAGCACCTGGCCGGCGAGGCTCTGCGCCACCCGGAGCGGATCTCCGGTGACCCGCCCGTGCTCCGCCGCCCGCGAGAACCACTGTGCGGCGGTGGCCGGCTGCGCGTCCAGCAGGTGCAGCCCCAGGTCGGCGGCGATCACCTGCTGGTGCAGGGGGTCTCCCAGCTGCCCGGCGCACTCGTAGGCCTCGGTGTAGCTGCTCACCGCGGCCTCGCGCTCGCCGTTGGCCATCTGCAGCGCGGCCAGCCGGTAGCGGTGGTGCTTGGCGAAGTTCGCGCCCCAGTTCTCGCTGATCTTCTCGAAGCGCCGCCAGATGGCGATGGAGGCCGGGTAGTTGCGCGCCGTCTCCTGAAGATAGCTGGCGTTGGAGATGAGGTTGATCTTCAGGTGCGTGGCGCTCGCGTCGTGCAGGTCTCCCACGCAGCGCATGGCCAGCTTCTCCTGCTCCTGCGCCAGGTCGAGCTTCTTCTCCAGGAAGTACGTGAGCGCGTAGACGTTGCGCAGCCAGGCCTCGTGGAGCAAGCGCAGCCCGGTCTCCCGGGTGCCCTCCAGCAGCTTCAGCCCGGCTTCCACCTCGGCGCGGGCATCGGGCATCTGCGCCAGGCGCTTGGTGCGGGTGAGGGCGCGGAACATGTGCAGGTGCGCGAGCCGCTCCGGGGGCGCCCGGCGCTCCAGGCCCCGGCCGAAGGCCTCCAGCGCCTCGTCGTGCTGGCCGGTGAAGACGTGCACCACGCCGATGCCGCGCTCGAAGAGCACGCGCAACTCCTCCGCGTCCCCCAGGCTCGTCCGGTCGATCTCGATGGCCGGCGTGGTGAAGCCCGTGTCGAGCGCGTCCCAGCCCTCGAGCACCCGCGCGGGGGCGAGCGCGTCACCCGCGGCATCGAGCAGCGCCAGTCCCCGCTCGGCGGCGAGCAGGGCGCCCTCGTAGTTGGTGGTGAAGAAGCAGCCGCGGATGGCGAGCACGGCCGCGGCGATGCGGTGCTCGAGGGGCGCCTCGTCGTCCACCACATGGCGCAGGTAGCGGCCCTCGAGGTCCACGGCCGGCTCCAGCGCCCGGCCGGACACGGGGCCCACGCCGCCGCCGGGGCGCGCGGTGCGCATCCGCTCGCAGAGCGAGTCGAGGAAGGCCCGGCGCCGCTCCTCGAAGCAGGCGGCGTAGTGCGGCCGGCGCACATTCCAGCCGGTGAGCAGGATGCGGCCCTCGAGCTGCTCCAGCCGGCCCCACTCGGCCGCGCGCATCACCGCGCGCAGGCTGACGAGATCGCACTCTCCGGCCCCGTGGATGACGAGCGGCCGGCCACTCACCCGCAGCGTCTCCACGATGGCGCGCGCCGCGAGGTTGAGGATCCAGAAGATCTCCTCCGACTCGCGGTGGAGCCGGCGCTCGGAGGGGGTGAGGGCCAGGTCGGTGAGATCCGGGGCGCCCTGGATGGAGCCGGGGAAGAGGCGGTTCCACTCGGAGGGCCGCTGCCGCGCCAGGGGGCGCACGGCCTCGGGCGCCGCGTCCTCGCAGGCCTGGAGGATCTTCCGCAGGCCACCGAAGGCCACGGGCAGGGCCACGCCGGCGTCCACCTCGATGGCTCTGGCTGGCAGCATGCTCGGTGAGCCACCTTCCACCACGACCGCGATCGCGCTCCGATTGCTCACCTGTACCTCGGGGGGGGGAAGAGACCTGTTACTCCTATTTTTCTTAGATTCCGGCAATCAGTCAAACGGAAGGGATATCAGGCGCGCTAATCCGGAAGGAGGAACCAGCCGACCCAGGTTATGGGGGCTGCACGAATGGCTGGATCTGGGGGAGACTGGAGACATCCATGAGCAATCTGGCTCCGGGAGAGTCCCCGGTCCTGTCCTTCCGGCACCTGCTGTCGGACGCGGTCTGTTCCTTCCTCAATGAGGTCGGGTTGGGTCCCGAGCAGGTGGGGGATCCACTCAGCGAGCTCATGGTGACGCTGTCGCGCTACCGCGAGGAGGGCGAGCCGCTCTTCCCGGTGGCGTTCATGGGAGACGACCTGGAGGGGATGCTGCGGGTGCTGGGCGGGAGGGATCCGGTCGCGATCGGGAAGGGCCCTCGGACGCGGGAGACGATCCAGCGGGCGCTCAAGCAGTGCGCGCCCTTGGGCCAGGGACGGTGGTGGTCGCTGTACATGCTGCTGGTGCCGGAGGGCTTCGCCTACGGCATCTTCCGGACGGATCCCTTCCCGCTGGTGGAGACGCCGCTGGAGCGGATGCGGAGGGCCGGAGATCGCTCGCTGCGCCTGGTGGGCGTGCTGCAACTGGCGGAGAACATCATCGAGCTGAGGGGGATGGGAGGCCTGTACCGGCACGTCTTCCTGTCCGGCGCGAGGGCGGAGGTGACGCTGCCCACGGTGGCCATGGACGAGCTGGCGCTGGGGCTGACGTCGGACCTGAAGGAGCCGGCGAGGAGCCTGACGCGGGACTTCTACCGGCGGGTGCTCTTCGAGGCGATGCAGGCCTCGCACGGCACGCTGGTGGCGGTGTTGCCCAGGAGGAGCACGGGCTCGCCTCTGTTCGTGGATGGGGTGTTGCTGGAGGAGCCGATCGACATGGTGGCGCGGGTGATGCGCTACCACGAGAGCCCGGACGTGGAGGCGGCGTCGGCGGTGAGCTCGGCGGCGCAGCTGCTGCGGGGGATGATGGCCACGGATGGAATCACGGTGCTGCGCTCGGACGGGTGCATCCTGGGCTACAACGTCTTCATCCGGCACCCGGAGACGCTGATCCGCGAGCCCGCGCGCGTGGGAGGCGCGCGGCGGCGGACGTACGAGGTGCTATGCGCCTGGGTGGGACGGGAGCTGACGACCGCCTTCTTCCGCTCGCAGGATGGCGCCATCGCCTGCTGTCGCGACTGAGGCCTCCGGCGGCTTCCAGGCGGGGTTGCGGAAGACGAGGCCGAGACGGACGCGCAGCGGGTTGGGGCGGAGCACGTCGCGGACGATGGCGGCGTACTCGTGGAAGGCGATGCGCACGGGGTTGTACGTCTGGATGTTCTTGGTGAGGCCGTAGACGGGGCGCTCGTCCTCGGGCTGGAAGGTGCCGAAGAGCCGGTCCCAGATGATGAGGATGCCGGCGTAGTTGCGATCCAGGTAGCGCGGGTTGGAGCCGTGGTGGACGCGGTGGTGCGAGGGCGTGTTGAGCACCCACTCGAGCGGACCCATGCGGCCGATGGACTCGGTGTGGATCCAGAACTGGTAGAGCAGGCTGAGGGCGTGCTGGGTGAGGATGAGGGCGGGGTGGAAGCCGAGCAGGGCGAGGGGTGCCCAGAAGAGCAGACCCGTCATGGGGGTCCACGTCTGCCGCAGGGCGGTGGAGAGGTTGTAGTGCTGGCTGGAGTGGTGCACCACGTGCGAGGCCCAGAAGAAGCGGGACTCGTGATGGACGCGGTGGAACCAGTAGTAGCAGAGGTCCTCGGCGAAGAAGAGCGCCACCCAGGTGAGCACGCCGGTGCCGAGCTTGAAGGGGGAGAGCTCGTAGAGGGCGAGGTAGAAGGCGTACTCGACGCCTTTCCAGAGCATGTAGATGAGGGAGTAGACGGTGCCCATGGTGAGGCTGGCCGCGGTGTCCTTGACGGCGTAGCCCACGAGACCTTCCTCGCGGTGGCGTGCGAGCCAGACGCTCTCGATGACCATCAAGAGGATGAACGCCGGAGTGGCGAGCTGGGTGGGATCGAAGGAAGGAAGGTCAGCCATGGTGGGACTCGCTAGGGCTGGGGTGGAGAGGAGAGGGTGCGGCGAGCGAGCTGGGTGAGGAGGGCGAGCATCTGGCGGTGATCGGGATTGGCGGGGAGGGCGACGCCGCCGACGGCGGCACCCTGGACGGCGTTGAGGATGAGCTCGATGGTGGCGTCGAAGTCGGGGTGGGAGGAGGCGGCGCCGGGGAAGAGCTCGCGAGCGACCTGGTGGAGGTGGCGGCGGTGGGGCGGGTCCACGGATCCGAGGGCCGAGGCGAGCTCCGCGTCGGTGCGCGCGGCGATGTACAGCTCGAGGGCGGCGATCAGCTCGGGGCGCTGGTAGATGGACCACAGGCGCTCGATGGCCAGGGAGACGCGGTCCGGATTGGGGATGGCGTCGAGACCGTCGCGGTACTCGGAGATGAGCCTGGGGAAGAGGTGGGCGACGGCGGCGGCGAGTAGCTCGGCCTTGGTGGGGAAGTGCTTGAACAGGGCGCCCTGGGAGATGCCGGCGCGCTGGGCGATGGCGATGGTGGTCGCCTGGGCGTAGCCGAGCTCGACGAGACACTCGACGGTGGCCTCGAGCAGCTTGAGGCGGGTGGAGTCCCGCCGTTCCTGCTGGGTGCGTCGGGCGCGGGGAGCGGCCGTCGAGGAGAACTCAGACATACGAGGAGTGTACCGGTCGGCGCTTTAAAAAGAAAGTGACCAGTCACTCACTAAATGGAATACCCCCGTCTCCCGAGAGGAGACCGAGCAACCAACCCCTCTCCCTCTGGGAGAGGGTCAGGGTGAGGGTATTCCTTCCAGTGCCCTCACTCGTGTGACAGCGCACGGGGGCAACCCGAGTGCTCCCCATACCCTCACCCCGTCCCTCTCCCAGAGGGAGAGGGTCTGACTTGATTGGCCATTGTGTAGGTCCCCTCTCCCTCTGGGAGAGGGCTAGGGTGAGGGTAAGTACCCCCGTCCTCCCCGCCGTGCCTCACCCGTCGGTCAGAGCCCGGTCCGGATGAGCCTCGGCGGAAGCGCGAGTGGACTGGAACAGGTTCCGAGCCTCCTCGGCCGAAACACCACGCAGAAAGAAGGCCCGCGCCGCAGCCCCGATGGCGAGAGTCCCGGCGAAGGCAACAGCCCCGGAGACGACACTCCCCGCGCCAGGAAAAACGAACTTGATGAGAGCGCGAGCGGCCTCGCGAAGAGCGAAGGCGGCGCCGACGTTGACGCCGAGGGCGGCGAGGAACTCGGTGGAGGCCTTGAGGTCCAGCTGTCGGCCGGAGATCCACGCGATGCCGACGATGAGGCTGACCTGTGCGGAGGTGATGGGGATGATGTCGGCGATGGGGATGGGGACGACGGCGAGGCCCATGCAGAGGGAGGCCATGGCGCGGGTGAGGGCGTTGGCGAGCTCCTCCTGGAGGGCGCGGACGCGAGTCACACGGGCGAGGACGAGCCGGCCCTGTTCGGGAAGCTCGCGAAAGAGGACCTGGGCGAGCTCGCCCAGCCTCCATCGCTCGTCGGAGCGGATGGTCCCATCGGGGCGCCAGGACAGGTAGGAGGAGACGCCCATGACGGTGACGAGCTCGCCGCGCAGCTCATCGCGGGAGCGGATCTTCTCGCGCAGCTGACGCTCGACGGCCTCGACGTGGCGGAGCTTCTCCTGGAGGTCGGAGGGGTCCTGGGAGTCGGGGTGGTGGAGGTCGGTGCGCTTGGGCTCGAGCAGGTCGCAGTGGGTGGCGACGGCGAGGAGGGGAGGGCGGGAGCCGTGGGCCTGCTCGACGGCGGAGACGATCTGCGCGAGCACATCCAGGTCGGCGTCGATGGCGGCATCGACCTCGGTGGACTTGACGAGGAAGAGGAGGGCGTCGGGGGCCTTGCGGCGGACCTCGTCGAGGATGGAGTCGAGGGGGGTATCGGCCTCATCGGCCTCCTCGGGGCGGGAGCCCTCCTGGATGCCGCGGGTGTCGAGGATGGAGAGGGTGCCGAGCTCGCCGTGGACATCGAACCAGCGCCCGCGGCCGGTCTGTGCCTTGACGTGACCGACCTCGGCGACGCGGGCGCCGAAGAGGGCGTTGATGAGGGAGGACTTGCCGGAGCCGCGGCGGCCCACGAGGACGAGGTTGGGCGAGCGCTGTTCGAGCAGGAGGGCGCGCAGGTGGGCGATCTTCTGGCGGATGTCGCGGGCGAGCGGATCCGGGACGCGGTCCAGCAGCTCCTCCAGGCGGCGGATCGTCTCGGCGATCTCCTGGAACGTCGGCTCGTTCGTTTGGGCCATGGGGGTTCCCCTTCGGGTATGGCCATACCATACGGGGGAGGGCGCGGCTCAAGCGGGGGCCGACGCACTGCTCTCCACGGGTTGGACGAGCCTGCCGGACATCAGGTGGAGGAGGCGGTCGGCCACCGGGAAATAACGGTCGTCGTGAGTGATGACGAGGACCGCCTTGCCCTTGCGTTTCAGGTCCGGCAGCAGCTCCCGGTAGAAGATGTTCCGGAAGGTGGGATCCTGATCCGCCGCCCACTCGTCGAACACGTAGACGGGGCGGTCCTCCAGGTAGGCCACGAGCAGGGCGAGCCGCTTGCGCTGCCCCTGAGAGAGCGCGGTGGTGGAGAGCACCCCGTCCTCGCTGATCCGCACCTTGTGATCGAGCTGCAGCCGCGACAGGTATCCCTGGACCTGCTCGCGCGAGCGGGTCCTGGCCAGGCCCAGCAGGCTCTCGAACAGGTAGAAGTCGGAGAACACCGTGGAGAAGAGCTGGCGATAGCGCGCCCGTTGCGCCCCGGTGACGACAGGGACTCCATCCAGGAGGATCTCTCCGTCTTCCGGGAGGTAGAGCCCCGTGAGCAGCTTGGCCAGCGTGGTCTTCCCGCTCCCATTGCCTCCCACCAGGAAGACCAGCTCACCCGGCCTCAAGGTCAGGTGGATGGGACCGAGGGTGAAGGGAGTGTCCTCCTGCTCCCGGTAGTACGTGTGAGTGACCCCCACCAGCTCCAGCCGAGTGAAGCCACGGGGCTCGGGCTCCAGCGGGGCCGTCGGCTCCGCGCCCGGGTCCAGCTCCGGCAACAGCTGGAGCTTCCGCAACGCGACGTTCCCCTGCCCCAGGAAACGGAGGTTGCTCAGCACCAGGTTCAACGGTTCCTGGAGGTAGAGGATCGTGAGGACGTACCCCACCAGGACGCGCGAGTCGAGCTCCTGGAACCTCGGCAGGACGAACAGCAGCAGCCCGATGAAGGCGAAGTACAGGAACAGCCCCCAGCTCCCGCTGGCGGAGTAGAGCTGATGGCTGCGCGTGGACAGGCGCTTCACGTCCCGGGCACTGGGCTCCAGGCACTCGGTGAGGAAGGCCTCGCGCCGGCCCGGGTGCAGCTTCAGCTCCTTGATGCCCTCGATGAGACCGCGCAGATGTTTGAAGAGCGAGTCCTGCCGGTCTCGCGCGTGGAACAACAGCTTGCGGGCCCAGGCGGACGGCAGCCAATAGCTCAGCACGCCGAACGCCAGGAAGCCCGACATGACGAGGAAGAGGGGCCACGACAGCCCGGCCAGGACGACGAGACAGCCGGCGCCGATCGCCAGGCTGACCAGGATGAAGGGAAGCACTCCCAGGCAGTCGCTCAGCGCACGGATGTCATCCACGAGCATGGCCGTCAGCCGGTGCGTGCCCATCTCCTCCAGGTGACGCAGCGGGATTCCCAGGAGCTGACGGCAGAGCCTGGCGCGGAGTGCGAACACCGCGCCGAACTGGACCCGGCCCAGCAGGAACTGGGAGGCGATTCGCGCCAGCAGCGCGACCAGCCCGCAGGCCACGAAGCCGGGCACCACCGGGAAGCCCGGGGGCGTGCTGTGCGTGAGCACGCCGTTGATCAGCCAGAGCAACGCCCCGCTGGCGGCTCCGGAGACGAGCCCGAAGAACACCACCAGCAGGACGGCCACCCGGGACTCCCGCATCAACAGGGCGAGGAGCTTCATCGCGTCTCCTCCTGGACCTGGTCATCCGCGGCCTGTGCCCGTTCCAGGCACGCCCCGAGCCGCTCCGCCACTCCCTGGACCGCCGGGTAGCGCAGGAAGAAGTTGTGATCCCCCGGAAGCACGTGCTGCTCGATTCCACCTCGTGCCACCGCGCCCCAGCCGAGGTCCGGCGATGCCTCCACGCCCGCCGGAGACTGGCTGGCCCGGAGCAACGTGACCGAGCCCCCATAGGGCTTGGGCTCGTATCGCCCGTAGGCGAGATGGTTGTGCTCGAAGACGCGGTACAGGGCGCGCAGCTTCTCGAGCCCCACCTCGGGACCGAGCACCTGGCCGCGCTGGACGACTCCCAGGAGCCAGCGCAGCAACGCCTCCGGCTCCAGCTCCGGAATCGGTTCTTGAATGCCTGACTGGGCCGTGACCACCCGCATCACTCCCTCGGCGAAGAGCTTCATCATTCGCCCGGGGTCCGTCTCGTGAGGTGCCGCCTCGAGCACCGGGGCACTCGAGTCGAAGAGGGCCAGGAGCGCCACCCGCTCCCCCCGTTGTTCGAGCTGGCGGGCCATCTCGAAGGCCACGACGCCTCCCAGGGACCAGCCCCCCAGCAGGTAGGGCCCGGCCGGCTGCACCGAGCGCACCGCCTCGAGGTGGAAGGCAGCCAGCTCCTCGATGGAGGCCAGTGGCTCGCACTCGCCCTCCAGCCCTGGCGCCTGCAGACCATAGAGCGGCTGTTCCGGCGCGAGCAGCCGGGCCAGATCGTTGTAGGCCAGGACGCTGCCGCCCACCGGGTGGACGCAGAAGAACGGCCGCCGGGAGCCATCCGCCTTCAAGGGCACCAGCGCGGACGCGGGGTTGGAGGACTGCCCGAGCCATGCCGCCAGTTCCTCCACCGTCGGTGCCTGGAACAAGGCCGCCACGGGCACCGTCTTCCCGGTCTCCTCCCGGAGGCGGGCCTGCAACCTCATGGCCAGCAGGGAGTGCCCTCCCAGCTCGAAGAAGTTGCTTCGCACGCCCACCGGACGAACTCCCAGCAGTTCCTCCCACATGCGGGCGAGCCGCTGTTCCAACGCGTTGCGCGGGGCGACGAAGGACTCCTTCCACTCGGCGCCATCCGGAGCGGGAAGCGCCCGTCGATCGACCTTGCCGTTGGAGTTGAGGGGCAGGGTGGGCAGCGCGACGAAGGCCGAGGGAACCATGTACTTGGGCAGCTTGTCCCCGAGGAAGGCGCGCAGGGCGGGGACTTCGAGGGTGTGTCCCTCACGCGCCACGACGTAGGCCACCAGGCGCTTGTCGCCGGGCACGTCCTCGCGGGCCACCACCGTGGCCTCGCGCACCGCCGGGTACTGGGCGACGACGGACTCGATCTCCCCCAGCTCGATGCGGTAGCCGCGCAGCTTCACCTGGAAGTCGATGCGGCCCAGGTAGTCCAGCGAGCCATCGGTCCGCCAGCGCACCTTGTCGCCGGTGCGGTAGAGGCGCCCGCCGGGAGTGGCGCTGAAGGGATTGGGGAGGAAGCGCTCGGCGGTGAGGTCCGGGCGGTTGAGGTAGCCACGGGCCAGGCTCAGGCCACCGATGCACAGCTCACCGGGCACGCCCACGGGGACGGGCCGCTGGTTCTCGTCCAGCACGTACACGTCGACGTTGGGCAAGGGACGGCCGATGGGCGGCGCGCGGCCATCCGCGGTGCACGCGTGCAGCGTGCTGACCACCGTGGTCTCCGTGAGGCCGTAGGTGTTGAAGAAGGTACGGCCCGGCGCCCACCGGGACACCAGCTCGGCCGTGCACGCCTCACCGCCGACGATGACGGTGCTCAGGGCGGGCAGGTTCTCGCTGGGAGTGGCCGCCAGCACGCCCGGGGTGACGCTGACATGGGTGATGGAGGCCTCGCGCAGCAGTGTGTTGAGCTCGGGGCCGGCCACGACCTGGTCGGGCCTCAGCAGTTGCAGCGTGCCTCCCGCGGCCAGGGTGGTGAAGATCTCCTCCACCGACAGGTCGAAGTTGATGCTGGCGAACTGGAGCATGCGGCTGCCGGGCCCTATCCCGTAGGCGTGCTTCTCCACCGTCACCATGTTCGCAAGGGAGTGGTGGGTGATGAGCGAGCCCTTGGGCATGCCGGTGGAGCCGGAGGTGTAGATGACGTAGGCGAGGTTGTCCGCGGTGACGCCCGAGGGCGGCGCGTGCGTGGGCTGGCCGCGTACCTCGGGCACGTCTTCATCCAGGCACAGCGTGGTGCCGGAGAAGGCGGGCAGGGTAGAGCGCAGGTGCCGCTGGGTGAGGACGACGGAGGCTCGCGAGTCCTGGAGGAGGAAGTCCTGGCGCGAGGAGGGCAGGTGCGGATCGATCGGGACGTACGCGCCGCCCGCCTTGAGGATGGCCAGCAGGGCTACAACCATGTCGAGCGAGCGCTCGACACGCACCGCGACGCGGACCTCGGGACCGACGCCGAGCGAGCGCAGGTACCAGGCGAACTGGTTGGCGCGCTCGTCGAGCTGGTGGTAGGTGAGCCAGGAGCCCTCGAAGCAGAGCGCCGGGGCCTCGGGAGTACGGGCCACCTGCGCCTCGATGAGCTGGTGGAGGGTGGCCTCGCGCGGGAAGTCGGCGGAGGTGCCGCTCCACCCCACGAGCACCTGGCGGCGCTCATCCGCGGAGAGCAGTGACAGCTCGGACAGGCGCGCGCCGGGCTCCGAGACGATGGCTTCCAGCAGGTGGCGGAAATGGCCAGCCATGCGCGCCACCGTGGAGGCATCGAAGAGGGCGGTGTCGTAGTTGAACGTGCCGCGCAGGCCGCCCGGCGTCTGTTCCAGGACGAGTGTCAGGTCGAACATCGCCGTGCCGGTGTCCACCTCGCGCGCGGAGAGCCTCAGCCCCGGCAGCTCCATCGCTGGCAGCGGCATGTTGCGCAGCACCAGCATCACCTGGCACAGCGGAGCGCGACTCGGGTCGCGGGTGGGCTGGAGGACCTCCACCAGCTTCTCGAAGGGCACGTCCTGGTGGGCATAGGCCTCCAGGGCCACCTCGCGCACACGGCCGAGCAGCTCGCGGAAATGGAGGTCCCCGGAGAGCCGCGTCCTCAGGACGAGGGTGTTGACGAACATGCCGATGAGGCCCTCCAGCTCGGCCCGGCCGCGGGCGGCGATGGGCGAGCCGACGCACAGGTCCTCCTGGCCGGAGTAGCGGTGCAGCAGCGTCTGGAAGGCCGCCAGCAGCACCATGTAGGGGGTAGCGCCCTCACGCTCCGCCAGGGCCTGGAGCTCCTGGGACAGCGGCGCGGGCAGGTCGAAGAAGTGGAGGGCTCCCTTGAACGACTGCATGGCGGGGCGCGGTCGATCCGTGGGCAGATCCAGCGCCGAAGGCACTTCCGCGAGCTGCCGCCGCCAGTACCCGAGCTGTGCTTCCAGCGCCTCGCTCTCCAGCCACTTCCGCTCCTGGCTCACGTGGTCGGCGAACCTCAGGGGCAACGCTGGCAGCGGAGAGGGCCGGCCCCCGTGGAAGGCCTCGTAGAGCGCCGCCACCTCGCGCAGGAGGACGCCGAGCGACCAGCCATCCGAGATGATGTGGTGCATCGTCAGCAGCAGGACGTGCCGCCGCTCATCCAGGCGCAGCAGGGTGGTGCGCAGCAACGGGCCCTGGTCGAGGGCGAAGGGCCGCCGGGCCTCCTCCTCGGAGCGCCGGGCCACCTCCGCTTCGAGCGCGGCCTCGGGCAGCCCGCTCGAGTCCACCACGTCCAGGGTCTGGATGCGCTCCGGGGCGATGCGTTGGAACGGCAGCCCGTCCTCGACATGGAAGGTCGTCCGCAGCACGTCATGGCGGCAGACGATCTCGTTCAGGCTTCGTTCGAGCGCGGGGACATCGAGCGCTCCCTCGAGTAGGAGGGCGTGGGCGACGTTGTAGATGGAGCTTCCCGGTTGGAACTGCTCCAGCAGCCATACCCGTTGCTGGGCGGAGGACAGGGGGAAGCGCGCCTCGTGCGGGTGCTCCTCCCCGGTGGAAGGCTTCTCCTCCTGGGGACGTGCTTCTCCCGAGGGGAGCGATTCGAGTACCGCCTCCGTGATACCGGCCAGCGAGGGAGCGCGCACCAGCGCCACGATGGGGAGCGTGAGCGACCAACGCGCTTGAATCCGGTTGCGCAGCTCCAGGGCCATGATGGAGTCGAAGCCCAGCGAGGTGAGCGGCTCGTCCGCGCTGATCCGGGACGGTGCCACGCCGAGCACCGAGGCCGCCGCGCCACGAAGGAATGCCTCCACCGTGCTCCGGCGTCCGGCCTCGTCGAGGGCCAGGAGCTCCTCACGGGCCCGCGGGGCGTCCGGAACGGGAGCGTCCGCCTGGACGGCTTCCCGTGGCTCCGGTTCCGCCACCACCTGGGAGAGGAACGGCGGCACTCCGCGCGCTCCCATCACCTGTCGCAGCATCGGCCACCGCACGTCCATCACTCCCACCTGGGCGGCACGCGAGGCGAGCGCGGGCCCCAGGGCCTCCACCGCCCGGCCGGGGGCGAGACTCTCCACGCCCCAGAGCGCGAGCCGTCCACCCCTGTCGGGGCGGGCCGCCAGTCCCACGTCGCTCCAGGGGCCCCAGTTGAGGCTCTGGCCGGGCAGGCCCCGGGCCTGGCGATGGTGCGCCAGTGCATCCAGGAAGGCATTCGCCGCGCCGTAGGAGGCCTGTCCGGGAGAACCCAGGAGCGAGGCCGCCGAGGAGAAGGACACGAAGAAGTCCAGGCTCCTCTGAGCGAACATCCGGTGGAGGAGCCAGCCCCCCATCACCTTGGGTCGCAGCACCTCGTCCCAGGTCCGGGTGTCGAGCTGGGACAGGGACTGGTCTGCGAGGACGCCCGCCGCGTGGACCACGCCTCGGATCTCCGGCCAGCCCTCGAGCTGGAACTCCTCCAGGTACGCCCGCAGCGCCGCCTCGTCGGCCACGTCCACGGCCGCGAGGTGGATGCTGGCGCCCAGTGACTCCAGCTCGCGCACCGTGCGGATCATCCCCCCCAGGTCTGTGTCGGGATCCACCTCGCGCCACGTGGAGCGCGGTGGCAGCCGCGTGCGGCCCATGAGGATGAGCCGGCGTGCACCGTGCTCGACCAGCCAGCGCGCGACGCGCCCGCCGAGTCCCCCGAGCCCTCCCGTGAGCAGGTAGCTCGCGTCCGGCCGGAGCGGCGGCGGGGAGCCGGGCTTCGCGGGCATCCGCATGCGCGCCAGACGCGCGACGTACGGCTGGCCCTGGCGGATGGCGGCCTGCGTCTCCCCGCCGGAGGCACCGAGCCACCCCGCCAGCTGTCGCACCTGTTCCTCTCGTGGCGCCGAGGGATCCAGATCCACCAGCCCGCCCCAGAGCTCCGGATGCTCCAGGGCCAGGGTGCGGCCCAGACCCCAGAGCATGGCCTGGAGGGGCTCCACTGCCTGGGACGTGCTCCCAACGGCCTGCGCGCCGCGGGTCACCAACCACAGCCGGAGCGAGCCCCGCCACGGCGCCGGCTCCAGCAATGCCTGGACGAGGGGAACGACGGGCCAGGGCCCCCGCTCCAGCGCCTGCTGAAGGGAGGCCGCATCACTCTCCTCCGTGAAGGCGCCATCGAGCCCCCGGAGGTAGATCAACCGGACATCGGATGGGTCTTCGCCGGCCAACATCCGCTCGAGCAACCGCCGGAGCGCCTCGGGATGCGCGGGGGTTTCGTCGAGGGAGACGAGGTCGGCCCGCGCGCCTCTCTGCCGCAGGGACAGGGACAGCTCCGCCCCCAGGCCCTGGCTGTCGGCGAAGATGAGCCAGCGCGTGGCCGCCGGCTCCTGCCCGGTCGCGGCGGCGGAGGCCGGCTGCCACTGGAGCTCGTGGAACCAGTCAGCTGGAGCCCCCTCTCGCGTGTCTTGCACGGCACGCGCGCGTGTCCCCTGGAAATCCAGCCAGCACCGCTCGCGCTGCCAGGGATAGGTGGGCACGCGGACGAGGCCGGTGTCCGATGGGAAGAGAGCGCTCCACCGCACGTCCTGTCCCCCGACGTAGAGCGCCCCGAGTGAGGACAGCAGGGTGGACCGTTCGTCCTGGCCGCGGCGGAGCGAGGCCACGACGAGGCCCGTGCGAGCGTGCCCATCGAGCAGACGCGTGACTTCGGTGCCCAGCATTGGATGGGGGCCCACTTCCACGAAGCGCGCATGGCCTTGCTGGAGCAGGTGCTCGATGGCGGGCGCGAACAGTACGGGCTCGCGGAGCTGCCGGCCCCAGTACTCCGCGGTGAGGCTCGTGCCTTCCACGGGAAGTCCGGTGACTGTCGAGATCATCGGCAGGGAGGTCGCTCGTGGGCGGAGCTCCGCGAGGGACGCCTCCAGCTCCACGCGCGGCGGCTCCATCCAGGGGCAGTGCGAGGCGTACCCGACCGCGGACAGTGGCCGCGCGTCGATTTGACGCTGTTCGAGTCCAACCACGAGCTCCTCGATCGCCCGGGCCTCGCCCGACACCACGGTGGAGGTGGGTCCGTTGTGAGCGGCGATCCACAGCCGTCCCTCGTAGCCTCGCAGGGCGAGCGCGGTGTCGGCCGCGGAGAGCCGCACCAGCGCCATCCTTCCGCCCGCCGGAGCCCGCTGCGTGATGCGGCCCCGGTGCCAGGCGAGGTGGAGCGCCTGGGACAGGCTCAAGGCCCCGGCGACGTGGGCCGCCGCGATCTCTCCGGCGCTGTGCCCCACCACCGCCTCGGGCTCGATTCCCCAGGAGCGCCAGAGCGCGGCGAGCCCCACCTGAAGGGCGACGAGCGCCGGCTGGGCGATCTCCGCCTCATCGAGACGTGAGCGCCCCTCCTCCGCTCGCAGCTCGTCGAGCAGCGACCAGCCCGTCAGGGGGCGCAGGATCGCGTCGCACTGCTCGAGGACCTCCCGGAACACGGGCTCCTGTTCCATCAGCCCCGGGCCGACTCCCGCCCAACGGGGGCCTTGGCCAGCGAACACGAACACGAGCCCGGGCAGCGCTCCAGCGGCGACCCGGTCCGTCCGAGGCCCCGTCCCGTCCACTCCGGACAGGAAGGCGCGCAGTGCATCCTTCAGCTCCGAGACGCTCTGGAAGGGAAGGGCCACCCGGTGGGAGTGATGACCGCGCCGGGCGCTGGCCGTGTAGCAGATGCGCTCCAGCAGCGCGGGAGCGTCCTCGGACCCGGTCAGCTCCAGGTAACGCTGGGCCAGTGCGCGCAGCGCCTCCGGGCTCCGGGCCGACAGCGGCAGCAGCCTGGCCCGGGAGGAGGTGGCCCTTCCCCCGGTGCCGGTCCGGTCCACCGGCCTCCGCGCCTGAGGAGGGGGGCCCTGCAACACCACGTGCGCGTTGGTGCCGCCGAAACCGAAGGCGCTCACTCCGGCGAAGGCCTCTTCTCCCTCCGGCCCGGGCCAGGGCTCGAGCCGTTGCTGGACTCGGAGCGGCAGCCGCTCGAAGGGGATCCTCGGGTTCGGCTCGTGGAAGTGAAGGGAGGCGGGGAGCTCCCGGTGGTGGAGCGCGAGGGAGACCTTGATCAGCCCGGCGATGCCAGCGGCCGGCTCGAGGTGCCCGATGTTGCTCTTGACCGACCCGAGCGCGCAGGTGTTGCCCGGCTCGCGGCCCGAGGCCAGGACGGCGCCCAGTGCCTCCACCTCGATGGGGTCTCCCAGCGCGGTGCCCGTTCCGTGAGCCTCCACGTACCGCACCTGGCCGGGGGAGATGCCCGCGCGCTGGTAGGCCTCGCGCAGCACGGACTCCTGGGCCTGCCGGTTGGGGGCAGTGAGCCCGTTGGAGCGGCCGTCCTGATTCACCGCGCTGCCGCGAATGAGCGCGTAGATGCGATCTCCATCCGCCAGCGCTCGCGACAGGGGCTTGAGGACGACGACGCCCGCGCCCTCGCTCCGGGTGTACCCATTGGCGCTCGCGTCGAAGGGCTTGCAGCGGCCATCGGGTGCGAGGAAACCGCCCTGGCTGAAGTTGGAGGAGATCTCCGGGGAGAGCAGGACGTTCACGCCCCCGGCGAGCGCCACGGTGGACTCTCCCGCCCGCAGGCTGCGGCAGGCCAGGTGCAGCGCGACGAGCGACGAGGAGCAGGCGGTGTCGACCGCGAGACTCGGCCCCCGCAGGTCGAGGAGATAGGAGATGCGGTTGGCCGCGATGCTGAGCGCGTTGCCGGTGCCCGCGTAGGCATCGGCCCAGATGTCCGAGGAGAGCTGGAGCAGACCGTAGTCGTTGCTGGAGATGCCGATGAAGACGCCGGCCTTCGTGCCCGCGAGCCCCTCGGGAGGCTGTCCCGCGTCCTCGAGCGCCTCCCAGGTGACCTCCAGCAGGAGACGTTGCTGAGGATCCATCCGGGCCGCCTCGCGCGGAGAGATGTTGAAGAAGGCGGGATCGAAGGAGTCGATGTCCTCCAGGAAGCCGCCCCAGCGGGTGTTCATCTTGCCGGGCGTGCCGGCGGTCGGCTCGTAGTAGTCGCGCCAGTTCCACCGCTCGGGAGGGATTTCACGGATGGCATCCCGTCCCTCCCGCAGCAGCCGCCAGAAGGATTCCACGTCACCGGCTCCCGGGAAGCGGCAGCCGATGCCGACCACGGCGATGGGCTCCTCCGCGCCCGTTGAGAGCACGTCGGCCTTTGAGGATGGAGCCTCCGACCCGGCGAGGTGACGCGCCAGCGCCTCGATGGTCGGATGATCCCAGACGAGCGTGTCCGGCAGCTTGCGCCCCAGCCACCGCTCCAGCTCGCCGGTGAGCTGGACTCCCGCGATGGAGTCCAGGCCGTACTGGGCGAAAGGCTGGCGGATGTCGATGCTCTCGGGCCGCGTCTGGGTGGCCTGGGCGAGCGCCACGACCAGCCAGGCCTGGAGCTCCCCTTCACGGCGGCCGGGTGTGCGCGGAGGGGCTTCGGTCCCTGGGGACGCGGGCTCGGGTGCTGGAGCGGGCGCGGCCGGTTGCTCCAGGCGCCAGAGGTGCACGGCCTCCAGCCGGTCCTCCAGGAAGGCCGCCTTGCAGCTCCCGCGGCGGATCTTCCCACTGGACGTCTTGAAGATGCTCCCGGGAGGAATCAGGGCGACGGCATGGAGCTGCAGGCCATGCTCGCGGGCGATCGCGCCGCGCAGGGCCGCGACCACCTCGTCGGGCTCGGCGCCAATGCGGGTGTCCAGCTCCTGCACGAGCACGAGCCGCTCCTCGCCCTCCTCACCGATGGAGAAGGCCGCGCCGCAACCCGGGCGCAGGGCCGGGTGGCTCCGCTCCGCCGTCAGCTCGAGATCCTGCGGGTAGTGGTTCCTCCCGCGGAAGATGAGCACGTCCTTGCTCCGGCCGGTGATGAACAGCTCGCCGTCCGGGGACAGGAAGCCCAGATCGCCCGTGCGCAGGAAGGGGCCCTGCCCATCCGCGAGGTGCGCCCGGAAGGTCTGCTCCGTCTCCTCGGGTTTGTGCCAGTACCCCCGGGCGACGCTCGGACCCGAGAGCCAGATCTCCCCCACCTGGTCCGGGGCGCACGGCCGCCGCGATGAGGTATCGACGATGACGAGCCGCTGCTCCGCGGGGGCCTTGCCACAAGCGACCAGCGTTCGCGCGCCCACCTGTCCCGGCGCCGGTACGGCGCGCCCCTCCTGCATCGCCAGCGGATCGAGCGCGAGGAGCTTCGGCGCGGCACCCGCGTTCCCGCCCGAGGCGAACAGGGTGCCCTCCGCGAGGCCGTAGCAGGGATAGAAGGACTCCGGGCGGAAGCCCGAGGGCGCGAAGGCCTCGACGAACCGCTCGAGCGACTCCGGGCGGACGGGCTCGGCGCCGCAGAAGGCCAGCTCCCAGCGGCTCAGATCCACGGCCCGCCGCTCCTCGGGGGTGCTCTTGCGCACGCACAGCTCGAAGGCGAAGTTGGGGCCGCCGCTGAAGGAGGCCCCCGTGCGCGAGAGGGTCTCCAGCCACAGCATCGGGCGCCGCAGGAAGGTGAGCGGGGACATCAACGTGGTGGAGATTCCCCCGTGGAGGGAGCCCAGGATGCCGCCGATGAGCCCCATGTCGTGGTAGGGCGGCAGCCAGATGACCGCGGAGCTCCCCTCGCGCAGCTGGAAGGCGCGGGAGATCATCGACAGGTTGTGCAGCAGGTTGGAGTGGTCGAGCATCACCCCCTTGGGCGTGCCCGTGGATCCGGACGTGTATTGGAGGAAGGCGAGCGTGTCTGGCTTCAGCTCTGGCCGCCGCCAGGTGGCTTCCGAGCCCTCCTCCAGCGTGTCCGTCGCCACCCAGCGCAGCGCTTTCAACTCGGGGGCCTGCTCGAAGAGGAACTCGGCCATGGACAGGATGGCCGAGGTGGTGAGGACCACGTGGGCCTGGGCGTCCTGGATGATGGCGCGCAGGGTGGGCAGGGTCCGCCCGAGCCGGGAGGGATCTGGCGGATAGGCCGGAACGGCGACCACGCCAGCGGCGAGGCATCCGAAGAAGCCGGCGATGTAATCCAATCCAGGCGGGTAGAGCAGCATGGCACGCTCTCCCATGGTGGCGCTCTGCTGCAACGCCGCGCCGATCCGCCGCGCGCGTTGGGCCAGCTGGTCGTAGGTGAGGACGGCCTCCTCTCCCTCACCATCCTCGATGAACCTGAAGAGGCTCTGTCCGGCCTGGAGGGAAGCCCTGGTCTCGAGGAGCTCGAAGAGCGTCGCGTTCTGGGGACTGGAAACGGAAGAAGTCATGAGAGGTCCTTGCCGCGAGCGGGACTCACTCGGCCCCTGGGACGCGGCTCTCCGGTATGAGTGGAGGCCTCTCTGTTTGTGATGGAGGCCGGTGTCCCTGGACGTCAGGGGTCCTCGGCCAGGCGGAACCCGATGACGCTGGACGAGTCGGGGACGGGACCGTGCCGGCGGTGGCAGCGCGCCAGATCCTGGAACTTGTCGAAGGCGCCCCCGCGGGTGATGCGATAGCGGCCGAGCTTCTGGAGGATCTCGTCCTCGATGAGTCTTCCGCCAGGGTAGGGCCGGTACTCGTCGGCGACGTACTCCTCGACATTGCCGGCCATGTCGAGGGCCCCGAAGGGGGAGCGGCCCCCGGGGAAGATGCCGACGGGCGTTGCCGAGAGCAGACCCGCCTCGCGGGTGTTGGCCAGGTCCTCCGAGAAGCGTTCCCCCCAGGGGAAGCTGCGAGCCTCTGGCCCGGAGGCGGCATATTCCCATTCGAACTCGGTGGGCAGGCGGAAGCGTCGGCCGGTTCGTGAGGAGAGCCATGCCGCGTAGGCCTCCGCGGCCCGGGGCGAGAGGGTGTGGACCGGCTGGTTGGCCGCGGCGAAGCCCACGCGCCCGAAGCTCCAGGAGGAGGGCAGCTCGCCGAGTGGGTTCTCCTTCAAGAACGCGATGAACTCCAGGTTGGTGACCGGATACCGGCCGAGGCGGAAGGAGCGGAGCTCGACCTGGAAGCGCGGGGATTCCTTCTCGAGCCACTCACGTTGGACGCCAAGCCAGTCGTATTCTTCCTGAAGGGCATCGAGGCGGGAGGGCTCGACGCCGATCGTCGCGACCCCCGCCGGGATGTCGACCATGGGCGGGTCGAACACCCGGATGCGGGGATCGCCAGACAAGCCCAGCAGGAGCCCCGAGGCCAGTCTCCGCTCCAGCCGTTCGGAGGGCTCCTCGGCGAGCACCGCGAGCCTCTCCACGTCCAGCCCCCGGAGCGATCGGAGCTCCGCGGACAGATCCTCCGCGGTGGGTGGGACGTAGTCCTCGAGCGGGGAAAAGCCAGACATGGACGTCTCCTGGAAGGAAGCTGTCTGTCTTCAGACGTTGGCGCAAGCGGGCTCCTCCTGGAGCTCCATGACGGCGGGAATGGAGTCCAGGCCCTCCAGCAGCTTGCTCGTGGAGGGGAGCAGGTATTCGGTCAGCAGATCATCACCCAGGCGGGCGTGAGCGAAGGGATGCAGCCGGAGGCCCGTGCCATCGGGAGCGGAGAGGCCCAGACGGTACCGGAGGCCCCCTCCGATGGTTGGTGCCGTGAAGACATGGGCCAGATCCAGCAGGCCGGCTTCGGCCAGGGCGGAGAGCAGACGTGGACCCCCTTCCACCATGATGCTGTGGAGGGGCCGGCTCACCCGCTCGGCCAGGAGGGGATCCTCCAGGGCCGCGTACAGGCGGGCCACCGTCGAGGCTCCCGCTGGGAGCGGTACCAGGTGGACCTGCTCGAGGCCACGGGCCTGGAGCCGCTCGCGCCGGGCTTCCGTGAGCGCTGCTTCGTCCACCAGCAGGACGGTGGGCGTCTCCGCGGTGAAGGTGCGCTGGAGCAACGTCCGCCATTGCTCCTCGGGGCAGGAGAGGATGCGCGCGTTCGGATCGAAGAGCAGGCGGATGGGCTGACGATGATGCGGTCCTTGGCACGAGCGCACCGTGAGGGCGGGGTGATCGGCCAGCACCGTGCCCGCGCCCACGAGGATGGCGTCGTATTTCTGGCGGAGCCAGTGGGTATAGGCGCGGGACTCGGGGCCGGAGATCCATTGGGAGCGACCGCTGTCGTAGGCGAGCTGGCCATCGAGTGTCTGGGCCCACTTGGCGGCCATCAGGGGGCGACTGGCGAGGTGCCAGAACAGGAAGGGCAGGTGCCAGGCGATCAGCTCGTCGCGCAGCACTCCAAAGCGGAGCTCCACGCCGGCCCGGCGCAGGCGGCGCAGTCCGCCACCGGCGACCAGGGGGTTGGGATCCACCAGCCCGATGACGCAGCGGGCGAAGCCGCAGCTCTCCACCAGGTCCACGCACGGTGGCTGCCGGCCCGTATGGGAGCAGGGCTCCAGCGTCACGTAGAGCGTCGCGCCGCGGAGCCGCGAGCGGTCCGCCACGCTGTCGATGGCGACCCGCTCGGCATGCCGCCCGCCATGGACCTCGGTCGCTCCCTCCGCGAGGACGCGGCCCTCCTTGACGATCACACAACCCACCGTGGGGTTCGGGTTGCTACGGCCACAGGCGGACATGGCCCGCTCCAGCGCGAGCCGCATCCAGTACGCGTCATCTTCCCGAGAGGGCCGCTCCACCGGCTCGGTCCCGTACTGGAGCGGGTCCGGCAGTGTGCGGGAGAACAGCCCCCCGCTACCAAAGCCCCTTCGCAAGGAGATCACGGATGCGCCTCCATGAGGGGTGGAGTGGCGGTCTTCCTCACCGGGGACGGAGCCCTCACCGGGTAGAGGTGTCCGTCGTAGCAGCTGGCGGTGAACTGGCCCGGCTCGGGCGCCGCCGCGAGCGAGGAGATTCCCGCCGCCGTCGGGCGCGTGACGAGCACCCAGCGGTGGTGCTCGACATCGAAGAGGCCGATGGAGCCGGCGTAGTCCCCGGTGGCGATCCACCGCCCGTCCGGGGACGTGGCGACGCACTTGATGGAGTGGCGGTGCGGAGAGGGGAAGACCTCCGCATGGCCGTCGGTCCAGATCCGGAGCTTGCGATCCCGGCTGATGCTGACGAAGCGGCCATCGGGAAGCGCGGCACAACCATTGGCGATCCGGTCATGGGCCTTGTCGAACTCGCGCATGAGGCTGAAATCCGAGAGCCGGTGCATGGCGGCGGCCCCGGTGGCGCACACCGAGAAGAGGACGGTGCGCGAGCAGGCGAGGCCCTTGATGGCGTTGTCGTGCAGGGGCACGGTGGCCACGTGGACGATGGATTCGCCCTCGTAGCGGAAGACGAGCCCCTCGCCGGTATAGGCGCCGATGACGGCATGGGGGATGCCGTCCTTGACGAAGGTGGCCCCGCAGTTGAGGGGAGAGCGGTGTTGGTGGCGCAGCTCGCCGCTCACCGCGTCGAAGACCCTGCCCATCTGGCCGCCGGTGAGGACGGCACGGCCGAACGGCAGCAGGAAGTTGCACAGGCTTCCGGGCGTGCTGATGGGCTGGCCGTCCTTGTAGGCCACGCCCGCGTCTCCGATGGCGTAGGTGGAACCATGCGCGTGCGCCACCGCGTTCAGGCTGATGTCGGGGGCGATGCCGCCCGTGTCCCACGTGTCGCTGGCGTAGTCGTAGAGCGCGTAGGTCGACCCGAAGGTGCCGAAGGCGAGCTTCGTGGGGCCGAAGAAGGCGCAGGAGCGGGGCCAGACGATGCTGGGGAACTCGGAGACGCGGATGCGCCGCAGCGTGCCGTCCTGTCGATAGGACCAGATCATCACGTTGCGGTCGTAGCTCAGGCTGATCAACCGCCGCTGGTCGTAGACCAGCCGCTTGATGCCGGCGGCGTGGGCCGTGACACGGGTGATGCCCTCTGGGCGGATGATGAGGATTTCGCCGTTGTCATTGCCGGCGAACACCGCCCCGTCCTCGGCGATGGCGATGGTGTCGGTTTCGACACTGCCCAGGTCGATGGTCTCGAGGAGCTCGCCGGTCTCCGCGTTCCACCGTCGGATCGTCCCATCGTCGCTGCTGGAGAGCAGCTGGCTATCGCCGCGCTCCCAGCTCACGGAGATCACATCCGATTGGTGCCCGTGCATCTCGGCGCGCAGCCGGCCATCGAGCGAGAACACGCGCACGGTGTGATCCCGGGAGCAGGTCGCCACCCGGTCTCCGCGCTCGTTGAAAGCGGACATCTCGACGTCGTCCTCGTGGTCGGCGAGGACGGCGTGCAGCTTCAAGTAGGGGAGCTCCCAGATACGCGCCGTATGGTCGCTGCTCGAGCTGACCAGGTAACGGCCACAGGGGCTGAAGGAACACTGGTTGGCCAGATGGTCATGGTTCGCGCGGGCGATGGCGGTCCGGCTGTGGCCATCCCAGAGGATGAGCTGGTTGTCGTAGCCGGCCGTCGCGATGTATTGGTCTTGATAGGCGGAGATGCCGCTGATGGGGCCGATGTGTCTCATGGAAGTGTCTGCCTTTCTGGATGTCAGCGAAGCTTGAGGTTGTGATGGGTGCGAGAGACCTTGGCTCGCAGGTAGCGCTCGTTGTGGGCCGTCAGGTAGAGGCCGGTCGGAACCAGGTCCACGACCGAGATGCCATGCGCGGTGAGCTGGGCCGCCTTGTCCGGGTTGTTGGAGAGCAGCCGGATGTGGTTGACGCCGAGCGCGTTGAGCATGTCGGCGGCGCAGGCGTAGCTGCGCAGGTCGTCCTCGAAGTCGAGGCTCCGGTTGGCCTCGAAGGTGTCCATCCCCAGCGACTGGAGGTGGTAGGCGTCCATCTTGGCGTAGAGCCCGATTCCCCTTCCTTCCTGGCGCAGGTAGACGAGATAGCCGCCCTCGGAGTTGAGCCGGAAGAGTGCCTCGCGCAACTGCGCACCGCAGTCGCAGCGCTGTGAGCCGAAGACATCCCCGGTCATGCACTCGGAGTGGAGCCTGACCAGGGGCACGCGGCCGGGCTCCTTCGGGCCCAGCTCCACCACGATGTGCTCCTTGCCGTCGGACAGATTGTGAAAGGTATAGAAGACGCCCCTGGCGTACCCATCGAGAATGGGGATGGGGACGTTCCTCCTCACCGTGACGGAGGGGTTGGCATCGACGGGTTGTGGGATGGGTTGTGGCTGTATGGACATGGGATTCCAGAAGGAGAGACTCGAGCGGTGCGCTCTGGCGTGCCCAGGAATTCACCAGGGCTGTGCGGAGTGAGTGAGGGTCCGGGGGGGTGTGATGCGGCCGCGGCGGTCCCGAGCGAGACAATTCCCGGGAAATGGTTCCCTTGCTGGCTGACCAGCGCGCCGAGCAGCCACCACCACCCCAACGAAGATGCTCTGGCGGGGGTCTGGTGGTTCAAATGCAACCGGGTTGCATCATCCCGGGCGCGGAGCTACGAGGAGCGCCCACTGGACGCGGGCAGAGGTGGGCAGGCGGGCGCGCGAGGGCCACTTGGAGCACCTGCTCATCGAGTCCACCGGCATCTCCGAGCCCAGGGTGGACCTGGGACTCAGCCTTCGAGCCACACCTCGACGCGCCGGTTGCGCTCGCGGCCAGCCGGGTCCGTGTTGGGCGCCACCGGCATCTCCGCGCCGAAGCCCCGCACCTCCACGGCGTGGACGCCGCGCGCCGACAGCTCGGCGCCCACCCGCCTCGCCCACTCGAGGGAGAGCTTGTGGCTGGCGGCCGGGCTCGCTCCCGCGTCGGAGAAGCCCAGCAGCAGCAGCCGCTTGCCGGAGTGGCTCCGCAGGAAGAGCACCAGCCTCTCCAGGTCACGTTGGCCTCGTGAGTCGAGCGTGTCGCCGTCGGCGCGGAACCGGAAGTCCAGGCTGAGCCGCCGGGCCCTCTTCACGAGCTGCCGGTACTTCGGTGAGCACCGGGTGCAAGCCTCCACCACCTGGGCTTCGACGGAGAGGTCCACGAAGCCCTGCGCACGTACCGCCTCCTGGCCGGCCGGGGACAGCGCGAAGCCCACCAGGTTGGACATCATGGGCACCCGGGTGCCCACCGGCGTGTACAGGTACAGGCGGCGCGCGAGGGGGTAGCTCTCGGTGTTGACGGTGAAGGCCGAGGGGAACGTCGGGGGAGCCTCACCGCTGGCGATCGCCAGGGCCTTCGCGTTGCGCACGTAGGCCACGCCGATGAAGCCAATGCCCGAGGGATCACCCGCCACGTCATCCGACAGCTTGTTGCTGTCCTCGTACCGCTTCGCGCCGCCGGACAGCTTGTCCTTGTGGAGGACCAGATTCTGGAAGGTGTCGAAGGTGCCCGATCTGTCGTCACGTGCGTAGAGGCGGATGGGCCCCGTCGCGCCGCCCACCTCGGACCAGTCCTCGATCCGGCCGGAGAAGATGCCCTGGAGCTGCTCCACCGTCAGCTCGCGCACCGGGTTGGCGGGGTGGACGATGACGGCGATGCCATCGAGCGCCAACACGTGCTCGCCGCCGGGCAGCCGCACATCCCCGAGGCCGGCGGCCGTCAGCTTCTCGGCCTCGTCGTCCTTCACCGGGCGCGAGGCCATGCCCAGGTCGCACGTGCGCGCCGCCAGGCCCGTGAAGGCGGTGGCGCTGCCCTGCGCGTCGATACGGATGAGCTGCGGACGGGGCCGGCCGGACACCTGGGCCGAGATGTAGAGCTGATCGGCCTGGAGGCCCGCCACGCGCGATATCTCGCTGGCTCCCTTCTGCCTGAGGAAGGACTCCACCAGCGTCGGCATCAGCTCCGCGCCGACGGTGTTGGAGCCGCAGATGCGGAGCACCAGCTCGCCCGTGGCCTCCGGGTCCAGGGGCGCGGAAGGTGGGGCAGGGGACTCGGCCACGGCCACCGCCGCCGGGGGCCTGGTTCCGGAGTCACGCCGTCCCACCAGCGCGGCGGCGCCGACGAGCAGCACCAGCGCGAGGGAGACCCCGGCCAGGACGACTCCCCGCGTGCTCGCGGTCCCAGGTGCCCGACCAGCGGGGAGCGATTCGGGCTCGGGAGTGGACGGGCCGGTCAGGGCCTGGACGCGCGCCGCGGTGTCCGGGATGGCTCGCGGGACCGCATCGGAGGCACGCGCACCGCCACCCGCGGGACCGGAGCGCGAGAAGGGATTGGTGTGCTGTTTGCGGCTGGCCGGGGTGACGAGACTGGGCAGGGCGGGGGCAAGGGGCTCGCCCTCGACCGTCACGTCCAGGTCCAGATCCTCGTCCTGGGCCGAGCGCATCATTTGTTGGATGCGCTCCTCGACCTTAGCGCGCTCCTCGGCGAAGAGGGCCTGGATGGTGCGGGCCAGCTCGTCCCGGCGAGGCGCGCGGGGGCTGAGGCCTTCGAGCGCGGCCTCCAGCTCCTCACGGAACAGCCCCGCGGTGGGGTAGCGCCGGGCCGGATCCTTTTCCAGAGCGCGCATGCAGACGGCCTCCAGCCGCGCGTCCAGACCCGGCACGAGCCCCGCGAGTGGGGGAATGGGTTCCTGCAGCAGCTTCTGGAGCGTGGCGGCGGGGGTGTCGGCGTGCCACAGACGCTGGCCGGCGAGCAGCTCCCAGAGCACCACGCCCATGGCGAAGACGTCGGCGCGCCGGTCCATGGGCTGTCCGAGCGCCTGTTCCGGAGCCATGTAGGCCAGCTTGCCCTTGACGAGGCCGGCCTCGGTCACCTCTCCGGAGGAGAGCGCGGCCTTGGCGATGCCGAAGTCGACGAGCTTCACCTCTCCCTCGTAGGTGACGAAGAGGTTATGGGGGCTGACGTCGCGGTGGATGATGTGGAGGGGCGAGCCGTCGAAGTCGCGCAGCTCGTGGGCGTAATGGAGGCCGGCGAGGGCGTCGGCGACGAGGCGGCCCCAGAAGGAGGGGCCGGGCCGGTCGGGCCTGCGCAGGGTGGCGCGGATGAGCTTGTCGAGGGGCTGGCCGTCCAGGTACTCCATGGCGATGAAGGGGCCTGCGGCGTTCTCGCCCACCTCGAGGGTCTGCACGACATTGGGGTGGTGGAGCCGGGCGGCCAGGCGCGCCTCGTCGAGCAACATGGCCACCATGGGGGCCTGGTCGGTCATGTCCGAGCGCAACTTCTTGATGACGACGAGCTTCTTGAAGCCAACCGGGCCGCGCGCGAGGGCGAGGAACACCTCGGCCATGCCGCCGCGACCCAACGTGGCGAGCAGCAGGTACTTGCCGAGCTCCGCGTGAGGGGCTGCGGGAGCGGAGTTTCCAGGAGCCATGCACCGGGTTCGTAGACCCGTCACATTGCTTTGACGTGGAGCCCGGGTGTCGGCTCTGCAACATGAACCCTACCTGGCAAAAGCCCTGAGCGCCTCATCCCAGCTCATCCGGGAGCACCGTTCCACCCACCGCGCCACGGTCTCCGCTCCCGTTCGTGCGGCCAGCGCCACCACGGCGGCCTTCTCAAGCGGTGCATCGAAACGCTCGCGCGCGTCCCTGGCCAGCTTCTGCACGTCCACGGGGCTGGTCAGGTATGCCACCGCCAGGCCTCCCGGTCGGGTGAGCGCCTCGTAAGCTCGGCGCAACCGCTGGAACCCCTCCAGATCCTGGTGAGGTGGGTGCCGCGCCAGCGCGGCGAAGTATGCGCTCTTGACGGCGACCGGGTCCATCGTAGGCGCCAACCCCAATACGGCGAACGGCTCTTCGGGCGTCATATCAGCTGCTCTCATCCCCTTCCTCTGGAGAGACAGCCTTCGGGGGGCCTCTCTCGGACTCCTTCGGTGGCGCCGCGCCCTCCGCGGCGGGCTTCTTCTTCGAGCGTGACGCACGGCGCGCCGTGGTGCTCGCGGCCTTCTTCTTCCGCGAAGCTCCGCGCTTGCGCAGCCGGTACCCATGCTCGTGAGCCAACGCCTGCGCCTGCTCCACCACCGGGGCCTGGAGAACGGGTAACTGCTCCGACAGGGCCCGCATGAAGGCCTCCAGCACCGGGTGGAGGTACTGGCAAGGGGTGTTCATCCCCCCGGCGGCCACCACCGCCTCGGCGAGCGCCAGCACATTGGCGGCGCGGCGCTCCAGCCAGCGTTCCAGAATGCGCCTGGCGAGCGCCTCCCGACCGGACACCTCCATCGTCCGGAGCGCCTCGATATGCCCCGTGTTCCCAGGATGGGCCTCCAGGTACCGCACGGCGGCATCCCATGCCTCGGCGTCCGAGGAAGCATGGCGCACCGCCTCCTCGAGGAACTCCACCTGATAGGTCAGCACCCTGGGCGCGAACCGGCGCCAGATGCGCAGGCCGTCCCCGGTCAGCTTCATCGAGGAGTAGACCTGCTCCATCGCACCCTCCACCCCCATCAGCATCTGCTCTGCATCCTCCATGTCCCGCGCGCCGCGCAGCAGCCGCTCCAACTGCCGTCCTCCCTGCTTCATCCGACTGCGGTCCAGCAGGATACAGACGGCTTCGCTGAGTTCCCTCCGGAGCTCCTCGTTCGCGTCCTCCCAGCAGACATCCACCCATGACTCCACCAGGCCCGATGCGCAGGTAGACGCCACGCATTCGATCAACTCCATACGCTCAGAGGGCACGGCCCCACCCAGCCAGGACAGCAGGGAGGAGGCCTTCGTGGCGACCAGCCGGCCCAAGCCTTCCTGGAGCCACCCGGGTGCGTTTGGCGCCTCGGGGTTCTGCTCGCACCAGGCCAAGAAGGCCCGCGCCCAGAGGGGCGCGTTCGCGATCCGGGCCAGCAATTCCTGGTAGAGGCCCAGCGCCCGCGGCAGGGCCGCCCCCTCGAAGCGAAGCCCGGACACCGCCTGCACCACCCAGGGCTGGGCCGATGGTTGGAGCGCCGCGGCCTGAGCCAGGGTGCAGAGGGGTTCGGCGTCCTCGATGCGCGAGACGACTGTCTGCGCAAGCCCCGCGGCTACCACCCGCAGCGCCTGCAACGTAGGCGCGGACAGAGCCTCGGAGGCTCCTCCCTCACGCACCGCCCGGGCCAACAGCGAGGCTGACTTTGAGAGAGCGGCGTGCTCCTTGCCCTCCGCCGCCCGGAGCCACAGCTCTCGCGCCGCCAGCTGTCCCGCCAGCTCCCATATCGCTCGAGCTACCTCGGCGGGTGCCGCTCGTGCCCATGCCTCGGCGCGGCTGGCGAAGACGGGGAAGGGCTCGAGCGCGCACAAGGCGAGGAGCGCCTCTTCCACCTCCTCCAGCGAGCGGGGCGGCGGCAGGGAGACGCGCTGGCTCGGCGGTTCGATTCCCAGGAGCGAATCCACCGGGGGCAGGTGCTCGAGCGCCGGGGCGATGAGCTCTGGAGAGGGACTCCCCTCGGAGGAGAGCCAGCCATCCATCGCCCTGGCCAGAAGGGGCGCATGCGCTCGCGCCGGGTCGGTGAGGGGTTGCCACAGCCGCCGCGCGCGCTCCCAATCGCGGGCGCGGCCCGCCGCCCATACCAGTGGCCAGTAAGAGCTCGTTTCAAAAATGGACCAGGGAGCCTAGGTCATCTGACCTGCCTCCCCGGGATTGTTTCATAAATGAACCGCAGAGGTATCCAGACTTCCCTCTACGTACCTGGTGCTCATCCTCGCAAGCATGAGGCGCGAACTGGTCCCGGACGAGCTGTGGGCGAGGGTGGAGCCGCTGCTGCCACGACATCGCCGCAAAGGGAGAAGAGGTCGTCCATTGCGCGACGATAGGGCGTGCCTGCGGGGCATTATCTTCGTGCTCAGGACGGGCATCGCCTGGAGAGACCTGCCAGCCGAGGTGTTCGGGTGCAGCGGGGCGACGTGCTGGAGGAGGCTGCGAAAGTGGAGCCGAGCAGGAGTCTTCGAGAAGCTCCAGCGGGTGTTGCTGAACGAGTTGGGGCACAAGGGGCTCATTGACTGGAGCCGGGCCTCGTTCGACTCCAGCAGCCTACGGGCGATAAAAGGGGGGCCCAAACAGGCCCGAATCCAACGGACAGAGGAAAGGCGGGCAGCAAGCACCACCTGGTCGTAGACCGCCGGGGCCTGCCGCTGGCCACCTTGCTGTCGGCCGCCAACGTGCACGACAAGCGCGAGGCGCTGCCGCTCCTCGACGCCATCCTCCCCATCAAGGGGCCACGAGGCAGGCCACGCAGGCGTCCGGCGAAAGGGCACGGCGACAAGGGGTACGATTATGCCGATACCCGCCGGGGATTACGGAAGCGCCACATCGTTCCCCGCATCGCCCGCCGAGGCGTGGAGTCGAAGGAGCGTTTGGGACGCCATCGCTGGGTGGTGGAGCGCTCCCTGGACTGGTTCCACCAGATGAAACGCCTGCGGATTCGCGAAGAGCGGAACCCACAGATGCACCTGGCACTCCTTCGCCTTGGCCACTGCCTCCTTCTCTATCGCGTGCTTGAGCGCCATTTACGAAATGGCCCTGAATAGGCAGGGCATGTTACCTGACCTCTCAGGTCCATTTTTGAAACGAGCTCTAAATGGCCCAGGCCTCCTCTGGAGCCGCGCCTCGCTCCACCAGGCCGGGTTCGGCGTCCACGCGCACGGCCTGGGTGCTGAGCGTCCTCCAGGAGCCGCGGCGGTGCTGCTCCCGGACGGCCTGCCGGAAGAGGGCGGCGGCGCTGGGGAGCAGTTCCTCCCTCAGCGGCGGCGGCAGCCGCAGGAGCGCGGACAGCATCCCCTCCAGGTCCCCCCGTTTCTGGTACTTTCGGGCCTCCTCCAGCCACTGGCGGTGCTGGCGCCCGGTGCGGTCGTGCTTCTCCATGGCTCAGGGTTCCGGGGAGCCCGACCCGTGTTCGAGATTGAGGAAGAAATCCAGGAGCGCCTCCTCCGCGCGCTCGCGCGCCACGCCGTGGGCCTGCGCGTACTGGTCAAGAAGCCGCTTCAACTCGGCGCGGAGCTCGGGAGGGAGCTGCTCGAGCAGGGCGTGCCCCTTGCGCTCCACCGCGCTCTGCCCCCGCGCCAGGGCCGGGACGGCCTTGCCCACGTCCGCCACCGAGAGGGCCACCGTCTTGGCGTTCGTCGTGCCGGGTTGGCTGACGGATACCTTCACCACCCCGTTGAGATCGTAGGCGAACTCCACCCGCACCGGTGAGTTCGCGGGCCGGGGCTCGAGCGGGAACTCGAAGGCCCCCACCCGTGTGTTCTCCGAGGCTCGGCGCGACTCGCCCTGAAACACCTCCACCTGGACGAGCTCCTGCTCGGACACCAGGGTGTAGAACTCCTCCACCTTCGTTGTCGGCAACACCGTGTTGCGGCGGAGGACCGGGGCAAAGGTATCCGGCGTGGCGCTCCCGAGGTCGTCCTCTCCGATGACGCGCATGCCCAGGCTATGCGACGCCACATCCACGAGGATGCGTCCCACCGGCTCGCCGGACAACATGCCGGCCTGGATGGCCGCGCCCAGCCCCACGGCCAGGTCTGGATCCACTTCCTCATGGATGTCGACTCCGAATGCCTCCTCCAGCATCTGGCGGACCCGAGGGATCCGCGTCGAGCCTCCCACCAGGCATATCTTGGACAGCGACTGCCCCTCGAGCCGGGCCTCCGCCAGGGCCTGGCGGGTCAGGGCCACGGTGGACTCGAGCAGCGGCTCGATGAGCACCTCGAAGACGCGCCGCCGCACCTCCATCTCGAGGTGGATGGGCCTGCCTTGCGCTTGGGTGAGGAACTCCTCCTTCACGTGCACGGAGATGTCCGCGGACAGACGGATCTTCGTCTCCTCGGCCAGCTGGCGCAGGCGCGCCATGGCCCGCACGTCCTCGCGAGGCTCCACGCCCTGCTTCTTGAGCTCCTCGAGGAAGAGCTGAACGAGCTTGTCGTCGAAGTCGTCCCCGCCCAGGTGGGTGTTGCCCGCGGTGGAGCGCACCTCGCGCACCCCCTGGAACACCTCGAGCACCGACACGTCGAACGTGCCTCCCCCCAGGTCGTAGACGAGAAGGATTTCGGGCTCGGCCACACGGAGGGCCTCGGGATGCAGCACGCGCTCATACAGGAGCGAGGCGCTGGTGGGCTCATTGAGCAGCCGCAACACGTGCAGCCCCGCGCGCTGGCCGGCCTCAAGGGTTGCGCGGCGCTGGGCGTCATCGAAGTAGGCAGGCACGGTAATGACCACGTCACGCACGGGGACGCCGGTGGCCTTCTCGGCTCCCCGCTTGAGCGCGGACAGGATTTCGGCGGAGACCTCCTCGGGAGACACCTCGCGCCCGGCGATGGAGTAGCGGTGGAGCGTCCCCATCTTGCGCTTGGCCGAGCGGATGCACCGCTCGGGCCTCAGCATCTCGAGGTTGCGCGCCTCGCGCCCCACGACGACACGATTGTCCTCGTAGAGGACCACCGAGGGGACGATGCGACTGCCTTCCACTGGCACGGCCACCGGGCGGCCCTCAACCAGGTGGGCGATGACGGAGTTGGTCGTACCCAGATCGATTCCAAAGACATGGCTCAAGGGGTATTCCTCACGATGATGGCTTCGCCCTCGCGAATGAGGTGCTCGCCCCGCAGGGCGGCGGCGCGAACCACGCGGGCAATGGCGCCCTCGGCGAAGCTGGGGTGGGGCTGAGTGCCTACAATCCGGAACAGGCGCCCGTCGGGAATGTGGCCGATGGACGCCAAGCGCGTGATCCCGGAGGAGGTCAGAAAGCGCTCGATCCGGGCCGCCACTCCCATGAGTCCCGATGCGAGCGCCGCATCCGCCGCGACGCGGGAGGCCTCTTCGAGCAGATCCAAGGCATCCAGGAGCTCGTCCCAGGGGGGCTCGCTCCCCGAAGAGCTGCCCGACGTGGCGCCGCGGAGAGAAGAGAGCGAGCCCCTCAGCTCCGCGAGTCCCCCTTCCAGCTTGCGCTCCAGATCCTCGACATGGAGGGCCAGACGGGCCTGGGCCCGGGAGGACTTCTGGACGGTATCCAGAAGCAGGGTGCCCCAGGTGGGAGGCGACTCGGCAGGTAATGTGGCCCCGGGGAGTCCGGGCACTCCTGAACGTCCAATGAACAGGCGTCTCAGCCAGGTGAACATCAAATCAACGCCGAGCGTTTCCGACCGGCGCTCCATACAAAACAGAATTGGAGCCGTAGCTTCAGTTCACGCATCAACGCTCGCGCGGATGCGTCTCCCATTCTTCTCTCGATACGGACATTCCTGGGGCCTACTTCTCCCATGGGGCTCCATGGCATGACCTCGCCCGTCACGTCCAGTACTTCCTCCTCGCTTTCATCCCCCCTTGGGAAAGCCCTCTCCCATGAGCCGGTACAGGTAGGTGTCTGTTGTTGAGACCTTGAGGTGGTGCTCACGCTCAACCTTCAACCAGAACTCGCCTTCCCTTTGAAGGACCACCTGGGGCGTCTACCCGCTGGTCCACCCTATACGGTGGGGTGCTCCGGCAGTCCTCGCGTGCCACGGGCACCTCACACGGCAGCCTCCTCGCGGGCTACCGTCACAACTCGCTCATGCCCCCGCCGGTTCCAAGGAGCGGGTGGCCGCCATACCGGAGCCCGGCCTCGAGTCCGCCACTGTGTACGTCGTAGACTTCATGGAGCCCAGTGCCGTCACCACCCGGCCGGTGCCTGCCCGAGGCGCCCGTCGGAATACGCAGGCTGCGACCCGATCTTCGGAGAAGATGCTCAGGAGCGGCAGGAGAGTAGGGCTCATGCCGCCGTCCTGCCTGGTGTGTCTGGTACCAGCGCTGCCAGGTGCCGCCATCGTGCGGCCTGGCTCGACCAAGAGGTGAAACTCAGGCTTTTTCGTCAGGCAGGAGCGTGAGTAGCAGTTCGTCGTCCGGCCCGAGCGGTCGCCACCCGGGAGGAGGAGGCGTGGCGAGGAGCACATCACCAACTTTATCGGCACGCTCCCTATGAGTTTCTGGGGTGTCGGCGAACCACGAGCCGAGCGCCTTGGCAACTTTGAAACGGTTTGCGTCATCCAGCACGGCTGGCCAGCCGTTGGGAAGACACTCTGACAGTTCGCGCACAAGCACATCGCGGACAAAGCGCGTGACCTGCTTGCTCCGTTCCGCCTCGGCGAGCAGCCCGCTCAACACCTGTGCCCCTACGACATCGTCGGCACCAAGTTCCTCGGCCAGCGCAACCAGCGAAGCGGTGGGGCGGGCGTTCGCGAAGGCGGTAAGCGAATCGTAACCGCGCTCACGGACCCGCTCATACAGGCGGACCCTCCAGTTGCCTCGCCAAGCTTGTTCGCCGCTCATTGCCCTCTCCAGCGAGTGAACTCCATCGGGATACCATAGCGCCGCATACGATACGCGACGATGTCCAGGACCTCATTCCGCGTCAACATCCGGCCCGCCCTGGTCTCGGCTTGATTTAGCGCATCCATGACCATCCGGTTCCATTCACCAGGCCATTTGCGGCCTAGCTTCCAGTCGCCACCGCCGTGAATGGCCTCGTGGTATGCCTGCTCCATCTCGACGCAGAACTCGTTGATGTCCATCTCGCCCGTGAAGCCGCGCTTCTCGAACCACTCGCGGAACTCCTTGGGCATGACGTGGTGCCGCGGCGGCTCGGCCATGCCTGCCCCCGCTTTGCCCGTCTCGTGCATGGCCCCCACCTCGGGCCCATCGCCCAGCGCGTCCCTCACGCCCCTGGGTAGCTCGTTGTGCGCCTGTGCCAGCATCACCTGGCCCGCCTGAATTCGGACGGCGGCGCCGACGAGGGGCAGGGAGAGCACGCCCGCGCGCACCAGCTGGCGCACCAGTTCCACCCACTCGGCGGACGCGACAATCCGCGAGCCCATCATCACGCCGTCGCCGCCAACCGCCAGGCCGATGCCGACCAGGGCGGGAGCGGACGGAGGCACCGAGGGCAGCGAAAACCTCATGGTCGAGAGCATGGTGATGGACTCGATGGCCTCCTTGAGCAGCAGCAACTTCTGGAGGTTCTCCGCTGCCACGCGCATTCTCTCCACGGTGGCCGCGAACTCGTCCGTGAGGTGGCCTACCAGCGGGGGCACGTCTTGCGCCGCGGCCTCCACCATCCCGTGCTCCCGGGAGGAGAGCGCCGTCATGGCGGGCTCGAGCATCCTCTGTCTGCGCCACATGTCCGCGAAGAGCGTCTCCACGGGGTAGAGGTGCTGTCTGAGCGCGACGTCGGCGAGGTTGAGGGAGTCCACCCAGACGGCGAGCAGGAGTGAGCCCACCATGGCGGCTTCCAGCCGAGGGCCGGCGAGGCGCAATAGGGCGAGTTGCATGTCCGGGTCCTCCACCTCCGAGGCGGCGTTGGCCAGCCGGGAGGAGGCGGCGAGCTGGGCCTCCATCCACCGCAGTTGCTGGGCGCCGTAATCGACGTAGCGGAGGAAGACGCCGTTTCCGCTGGCGAGGCCACGCCCACTGGCCTTGAGCTTGGAGAGCTCTGCGGAGATGCGGCGGGTGGAGTCCGACACGTCGAGAACGGCACTGCGAAATGCCAGCTGGGCCGCGAGGGCGCTTTGCCGCGAGGCTCTCGCGCGAGAGGCCTCGTGCCAGTCCACTGGCCTGGCACCGGAACGAGGGGTGAAGACGAGAGGGTCGGTCTGGTCTGTGTCCAGGCGCACGACCCGGGAGGCAGTGCCACACCCGAAGAGGAGAACCATCATCACAGCCGTGCAGCACAGCTTCATGGGGATTCCTCCCGGCCATCTCTCCATGGGTAGCCAGTCTGGGAGGATCCAGCGGGTACGACAGCCCCCGGGACGGGGTTCACGGGAAGGTTATGCTGCCGAGGGTGACAAGCCAGCCTTCGTTTTCGTCCCCCAGCTTGAAGGTGCCCCGCGCCCCACATGGTGGTGGGCCGCAAGAATCACTACGGCCATCGAGAATCCCGGCACCGTCACGCTCCCGTCCAGCTTCGACTGACGTTTCTGCGCCTTGCTTCGATACCCGGCAGGCTCATATACCCGCCCCGTCCAGACGGACTGCGGCGAGCTGTTACGGATTTTAGACCACCCGTGCAGCCGGCGCGCTGATCCGAATATCCTTGAAGATTTCCCTCACCTGTAACGCTGCGCTACGGCGATCTCCCATATCGACCAAGACGTCGAGGGTCCTCCGCATCTTCTGAGCCACTCGGCGGTCCGTGGGTCGTCACCGTTGACAGCGTCAGGTCAGTAAAGGCCGCAGTGGAACGAACGGTAAGGCGCGTTCGCAGAGGGTAAGGATAAACGCTTGTGTGCTCGTCCGAACACTTGGACCCGCCGATCCAACAGCTCCAAGTGCCCGTTTCCAGAAGAGAAACGACTCGGTAGGACAGAGGAATCGAACCTCCCAGGGACATGTCTCCATGCCCCCCACCGGTTTTGAAGCCCCATCGCCCGGATCGGCGGGGTCCTCGTGGGGGTTAGCTTCCCTCTGGAGAGGGGTCGGCGGCGCGTCCGTGGAGGTCCACCCGCGTCCGTTCATCTTGGGTACGATTTGGGTACGCGGCGGCTGCATGTCCCCGTGGTCCCATTAGGAGACGAGCTTCGAGCCGATGAAGCGCAGGAGCGACGAGAGCCAGACCAGGGCGTAGGCGATCGGAGGGCGTTGGCCGGACGCGATCCTCGCCACCTCGTTCCAGTCATCGGACAACTGCCCCACCGTCAGCTCGGACTCGGGAGGAGGGGAGTACACCGAGTACAGGTGCTTCTCCGGGATGTTCCAGTAGAAGTCCTCGGTGAGGTCGATCTCCGTGCGGCCTGTCCGTTCCAGGTGATCGAACAGGGCATCTGCCGCCCGTCGCAGGTCGGAAAGCTGGATCCTCACGGGGCCCTCACCAGCCACTTCTCGCCAGCAAGGTCGGACGGAGGGAAATCCGCCAGGGCCTTCAGGAGTTCGGCTTCGACATCCGCGATCGCGCTGGCCAATTTGTCCGGGATGAGGTCGGCCACATCTTCAAGCTCGGTGGCCATGTGGATTGCATGGCGAAGCCCGGGGGATGCGCCGAGCTGATCGAGTCGCGCCAGCAAGGCCGGTCCGAAAAGCCGGTGACAAGCGTAGGCAGGGCTGATCGTGCCCGTGGCCAACGCGCGACACATGCCGAGGGAGGCTACGGCGATGAGTCGCTGCACTTCATCCCCGTCCTTTGCACGGAGCCACAAGATCTGCTCCGCGTATGCTTCCTTGCTCGTGCGCTTGTCGTCCATGTGATGCCTCAACGTCAGTTGCCGAATTCAGCATCGAACGCGGCGATTGCCTCCTCGATGGAGGCATAGGGTACAGAGCGTTGATCAGGAGCCTCCTCACAAAAGAGTTCCCAGAGCTGCCGTTCATGATGATTCATGGATTCCGGACGCATTGGTAGGTTGATCCAGTCGGCGCTTTGGACGACAAAACCTCCTTCCGGAATCAGTTCAAAGCATCGGTAGATAATGGCTTTTTCGGCACTGATGCGACGGAAGACATTGATCAATCTATACAGCGTCGAGTTACTCATCCCTCAGAAGTCCTGTGGGTCAGTCCATTCAAAGTCCTCATCTCGCCAGTCCTTGCGAGAGTTCAATCTTTCACCCAGTCTCGTGATGAGATCCTGGAGGGCCTCTACTTCTGTCCGTCCGAGTCCTGCCTCCCCATCAGGGGTGCCATTGGCATTTTTTACACTCACATTGGCAATTGCGAGGAAGTGCCCGGAGCCTTCTTCGAGAACCTTGATCTTGTATTTGGTCCATGGAATGCCGCGCATGTCGCGAATCTCGAAGACGTTGACCACCCGCGAAATGCTCGCGGCACCATGCAGATCGATTGCCCTCCAATCCATCTGATTTCTCCCTTCTGGTTTGTTCTACCGAGACCCGAAAGATAAGATTCGCCCATCTGATGCAAGATCAATATACCGGCCGTTCTTGACATAGCGAATCACACCCTCGGTGGCGCCTTCAACTGGGAATTTTTGTGCGCCCCTCAGTCTTTGTGCGAATTCAAGGGCCTTCCGTAGATACTGCGCGACGTCTTTGGCATCAACCTCTGCTCCATGTTTGTTGAAGTGGGCCTGGAGTGACTTCGACGGAGAGTCGTAACTCCCTTCATGCCACCGCGCATTGACCTGCTCAAGGTCGTCCCCCTTCGGAGTGTCGCCACCGCTCGTGCCGCTTGATGTCATGGCCACCGCACCTGGAGCGAGGGCGATGGTGACGGTCTCGGCACTCACGGCGACCGTCTTCACTTCCCCCACCGCCGCGAGCCGGATGCCCACCTGCGTCTCGGCTTGTACGGCTGCCTGCATCGAGCCGGGCAGCTTCGACACCTTCGCGGCCAACCCCGGTGCCGTGTTGCCGATGGCCGCCATGGCCAGCATGGCGAAGGCTCGCGCCGCGTTCCTGCCCATGAGCTTGCCGTACCGCTCGCCCGCTGCGCGCAGCTCGTTGAACGTGGTGGCCCGGTCCGCCTCGTCCATCAGCCGCTTGAAGCCCACGACGAGGCCCCAGAAGGTATCGACGCCCACGTACGAAATAATCGTGGCGGTCATCACGGCCGCGAGGCCCTTGGAGATCGTCACGTCGGGAATGGCGACGAGGATCATGTACGTGGTCCAGGTCCAGAGGACCGCTGCCACCATGGCGTGGGGGTCGGCCATGTCCTTGAACGCCTCCAGCATCTCGTCCAGCACGGCGCCCTTGGCCAGGGCCATGGCCAGCGCGAAACGCCCATCCCCATTGACGGTGGGGCTCTCCGCCAGCAGGCGGAGACAGTCCCCGGGCCTGCCGGTGCGCTCGCACCAACGCAGGTAGTCGCGCGTCAACTCCACCTCCGGCGTTGTGGACTGCCCCTCCAGGTGCTCGCCCGGCTTGAGCGGAGTGATGCGGCGGCTGGGTGTCTCGTACGAGTACGAACCGCTCCGCGCCTCCATCTCGAACAGCCGCCGGGCGGCTTCCTGGGGCCGAGTGGGGGGCCGAACATCCCGAGCCAGTTCCGACACGGCCTCCTCGAACTCGCCGCTGCCCAGAGTCACCGGCCTGGCGCTGGAACGAGGGGTGAAGACGAGGGGGTCGGTCTGGCCCGTGTCCAGGCGCACGACCCGGGACGCCGTGCCACACCCGACGAGGAGAGCCAGCATCACAACCGTGCAGCACAGCTTCATGGGGATTCCTCCCGGCCACCCCTCTATGGGTAGCCAATCCGGAAGGCTACCCAATTGGTACGACAACCCCTGGAGCGGGGTTCACGGGAAGGTCACTCCACCCAGGGTGACAAGCCGGCCTCCGTTCTCGTCCCACAACTTGAGGGTGAAGGTGCCCCGCGCCTCGTGAGCCAGCAACTCCGTCTCCACCATCACGAGGCCCGACCCTCCCGGCGGAATGGGCGCGAGCTGCCACGCCTTCGCTTCCTTCACGTCCTGGCCCTTTCCCACCAGCAGTGCCGCATCCTTGGCCGTCCAGGGGGCCGTGCCGGGGTTGTCCATGACCATCGCCACGGCCACCCGCATCACGTCTTCGCCTTTTTCCCGGCGCGTGGTGGTGGAGCGGTAGCTGATGACGGTTGGCGTGAGGAGCGCGTTGGCCGAGGGGTTGGTGATGGTGCTCGTGAGCCGTGGTACGTATACTGCTGTGGTTGAGCGCTTGAGAGACGGCCTCCAGGGGCAAGCCACCTCCCTGCGGGTTGTAGGTGCTGCCCCGCTCGATCAGCCACGTGGCGAAGCTGTGCCGGATGGCACCGAAGTGGACGAACTCCAGGCCCGTGCGCTCGCACACTCGCTCGACGGCCTCACGGATGGTCTGCCGATCCGGTGCTGAGCCTCGTACCTGGAGACGCTGGGCGGCGGCGAGCGCCTGGGCATCGAGGGACACGGTGAAGCGCTTGCCCGTCTTGTGCTTGAAGGTGACGGTGCCAGCGATCTCGCCCTGGTTCTTCAGGACCGCGATCTTGCCGTCACCGCTGGCCAGCCGATCCACTTCGGTGCCGTGCATCCCGCTCTTGGCCTGGAGGCACAGCACGTCGCGGATGGCCTGCGAGCCCAGCGCCGCGTAGAGCTTCTGGATGTGCTCGATGCCGTAGCCCTTGAGTTCGTGGTTCCGGCGCGCAGGCGGCACCTTCAGGAATCGCCCCGGGTTCTCCATCGGGTCCAACTCACCGGCATCCTGGAGGTACGAGGTAAAGGACTTGAAGACGATGATTCGCCACTTCTTGCCGGTGTCCCAGGTGGCCAGCAGCTTCTTCAGCGCCGGACCCGTCAACGCGCGGAGATCCTTGCCCGCGAGTGCGGTGGCCCAGGCAGCCAAATAGCTGCGCGTGCTCTTGAGGTATTCGACGGACCTGTCGGTGTCCTTCAGGTGCTGGAGGAACCGTTGGGCGCGGTTCTCGTCCAGGAACACCGCCTTCGCGGCGTCCTCCTGGGCCTTCTGGGCCCCCTCCACGCGCTCCTGGTTCGCGGTCCGGTACGCGGCCGGGTTGCGGCGGAACACCGCCAGCTCGGCCAGGGCCTCGGCCTCGCTCCGCACGTCCAGCGTGATGTTGTAGGCGGCCCCGGCGACGGTCTTGCGGATGATCCACCGCGTGCTGCCGTCGTTGGCCGTGTACGTGCGGCCTCCGAGCCACTTCCCGCTCCACTTGGGCATGTCCGGCTCCTGTACCCAACCCCCACTTGGGTAAAAGTTGGGTACAGGAGGCACAAGAGGGCAGGGCGTCCCACAACCCCACTGGGGCGGTTTCAGGAAATTTCAATGAAAACGGGTCGGTAGGACAGAGGAATCGAACCTCCCAGGGACATGTCTCCATGCCCCCCACCGGTTTTGAAGACCGGGCCGGCCACCAGGTCCGGAGTCGCTACGCCACGATGCAACCGCCGTGATCACGGCAGGTTACGAGGGGATGGGCCCCTTGGCTCGGCCCTGGCTGTCTTCCGGTACCAAGGACGGTACCAAGGAGCAGCCAGATGCCGCGCTGGACGGGCACCTGGAGGGGCGGTCGGACGTACCAGAAGCGCAACGGGCAGACGGTCTACGTGCTCAGGAAGACCGTGGACGGGATGGCCTACCAGCATGTTCTGGATGTCCGCACCGAGGAACTGGCGGAGGCCGAGCTGGCCCTCTTCTTTCGTGACCCGGCCTCCTACCGGCCCCGGCGGATGCAGCACGATGTTCGCCTCGGGGTGGACAGCATCGCCCGGTACGTGGGGCACCTCCGGACCAGCGGGCACTCCGAGTCCTACATCCAGGACAGCCGCCGGTACCTGAATGCCTGGGCCACGAGCTTGAAGGGCGCCAACCTCGCGAAGCTGGACCCCAGCGGCGTGAAGGCGACCCTGAACCGGTGGCTGACGGCGAGGAAGACGCGGATCATCGTCTTCAAGGCGTTCTGCTCCTGGCTCCGGGTCCAGGGCCTCCTGCCCGAGGAGAACGACCCTTCGCGGGCCCTGCGGGTGCCGGCCAGCCGGCCTGAGTGCGTGCACCGGACCATCGCGATCACCGATTCCGGAGCAAGCCGATCACCGATTCCGGAGCAAGCCGATCACCGATTCCGGAGCAAGCCGATCGGTGACACGGACGTAGGGATGACGGATGCAGTCCAAGGGGTCATCCCCGGAGTCATGGGAGCGGAGAAGACGCTGGACGTCACATGGAAGCAGGCTGCCTCCCTCGCAAGGAGGAGGACCTGGCCGCACCGAGGATGTCCATGAGGAAGCTACGAGAGATTCTGAGACTACACCTGGAAATGGGACTGACCGGCAGGGCGATAGCGCGCAGCTGCGGACTGTCACCGAGCACGGTGAGCGATTACCTGGGCCGGATAAAGCTGGCGCGGCTGAACTGGCCACTGCCGGCGGAGCTGGACGATGACGCAGCTCTGGAGCAGCTGCTCTTCCCCGACGAGCACAAGCCGAAGCTCAATCGCCCGGAGCCCGACTTCGCGCGAATCCACGAGGAGCTTCGGCGCAAGCACGTCACCAAGCAATTGCTGTGGCAGGAGTACCGGGAGCAGCACCCGGATGGCTACCAGTACAGCCAGTTCTGCGAGCACTACGCGCGCTGGTGCGCGCAACTGTCGGTGACGATGCGGCAGACGCACCGGGCCGGAGAGAAGGGCTTCGTGGACTTCAGCGGGGATGGGCTCGAGCTGGTGGTGCCCGAGACGGGGGAGAGGCAGAAGGTGAAGCTCTTCCTCTTCGTGCTGGGCGCCAGCAGCTACACCTACGTGGAGCCGGTGCTGGGGGAGGACCTGGCCACGTGGGTGGGCTGCCACAGCCGAGCGCTGGAGTACTTTGGCGGCGTGCCTCAGGTGGTGGTGCCCGACAATCTCAAGGCGGCAGTGCAGCGGCCTGACCGGTACGAGCCGGAGCTCAACCCCACCTACGCGGAGCTGGCCCGGCACTACGGTTTCGCCGTCATTCCCGCGCGCGTGCGCAAGCCGCGAGACAAGGCGAAGGTGGAGGCCGCGGTGCTGCTGGCCGAGAGGTGGATTCTGGCCGTGCTGCGCCACCAGCGCTTCAGCACGTTGCAGCAGGTGCGCGAGGCGGTGCGTCCGTTGCTCGAGAAGCTCAACGAGCGCCCCATGCGCAAGCTGGGCAAGTCGCGGCGGCAGCTCTTCGAGGAGGTGGACCGGCCCGCGCTCAAGCCCCTGCCCGCGGAGCGCTACGAGCTGGCGTGGTGGAAGAAGGCGCGCGTCAACATCGACTACCACATCGAGGTGGATGAGCACCTCTACAGCGTGCCGTACCAGTTAGAGCTCGTTTCAAAAATGGACCAGGGAGCCTAGGTCATCTGACCTGCCTCCCCGGGATTGTTTCATAAATGAACCGCAGAGGTATCCAGACTTCCCTCTACGTACCTGGTGCTCATCCTCGCAAGCATGAGGCGCGAACTGGTCCCGGACGAGCTGTGGGCGAGGGTGGAGCCGCTGCTGCCACGACATCGCCGCAAAGGGAGAAGAGGTCGTCCATTGCGCGACGATAGGGCGTGCCTGCGGGGCATTATCTTCGTGCTCAGGACGGGCATCGCCTGGAGAGACCTGCCAGCCGAGGTGTTCGGGTGCAGCGGGGCGACGTGCTGGAGGAGGCTGCGAAAGTGGAGCCGAGCAGGAGTCTTCGAGAAGCTCCAGCGGGTGTTGCTGAACGAGTTGGGGCACAAGGGGCTCATTGACTGGAGCCGGGCCTCGTTCGACTCCAGCAGCCTACGGGCGATAAAAGGGGGGCCCAAACAGGCCCGAATCCAACGGACAGAGGAAAGGCGGGCAGCAAGCACCACCTGGTCGTAGACCGCCGGGGCCTGCCGCTGGCCACCTTGCTGTCGGCCGCCAACGTGCACGACAAGCGCGAGGCGCTGCCGCTCCTCGACGCCATCCTCCCCATCAAGGGGCCACGAGGCAGGCCACGCAGGCGTCCGGCGAAAGGGCACGGCGACAAGGGGTACGATTATGCCGATACCCGCCGGGGATTACGGAAGCGCCACATCGTTCCCCGCATCGCCCGCCGAGGCGTGGAGTCGAAGGAGCGTTTGGGACGCCATCGCTGGGTGGTGGAGCGCTCCCTGGACTGGTTCCACCAGATGAAACGCCTGCGGATTCGCGAAGAGCGGAACCCACAGATGCACCTGGCACTCCTTCGCCTTGGCCACTGCCTCCTTCTCTATCGCGTGCTTGAGCGCCATTTACGAAATGGCCCTGAATAGGCAGGGCATGTTACCTGACCTCTCAGGTCCATTTTTGAAACGAGCTCTTAGTGGGCAAGCGGGTGGAAGTACGCGCCACCACGGCGTGCGTCGAAGTCTTCCTCGCAGGCCGTCGCGTCGCCAGCCACCCGCGCGCCAGCGGGCCGCGGCCGACGACGCTGCCCGAGCACATGCCCAGCTCGCACCGCGCCCATGCGCAGTGGACGCCCTCGCGAATACTCGAGTGGGCGGCCAAGGTGGGCCCCTCGACTGCGGCGCTGGCCGAGGAGCTGATGCGTCGGCGCAAACATCCCGAGCAGGGGTTCCGCGCCTGCCTGGGCCTCATCCGCTTGAAGGAGAAGTACGGCCCGGAGCGGTTGGAGCGCGCGTGCGCGCGTGCGCTTCGGCATCGTGCCTGTACCTACGGCAGCGTCGCCGCCATCCTGCGCAACAAGCTGGAAGCCGTGGAGCCGGTGGCCGAGGAGCGCGCCGCGCTGCCCGTCCACGAGAACATCCGCGGCCCTGACTACTACCACTGAGGTGAGAGTCTTCCTCCCCCTCGGGCAGTCCTCGAGCTCTCTGCCCCGGGGGAGCGCGGCGTCGCGCGGTGCGCGCCGCCGCGCGCTATCGCCGAGCTCGCTCACACAGAGGAAAGCCATGCTGATGAAACAGACACTGGAGAAGCTCAAGGCGATGAAGCTGCTGGGGATGGCCAGCTACCTGGAGGGGTGGCTGGACGTGCCTCCCACGCAGGACGTCAGCGCGTCCGAGTTGCTCGGGCTGCTGGTGGACGCCGAGTGGACGCAGCGAGAGAACCGCAAGCTCTCCCTGCGGTTGAAGAACGCGAAGCTGCGGCAGCCGGCATGCGTGGAGGACATCGACTACGCCCACGCCCGAGGGCTGACGAGGGCCCAGGTGGTGGAGCTGGCCTCGTGCCGCTGGGTGGCCGCCCACCAGAACGTCCTGCTCACCGGGCCGACGGGAATGGGCAAGAGCTACCTGGCGTGCGCGCTGGGCAACAAGGCGTGCCGCGAAGGCTACACGGTGGTGTACCGCAGGGCCTCCCGGCTCTACGACGAGCTGGCCCAGGCGCGGGCCGATGGCACCTGGCGCACGGTGCTGCAGCGCTTGTCCAAGGCGCACGTCTTCATCCTCGACGACTTCGGCTTGGAGCCACTGACGGCCAACGAGCGAAGGGACCTGCTCGAAGTCTTGGAGGACCGGTGTGGAACTGCTTCCACCGTCATCACCTCCCAGCTCGATCCCAAGCAATGGCACGCGCTCATCGGTGATGCGACCGTCGCCGACGCCATCCTCGACCGGGTGGTCCACAACGCCCACCGCATCAAGCTGATGGGCGAGTCCATCCGCAAGCAGCATGGAAAGTTGACGACCGAGCCGAAGCCGGAGAAGTGAGGGGCACCAGCGTCGCTCCGCTCCGATGATCGGCTTCGTCCGGAACAGGTGATCGGCTTCGTCCGGAACGAGTGATCGCGATGGCCGGAATACGCACCATCACCTTCCGATTCGACTCGTTGCTCCGGCAGGACTCCCTGAACATTCAAGAGCGGGGATGGTTCGAGGACTGGGCCTTGGGGCAGCAGATGCTCACGCTGGCTCCTCGAGAGAACCTGGCCCCCGGGAAGCGGACCGAAGTGGAAGTGTGCTTCGCGGACGGTGCCGCGCCCGCGTGCGCCACCTTCGTGCTCGTCGTCCATCCCGGGCTCGGAATGCAGGAGGTGAAGGTGCTGCGGCAGTCGCGCCCCGTGGCGCACTTCCAGCAAGTCGCCAAGGAGGCTGAGGCTCAGGTCCAGCAGTGCCGTGAGGAGGTGCGGCAGCTCCGCTCCGAGCGCGGCGTGCCGGATGGCTTGACTGGTGCCGTTGCGTCCGGACTGGTGAATCTTGGAAGGGGTGTTGACGGCAAGGACCTGACCGACGATGCCACCGAGAAGGAGGGAAATACCCTCATCAAGGATCGCGTCTTCAGCTACCGCTCCAAGGAGCGGGTGGCGGTAGAGGTGTACCTCGCGAACCCGGGCACGACGCCCTGGACGGCGACGGGCGCGGTACTCCGCGGGCCCAAGGGCGAGGTCCTCAAGCCGCTGCTGCTCTGGCAGCCGGACCCCATCGTTCCGGCCGCGCCAGGAGAGGAGGGCAAGCGAGGGCGCGTCGTGGTGGAGGTACTGGCCACGGAGAAACAGGCCAGGGGCACCTACACCCTCATCCTCTGGGACGCGACTCGCCAGCGCACCATCACCCTTGGCGAAGTCTCATTTCCGTAGGAAGCAGAACCACATCATTCCTAGCATCGTCCACGCTGTAGACAGGCGGGCAAGAGGACCCCCGTCACTCGCGATCAGGGTGTACCTGATCGAAATCGGCTCGTGGGTGTGCACCCTCGTCGCGGCAATCCTCTGCATCCGGATGATCCGTGCGGTGCAGGTTCGGCTCGAATCCCACCGGAGCGGCCTTTAGACTCGCTTCGGCGACCGACGCAATAAAGAATGACGCTGGCCGACGTCTCTATGCATTGTTCATGGCGGCAACCATCTTCAGTGCATTCCAAAAACCGAAGAATGCCGCCCCTGCCTCAAGCTCTAGTTCCACCGTCTCTCCTCTTCGGAGCAGAATCTTCAGTCGATTGAGGGCCAGTTTTCCGTTTGGGCTTGAGGCCAGGGTTCCGTCGACGTGAGCTGCATCTACCGTCGCGCCTTCAATTTCGCTCCAGGGAAGATGCAGGATGCCGTCAGGTCGCCATGTGATAACCTGCTCAGTAGTGAGTAGCACCCAATGTTCTGGATCTCGAAAGTGCGAAAGCACCGGGAGTTCCCCGCTCCGAACGG